>CALBUZ010000031.1 GCA_937969105.1 uncultured Collinsella sp. | reverse complement strand
GGCGTCGTTGTACGCGCTCGTGGCGGCTTCGATCTTCTGCTGGGCTGCGGAAAGCTGGTCCTGCGTTGCCTGCGAGGCGGCATACGCCGCAACGGGGGAGAGCATCGGCGTGGCCGTCAGCGCAACGGCGAGCACGGCGCTCGTGATGATACGAGCCGGCTTCGACGCGATGAGCGCTGCGGTGCGATGGTTCGAATGCTGCATCCAGTCCCTCTGCAATCAATCGTAGGTTATTGGTCGAGGTGTATTCTACTACTGCTTTCGACCTCAACTTGAACCTTAAAGGTTCTAAAGGGTCAAGTTGAACTTGAGGCTTTGGCCTTGACCTGCGGGAATGGTGAATTGTTGAGAAACCATAGAGTTCAACTTTAACGTTACGGCACCCTGTTGTAACTGAATTCTTGGCTGCAAAAGCTACCTCAACGTGGGGTTTTGCAACTATAGGGTTCCTTCGCGGCGAGCCTGCTCCACCTCTTGGAGCGCCTCAGCCGGCGTAAACGAACAGGTGCCGTCACCGAGCTTGACCATCTGTATGTCCTCACCGATATGGACTTCTCCGCCCTGCAGCACGACGCCAAAAATGCCCTCGTGGGGGAAGATGCAGTCGCCGGCGAGATAGTAGATGGCACAGCGGGTGTGGCAGACTTTGCCGATCTGGCTGATTTCGACGAGTACTTCGTTGCCAATCTTGAGCTGCGTGCCCAAGGGGAGTGAGAGCAGGTTGATGCCCTGGGTTGTGAAGTTCTCGCCAAAGTCGCCCTCGTGCACATCGAGCCCGCGCGCCTGCGCCGTCTGGATAGACTCTGCAGCTAAAAAGGAGACCTGACGGTGCCAATGCCCGGCGTGCGCATCGGAGGCGAGGCCAAACTGCTCGATGACGGTGTCGTGCCCGTCGGCGACGGGTGACTTACGCGTGCCTTTGTGCTCCGACGTGTTGATTGAGACGATGCGGGCAGGCCCGTTGTAAGCATCGTTTGCGGTGCGTAGGGGAGCTGCCGTCTGGGCACGATCCGCAAGTTCGCGCTTTGCGGCGTCAATGATGGGGTTGTTGATCGGATGAGCCTGGGGCACAGTGTACCTTTCGACGGGGCGGGCAACATGTTGAATCCTACAACAACGGTGGGTTCATTGCCCGTTGTCGTACACCGGTGATCGCCGCCTTCGTGCTGGATAATTACGCCGATTGCCATAGATACGGTGGAGCTTTGGGTGCCGGCGGCTCGGCACGCTAGAATAAATCAGTTGCACAAAGACCGCCCGTCGTGTGGGCAGTTCTAGATAGGAAGTTTCCATGGCATTGCAGTTTATAGAGCGCGAGTTTATCCCCGTGCTGCTCGGCGGCGACATCAACGCGTATTCGGTGGCGCGCGCTTTCTACGAGGAGTATCAGGTTAAGAGCCTGGTCTTTGGCAAGTACCAGACCGGCCCCGCGTATCGCAGCCAAATTATCGATTACACGCCCAACGTGGATATCGATACCATGCCCGTGATGCTTAAGACCGTCAACGGTATCGCTCGAGCGCATGCCGACAAGACGATTGTCCTGATGGGCTGCGGCGATAACTATGTTGCCCTGGTGGCTCAGGCCAAGGATGCCAACGAGCTGGCGGATAACATCGTTGCGCCTTACGCGCCCTATAGCATGCTCGAGCAGTGCCAGAAGAAGGAGATCTTCTACGAGCTGTGCGAGAAGCACGGTGTGCCCTATCCGCATACGTTTACCTTTACTGCGCAGATGCTCAACACGCAAGGAGAGGCGCCTGCCGAGGTGCTCGACCAGATTGACTTCCCCTACCCGATGATCTTGAAGCCTTCCGACGGCATCATGTGGTGGCAGCATGAGTTCGAGGGTCAGAAGAAGGCTTATGAGATTGCCGACCGCGCCGAGCTGGAGCAGGTTATCCGCGATTCCTATGCCAGTGGCTACACCGATGACCTGATTTTGCAGGATCGTGTGCCCGGCAACGACGAGTACATGCGCGTGCTCACCAGCTATTCTGACCGCAACGGCAAGGTTCGCATGATGTGCCTTGGTCACGTGCTGCTCGAGGAGCATCAGCCCCATGGCGTCGGTAATCACGCCTGCATCATCACCGAGCCCAACGATGAGCTTATGGGTGGCGTGCGCAAGCTGCTCGAGGACCTTCACTTTGTGGGCTATTCCAACTTTGACGTCAAGTATGACGAGCGCGATGGCTCGTTTAAGTTCTTTGACTTCAACACCCGCCAGGGCCGCAGCAACTACTACGTAACCAACAGCGGCTTTAACGTTGCCAAGTATGTGGTGGACGAGTATGTGCTCAACCGCCCGTTTGAGCCGGAGTTTGTGACGGCGCAGGACGAGGCGCTGTGGATGGTCGTTCCCATGGGCGTCGTCGACAAGTACGTCAAGGATCCCGAGTTGCGCGCGAAGGTGCATCGTCTTGCCAAGGAGGGCAAGGGCGCCGATCCCTCGTTTATGAAGGGAGACTTTGTCTTTAACCGCTGGTTGCGCATGTGGCACACCAAGCTGCGCCACTTTAAGCTGTTCAAGACGTATTACAAGTAGACGAGTGTGGCGCCCGTCCGGTATGTATCGGGCGGGCGCGGGCATGATACGCGCAATTGCGTGGGCGTCACCAAGGAGGCGGCGATGGAAAAGCTGGGAGTTATCGGCGGCATGGGCGCCGAGGCAACGTCGTATTACTACGACCAGGTGGTACGCCATACGGCGGCTACGTGCGACCAGGAGCATATCGACATGGTGGTGCTTTCCAAGTCGACCATGCCCGACCGCACGCTGGCCATCAAGACCGGTGAGCATGCCGAGCTGCTGGCGACCATGAAGGAGTGCGCCCAAGCGCTCGAGTCGCTGGGCTGCGCGCACATTGCCATTCCCTGCAACACGTCGCACTACTTCTACGATCAGATTCAGTCGTTTACCAAGGTGCCGATTATCCACATGCCGCGCGAGTCGGTGCGCTATGCTCTGGCCGGCGCGGTGATGGGGGAGTGCGAGTTCGATCCAAACCTGAGCATGCCGGCCGAGCCGGTGCACAAGATCGGCATCATGGGCACCGACGGTACCGTGGGCGCAGACGTCTATGGGCGCGAATGTGAGACCGCGGGCGTTGAGGTCGTCTATCCCAGCGAAAAGCGTCAGGCCGACGTGATGTCGCTTATCTACGACGATGTGAAGGCCGGGCGCGAGCCCGATATGGATAAGTTTGACCGCGTGATGTGGGAGTTCGCCCGTAGCGGCTGCGACCGCGTCATCCTGGCCTGCACGGAGCTTTCGGTGTTGCAGAAGTATCGCGAGATGCCCGAGATCACCCTCGATGCGATGGATGTCCTGGTGCGCGAGTCCATCATTCGCAGCGGCGTCCCCTACCGCCTCTAGCTTCCGACCTGCCAAAAAAGATAGGTTTATTTTGACAGGTATTATCTGGGAAAACAGTAAAGGCCTCGGCTCGTTTGGTGCGAGCCGAGGCCTTTTGCATTTGCCGGTTGCTGCCAGCGATTGCTAGAACAGGAAGCCGGTGGCGATGAGGGCGATGCTGATGATGAGTACGGCGATGTCTAGGCCCTTGATGGGGTAGCGCTTGTACGAGCTGGCGCGCGTACGCAGATAGAAGCCGCGCTGCTCGGCGGCAAGCGCGGTGGCATCGGTCTTGCCCACGCTCGAGATAAGCAGTGGCACACACAGCGGCAGCATGAGTTTGAGTTTCTTGACGGGATTCTTAGTGTCGTATTCGACGCCGCGTGCAGTCTGCGCCTCCATGATGGCGTTCATTTCCTGGCCAAATACCGGCACAAAACGCAGCGCCGTGGTAAAGGTGAAGGCATAGCGATATGGCACGTGCAGCACCTCGACGCAAGCGTTGGCGAGGTCGTTGAGCTTGGTCACCATGAGCATGAGGATGAGTGGCAACGCCACGCCCAGCAGGCGCAGGCAGGCCTTCGATCCGGTAATGAGGCCCGTGTCGGTGATGAAACCCCACACCACGTTGCCATCACGCATAAAGGCCAGCTGGAGCACCAGCATGATAAGCGCGAGCGGAATCAGCAACTTGAGCAGCGAGAGCAGACGGTCGACGACGCCGGCATAGGCACCCAGTGCAAGGGTGAGTGCCAAAAAGCCCAGCAGCGCCACGTAGGTGTCGGACAAAAAGATGCCGATGATGATGGCGGCGGCGAGGCCCAGTTTGACGACGGGGTTCAGACGATGCAGCAGCGTATCGCCCGGCATGTAGTCGATGACGTTAACCACGGTGGACCATCCCCTCGGTAATGCGAACGATATCGGTGACCTCGCTCACCTGTGCAAAGGCGGGAGAGACGGAGGATGCCAGGCGACGAGAAAGCTCTATGACCTGGGGCGGCTCAACGTAGGCTCGCTGCATGAGCTCGATGTTCGAGAACAGCTCGTGCGTGCGGCCGCGCTCGAGGATGCGGCCGTCGGCCATTACTACAATGCGCTCGGCAAAGTCGGAGACGACTTCCATGTCGTGGCAGACCATGATTACAGCGCAGCCGCGCTCGGCCATGGTGCGCACGGTTTCCATGACGGTCATGCACTCGCGGTAGTCAAGGCCGCTCGTAGGCTCGTCGAGCACCACGATTTTGGGCTCTACGACCACGACGGAGGCGAGTGCCACCATCTGGCGCTGGCCGCGCGAGAGCGAGAAGGGCGCCTCGTCGGCCGGCAAGCCAAAGCGGTCGATGACGAGCTGGGCGCGACGCAGCGCCTCGGCACGGTCGATGCCGGCAAGCTCCAGGCCAAAGGCGACCTCGTCGAGCACGGTGTCCTTGCAGATCTGGCGGTCGGGGTT
>CALBUZ010000030.1 GCA_937969105.1 uncultured Collinsella sp. | reverse complement strand
GCTTCACCCTAAGGTCTATACTCATGGAAAACCTCCCATTTCCCGATGTCCAAGAAATGGGAGGCAGTTCACTGTCCCCTTTGTGGTGGTTAGCTAGTCTTGGGGTGTCCAGGACCAGAAGAAGTTGATGAGGGCTACGCGCGAGGCGGCACCGGTCTTTTTGTTGATCGAAGCGATGTGGCGATAGAGCGTGGAGCGCGAAAGGAAGAGTGCCGCCGCCACGTCCTGCACGCTGTCGTCCGAAACTACCAGTGCCTCCAGAACATCGCGCTCGCGCTTGGTGAGCCCAAAGGCGGCAACGAAGCCATCGAGCCGATCGTCAAACGAAAGCTCCGGCGCCTCCAGGGGCACCGTGTCGGCCTGGCCGGGCTCACAGCTCACGCCAAGATCGTCGGTGGCAAGCGCCAGCCCGCCGTGCGTCGCCTCGCCCTCACCGTCTTGTCCAAACTGTCCTAACAGCGAAATCGCGATGCCGACAAACAGCACGAGCACGACGCTCACTGCCGCCAGCACGTTTTGACTCGAGATAATCGCCACCGCCGGAGCCGTCACGAGTATCGAGCAAACGTTGTTGATAACACGGCCCATGCACGGCCACAGATACGCCCAGCGGGCATACATCGAAATCGCGGCGAACTTCGCGGTGAAGAACACCACGAAAAAGCCCGTGCCAAGGTAAAAGATAATCGTGGCGACAAGCGTGTTGCCACTGTTGCCATCGGTGATAAGCACAAAGAACGAGAGCGTGGACAGCATGGCGGCGCACGTCATGATGATATTCATATACGAACGCCCACGCAGGTCATACAGGACGCCGGCGGCAAGGGAGCTCACAACCAGCAGCAAGCGCGGCCAGTCGCCCAGATCGATAGTGCCAGCGGCATGCGAGGTCGTAAGGCCGGCATTGAGGGCCGCGAACACGCCGGTGAGGCAAGCGGTCGCCACCGTCAGACGCACCACGGCACCCTGAAAGGCCGTCTTTGCCTCGGGGTCATCGTGCCACCTGGCGCCACGCTCCGACGCATCGACCGATAGCTCGGTAATCTCGACCTCGAACTCGGACGCAGGCTCATCGCGCAATTTAGCGCGGCGGACACCGTGAAGCAACCCCACCAGCGCAATCGCACAGGCAATGAGAACAGACTGCTGGGGAATGCCCGCAGGCATCGCCATATGGTTGAGCACCTGTACCAAAATGCCCGCAGCATAGGAAACCGCCACGGCGCGCGCTAAACAGGGCGTCTGCGCAAAACGCCGCGCAAGATTGGCATGGGCGGTCGATCCGCAATAGCCCAGTGCACAGCACGCCACCAAACCGCCGGCAATTACCACCTGAACCTGAACCGCCATAATCAACAGCAGCAATGCCGCCACCAGCAAAACGCCTGTGATGTCGCTCGTCGCGTCGATGGCATGGGGACGGCGATAGTACAGAACGGGACGCACAAAGAAGCCAATCGCGCTCGCGCCGATGACAAGGCTCTCAAAAATAACGACCTCGTTTGGAGACACAAACTCGGCCATACGCACATCAAAGAGATACTCGCACGCCAAAAACGTGAAGAAGAACAGCGCCAGGCATATAATCTCCCGAATGCCCCGACGCAAATATGCGGTTGTGTCTCCCATGCCCCTCATGGTTAACCCCCGGCCGCTCAATTGTCTGGAATTCTATTTTAATAAAGAACCAATCTCGATATCAAAGTCAGACTCGAAATGCTGCTAATTCGACCCCAGTCATCCACATCACGCCGCGATTTTGAGCCGCATGGCCCAGAAGGGACACGCGCAACGCCACTTCCTTGATGGGCATCCCGATGCGAACGCGCCCGGCGAGCATCAACTGCTCGCCGGGCGCGTTGCCGTCTGCGGATTTTGGGACATGCGGCCCGCTTTTTTGACCCATCTGTCGGTACACTAAAAGTACTATGGGTATCCGCGAGCGACATATCGGCCACGCGGCCGCCCGGACCGCGCCGGTTGCGGATCCCAAGGGCGGCAGGCTCTTCGCCATGCCGCGATTCCTTGTTGGCATAACGCATCGTGTATACCGCCGCCGCGTCTTCGCTATCGCCGGTGTCACCACTGCGCTGTTCCTTATACTTTTGGCAGTCTTGCCGGCGTTGTTCGCCTCAGATTTCAAGCTTTCCAACACCACGCCCGTCTATAGTGAGGTGTCCGAAGAAGTCGTGGATGCGCTCGTCCATTCGAGCTCTCTCCCGCTGCTTGTCGCTGCAATTGCACTTTCGATCTGGGGTGTGTTGGCGTACCTGCGTTGCTTGGACTACGTCTTGCGCCGCCGCCTTGTTGCCGTCGCCGCTATTTGCGCCCTGTGGATGATCGAGGTCATCCTCAAATATAAGTCGTTCACGCCGTTTTATGCCACCGTGCTGTGGTACCTGTACTACGTGCCCATGACGCTCATTCCGCTGCTCTACCAGCTCTGCGGCCTGCGCCTTGCGGGTTTGGAACAGCATCGTATGGGGCGTCGGTACCGCACCGTTTTGTGGGTCATGGCTGTCCTGCTTATTGGCTTTGTGCTCACTAACGATGTTCATCAGCAGGTCTTCCACTTCGATCGATCGAGTGGAACCTGGAGCAACGATTACACATACGGTTGGGGCTACGGTGCCGTCCTCGTGTGGACGGCCTTTAACTTCGTGGCCTTTTTTATCCTGGTTGGCCGGTCCTCGTCCTTTCGCATCCAGCGTTTCTCGGGCACGGCGGCGCTCGTACTGCTGGGCGGCGCATTCTTTGCCATCTCATATGCTCTGCGCGTGCCCTGGGCATGGAGGCTCAACTTCTCGCTCGTCTATTGCGTCCTGTGCGTGGTGGCGATGGAAATCTGTCTCGATTGCGGTGTCATTCCGTCGTATCACGACATAGCCGGCATCTTCGACACCTTGCCGCTCGATCTCAAAGTTCTAACGCGCGACCTGCAGGAGGCCTATGCCACGCCGGTGTCAAAGCCAATGCCGGTAGGCGTGCGCGAGGAGTTGCGGGCCCAGGAGCACGGCCATGCCCACGCCTTTACCGTGGTGTCCGACCCCGACGTGATGTATCGCGCCTTTCCGCTGCTGGGTGGATCGGCGCTGCTTGCCCAAGACGTGTCGGAGCTCAACGAGCTTAACCGTGAACTGGCACATCGTCGCATGGAACTGCAGCGTCAAAACGAGCTGCTCGCCGCCGACTACGACCTTAAGACGCATTTGGCAGATCAAGAGGCCGAGACCTTGCTGGTCCAAGACGTGGACCAAGCGCTTGCCCGTGCGCTCGAAGGGATGTACGACCTGCTGAGCTCGCTGCCGCCGTTGACCGACGAAGCGTCTTCGCACGAGCGTTACCGCATGCTGCAGCGCGCCAAGATGCTCGTCGCCTATTGCAAGCGCAAGGGATCGCTCACGTTGGCACAGCACGGGGAGAGCGGTTTTGACCGCGACCGCATTCAGCTCATTGCCAACGAGCTCGCAAGCGACCTGCGCACGATCGATATCGATTGCGCCTCGATTATCGCCATACGGCGCCCGATGCACGCCAGTACGGTAAGTGCCCTGTACGACTGCGTGTATGACTTTGCGTTTTTTGCCTACGCCACCGATCATCCGGCGCTCATGTATCACCTGAGCGACCACGATTCGTGCAGTGTGGAGCTGCGCGCCACGCTTTTCTCTAACGACGAGGAAGACCTGTCGCAGACGTCCGCCGCGCGTGAACTCGAGAACGAGCTGCAGGGACGCAACGTGGCGTATCGTCTTGAGGGCGAGTCCGGCCAGTTGCGCCTGATCGTGTTGATGCCGCGGGCAGGTGAGTGACGATGCAGATCCCGCTCATTCTTCCCCAGATAGTCGCGCTCGACGTGGCCTTTGCCCTGGCTGCGTGTCTGCAGACGATCCACGTCCCGCTCATCGCGTCGCGCCGCTCGTCCTATAACCGTAAGGTGATTTGCGCCTACGAGGCGAGCCTCGTGGTTCACCTGGTGGTTTCGGCGCTTATCCTGTTCGCGTCGTCTGGCTCGTATCTGGTGGCGCCGCTTGGCGTTTGCGCCAGGGCAATGGGCGGAGCGTTGTGGCTCAATGCCGCGATCTTTGCCTATGGCGTGGTGCTTATGGTGCACTATCGTCGCCCCGTCATGCTGGTCGAGCTGCTGCTTGTTGTCGCCGTTACACCGCCGGTGGTTTTTGCCATGGGCTCGGCATGGACCGTTGTCCTTATCGCAGAGGGAGCGTTTTTCCTGTTCCGTTCCATCGCGGCGCTCTTGATGGACGTCCGTAACCGCCAGGAGGATATCACCGCATTCTCGACGATTGAAACCATCAACGTGATTCCCGTGGGCATCCTGTATCTAGACCCGAGGGGCCGTCCGCTGCTCATGAACCGCTGCATGCGTAAAAACCTGGTGGAGCTTCATATGCCAACCGATCTACGCGACATGAGCGGCACATGGAACGACCTGCGCAAACTTAGCATGCAAATGCCCGAAAGCAGCAGGAACCGTGTGCGGATTAATCTGGACCGCTTTGGTGAGGCGCGGGCGGTGGTCGAGGTCTCTCCCGCCGAGATTCGCCTATTTGTGTGCGATCGTGTTATGGTTTCGGGCCGTTCGTTCGAGCGCATTATCGGTCTTGATGTGACAGAGTACGCGCATGCTCATGACCGCTTGGCACAAGCCAACCACCTGCTTGAGCTTGCGGGCCAAGAGCTCCAAGCCCAGATCGAAGAAGTCAAAAAAGTTGCCGACAATGCGGCCTACCTACGTATGCGCGCCCGCGTTCACGATGTGATCGGTCAGCGCCTGTCCATTCTTCATCGCTATTTGGAGGAGGGTCGCCTTGACGACGAGTCGCTCGAGCAGATTGACCCGTTGCTGCGCTCAATCGCCGCCGATTTGCGCAGTGGCGGCGCCAGCGAGCCTGCAGAGCAGCTGGGCGATATCGTCCATGCTTTTGGCCTGGTGAGCGTGCAGATCGATGTTGAGGGCGCGCTGCCTGAGGACGCGCGTGTCGCCGCCGCATTTTTGCAGATTATCCGCGAGGCCTCGACCAATGCCACCAAGCATGCGCAGGCGCATCGGGTCCACGTGCGTCTGTGGCTGGAGGGGACGGATGCTGGCGCCGTCGCGTGCATGACGATTTCTAACGACGGGTCTCCGGCCCCCGCATCGTATCGCGAGGGAACGGGTATCCCTGGTATGAGGCATGTCGCACAGAATCTGGGCGGCAGCCTTGAGGTCCATGCCGCCCCACCCTTTACGCTTACGGTATCCATTCCGCTTAACGCCAACGACACATCCCAAAGGAGAAGCTCATGATCCGCGTGTTGATCGTCGAAGACCAGGCCATCCTGCGCGAGAGCCTGGCGCGCTCCGTTGGCGACCAGCCCGATATGACCGTTGTTTCCGCCATCGCCGATGCCTCCGAGGCCTTGGGTGTCGCGCTCAAGGAGCGCCCGGACATGATACTGATGGACGTGTGCACCGAACACGATTCAAACGGCATCGTGGCGGCGGCGCGCATCAAGGAGCAACTGCCCGAGTGTCGCATCATTATCATGACCGGCATGCCCGAGATCACCTTTGTCGATCAGGCCCGCGAGGCGGGCGTCGATAGCTTTGTGTACAAGAACGTCGGTATCGACGAGCTGTTCGCCGTGATGCGCTCCACGCTGGCGGGCTATTGCACGTTTCCCAAGCCGCCCGAGAGCATTTTTTCGGGCACGGCAGCTCTCGACGATGTCGAGCTGTCGATTTTGCGCCTTGCCTGCGAGGGCAAAAGCCGTCGCGAGATTGCGTCCGAGCTGTTTATGAGCGAGGGCACCATCAAGCGTCGCATCTCGGAGATCCTAAGCAAGACCGGCTACGACAACATCATGCGCCTGGCCGTGCATGCGGTGACCGAGGGCAGCATCGTTCCCAACATGGAGCGCTAAAGCTCGTCGCGCATCGGCATAAAAACGGCGGGACCGCAGGATTAACTCCTGCGGTCCCGTCTGGTGTGCGCGGATGTGTCCGCCAATCCGCGGCTGATGTTACATGCCGCTACGCGATGGTTGCGCTGTAGGAGGCGACGTCCTCGTAGGAATCGGTCAGGTAGGCGTCGATGCCGATGGTCGTGTTGACCAGGTCGTCAAGGCTGTCAAGCTCGCCGCTCGAGAATGTGAATTCCTCAGTGGCGTTGGTGCCGGGCATCAGGTGAGCCGAGAACCAGGGGTCCTTCATGGTGCCGTTGACATTGGTCTTGCCGGAGGGAGCGTAGAAGGTCAGGTCCTTGTCGCTCTTGTTGGTGATGTTAACGACAAAGCCGATGTCGCCCCAGTCGTCTTTGAACTTCTCGGTGATGGTGATGGTGCACAGGTCGTCATCGGCGACGGTGACGGCGGGGGAGATTTCGATGCTCTGGACGTCATCGTCTTCGACGGCCTCATCGATCTCTTCTTCCTTCTCGGCCGCCTCGCGATCCTTCTTCACCGTGCCGGACAGGTCCTTGTCGGACTTGGTAAAGATAAGCTTGTCGCCGTCCACCTCGAGGACGAGCTTGTCGTCTTTGAGCTTCAGGTCGTGCGACTCATCTACGGCGGTAATCGTTACGGTGGTGGCGTCCTTGGCCTCCCATTTCAGGTCGGCGACCTCAAGGAACATGTCGAGGACGCCCGTGCCGTCTTCGTCGAGAATCAGGATACAGTTGAGGCCCCACTCCTTGAGCATATCCATGTACTCATCGGTGAGCTCTTCGCCGTCCAAGGTTCCACCCGAGTACTGCCAGCTGCCGACGAAGTTGGCCTTGGGGTCCTTGCCGCCGCCGCTGCAGCCCGTCAGGGCAAAGGCGAGCGCCAGGACGCATGTCAGGAATGCGAGTACGGACTTTTTGAACGTTGTCTTCATGGTGTCCTCCTTTATCGAACGAAACCCATAGAAGCAAATGCGGGGGCGGCGGATCCCCCGCCAATTACCAGATAGAGGGGCTAGGGTCTGGGCGTTCCGCAGTTGCTGCAGAACTTGCCACCGTTTTCGCTGCCGCAGTTGGGGCAGAACCACTTGGCCGGTGCCGGGGCGGGTGCGGGACTGCCGCACTCGGGGCAGAACTTGCCGGTGTTGGTGGCACCGCAACTGCAGGTCCACGTGCCGGCCGCGGGGGCAGCGGCAGGAGCCGGTGCGGGGGCGGGTGCCGGAGCTGGCTGTGGGGCAGCCTGCTGCCGTGCCTGGCCGGCGGCGAACAGCTGGCTGGCGTTCATGCCGCCCATGCCGCCCGCCATGCCCATACCCATAAAGCCGGCCATCGCGCCGTTGGGGTTGGCGGCTGCTGCGCGCATCGCATCGCTCTGGGCGCTGGCGATGTTGGCGGCTGCCATGGTGGGATCGCGCATGACCGCGGCCTTCTGCAGGTCCTTGATCATCTGCTCGTCTTCTTGCGAGGCGGCGATGGAGTTGACGCCAAAGCTCACGATCTCGACACCGCGCAGGTCACGCCAGTCAGCGGAGAGGACCTCGTTGAGCGCGCGGGCGAGTTCGGTGGTGTGGCCGGGGATGGCGCTGTAGCGGATGCCCATCTCCGAGATCTTGGCAAAGGCGGGTTGCAGAGCGGTGAGCAGCTCGGACTTAAGCTGACTGTCGATCTTGTCGCGCGTGTAGCTATCGGTCACGTTGCCGCACACGTTGGTGTAGAACAGCAGCGGGTTGGTGATGCGGTACGAATACTCGCCGTTGCAGCGCACGGAGATGTCGACGTCCAAGCCAATGTTGTTATCGACCACGCGGAAGGGCACGGGCGAGGCGGTGCCGTACTTGTTGCCGATGATCTCCTTGGTGTTGATGAAGTAGACACGTTGGTCTTTGCCCGCGTCGCCGCCAAAGGTAAAGCGGCTGCCGATATTGGCGAACGTCTCCTTGATGGAGTCGCCCAGGTTGCCGCTAAAGACGCTCGGCTCGCTGCCGGTGTCAAAGACAAACTCGCCAGGCTCCAGCGCGACCTCGATGATCTTGCCGTTTTGCACCACGAGCATGCCCTGGCCGTCGTTGACGGCGATGACCGAGCCGTTGGAGATGACGTTGTCCTCGCCGCGCGTGTTGGAGCTGCGGCCGCCGGTGCGCTTGCTGCCCTTGCAGGCTAAGACGTCAGCGGGCATCGATTCGCAATAGATAAATTCCTTCCACTGGTCGGCCATGACGCCGCCGGCAGCTCCCAATCCAGCTTTCAAGAGTCCCATGGTGATCTTCCTTTCTCGTCAAAGGCCGGGTGGTATTGGTCAGAATGGCTAATCGTCCTTGTTGTCCTTCATGACAACGGTGGTCTCGGTGTGGCTGAAGGTGTCGTGCTTCTCGGTCAGGTCGAGCTCGCCACAGTAGCAATCGGCGTGGGTGGCCTCGTTGGCTGTCTTGAGCTGGCCCACCAGCAGCACGTCTGCGATGACCACGATAATCAACGGCGCGACGATGTTGATGAGGATGCCCTCGACATCAAAGGCGAGGTAGTCCGGATCGAAGGCATTCCCACCCATAAAGAGAATCTGGGAGAGGACAAACCCAATCACAAAGAACAGCACCGAGGCGATGGCGAGCTTGGGCTTGGAGCAGGGGAGCTCGCCGACCATGCGACCGGTCTGGCCGTTCATGGCAAACAGGTAGCTCTTGCCGTTCCACGAGGTGGAGAGCATCCAGACGGGGAACAGGGCGTAGTCGCTGTCTTCCCAGGTGTAGTCGAGCTGCTTGCTTTCGACCGTGGCATCGTCATATTCGTCGACAACAGTCTCGCGCAGGGCCGAGATCGTGCTCTCCTCCATACGACGCTCGGCGCGCGCCTTGCAGGTTTCGCAATCCTCGTCGTAGCGGTTGGCGATGTAGCCGGGCATATATGCGACCGAGAACGGGCGCAGCGCGTCGTAGTCAAACGGCTCGATGGCGTCCATGTGGCCGTCGGGCATCTTGGACGATCCGTCGACGGGCACGCGCTCAAACGAGATATTGCCTTTACGGTAGGCGTCGTAGTGGTCGGTGGTCGTGACGGTGCGATCGGATTCCTCAGTCACGGTCTCGTTGGTCGCATCAAAGTACACTTCGCCGTCCACGCGGGCACCGTAGAGCCAAAACGGCACGTAGACGCCTTGGACCTCGTCGATGTGGTTGCCGGTGACAAAGCTCTTGGGCAGCAAGATCTTGCCCTTGTAGTGTTCCTTGAGCGCGGCCGTGACATCGTCGCGCCCGAGCTTAAACGGAATCACCAGGTCGGGCGAGAAGTCGCCCGAAAGCTGACCGGGCGCTACGGCGGAGTTGCCGCAGTACGGGCAGGTGGTAACGGCGACGGTGCCGTCGGACACGAGCTCGGCACCACACGACGAGCAGATGTAACCGGCGTTTTGAGCCAGCTCCTGCACGGCACCGTCGACAGCAGGCTTGGGGGCCGCGGCTGCGGCATCGGCTTTGGCGTCTGCCTTGTCCTGGCGCTCGCGATAGAGGGCCTCGACTTCTTCGACTTCAAAGCGCGAATCGCAGTAGTCGCAGATGAGCTTTTGCTCGGCACTGGAAAAGTGAAGGGGGCCGCCACACGCGGGGCACTGATAGTTGACGCTCTCGAAGGCCATGATCGGTCCTTTCCGTGCCGGAGGCTATGCGCCGATGGCACCGCCGCAGTATTCGCAGCGCCCGCTGGCATCGGGAATGGTGGTGGCTCCGCAGAAGGGGCAGGTCACTGCGGTCTTGGGGGCCTTGGCGGCCACGACGCTGTCGCGCGTCTCCTGGCGCAGCTGCACAAGCGCGTCGCGGATCTCGGTTGCCTGGCGCTTGGCCTCGCGGTATTCGATGGAGCCGCGCTGATCGATGGTGGAGTCGTTCACGCGCAGATTGATCTGGGTAAAGTACGGCGTGTTGACATGGATGGTCAGGTTAAAGTCGTAATCCAGGTCGTAGCGCGGCGGGTTATAGCTCTCGCGCTCGCCGTCCTTAGTCTCGCGGTAAATCTCGGTGCGATGCTCGTCGATATCCATATCGCAGCCGAGTACCTGTGAGAACTCGATGATGTCGGGGTTGGCGTCGCGCCAGCGGCTCTGCGAGGTGATGATCAGCAGGCCCGCGTCTTCGTCGAGCATGATGTTGGTGCGCCCGGCAGACAGCGTGCGCGTGGGGTTGAACGAGGCCAGGCGCTCGGCATTGGCCTCGCGGTAGGCGAGTTGCTCGCGGATATCGTCCGCGGTGCTGGAGCGATAGCCGTGGAAGTATGGGGATAATTGGATAACTCCAGACACTCCCGGTATGCACGATCCATACCATCGATCACGCGGCGTGCCTGCCCTTATCGGCGTGGATTGACGGTGATCCCCCAGATAGTAACCACGCCCTGGTAGATTTCCCTCTTGAAAAAAGGAATCTTTTTACTGTTCTTTGTAAATGGAATGTGCTGTTCAAGCAGTGCCTCCGCCGTATGTGTACTCACTCTGGAATTGGTGGTACGGCACAGTTCCACGTCGTTATCCTTATAATTTCCAAGTTTCATCGTCATGCTTTTTGCATCTTCCTCCTCACGTGACTTTTACCTCAATCTCCCTGCCAAGTCCTCCTGCAACTTTTTCCAGAAAGTCCAGACTCGGATTATATCTCCCGCTCTCCAGACGGGAAATATTTGACTTTCTGGTACCGACTTTTTCTGCGAGCCGTTCCTGTGTCATCCCCTGCTCCTTTCGCACCTGCCGAAGCTGGGCTGCAATTTCCTGTCTGGCGTGATTATGTTCCTGCATATCCGCCCCCTTACACCTTTATAAATCGTGCTCATGTATTCTAAAGTTATCATATATGATAACTTCTGTCAATGAACCAAAAGTCCTATTCCCGAAATCATAAAAAGGCTTGCAAATGCGTCTTTCATATGTTAATATAATATTTGTTCGCGCCGGCATGTCGGAATTGGCAGACGAGGCAGACTCAAAATCTGTTGATGGCAACATCGTGTGGGTTCAAGTCCCACTGCCGGCATATAAAAGACCTCAGGTTTCCAATCGGAAATCTGAGGTCTTTCTTTTTGCGGCACATCGTTTTCTTAAACCAACAGAGGACGCATCCCGTTCCCCCGGGATTGCGTCCTCCATTATTTTACCTGTACATCCTAACTCTTTTATTTTGTAATCCTGATATCATCAAAACAGTCAAATGTTGCAAAGTAATCTTCCGGTGTCTCTGCACGGCGGATCATCTTCACACTTCCGTCTTCTTTGAGCAGTAATTCTGTAGAACGAAGACGTCCATTGTAATTATATCCCATGGAAAATCCATGTGCTCCGGTATCGTGGATCACAAGATAATCTCCCATGTCGATCTCTGGCAGTTTCCGGTCAACCGCGAACTTATCACAGTTCTCGCAAAGACTTCCTGTCACATCATACACGTGATCGCATGGTGCATTTTCTTTTCCAAGAACCGTAATGTGATGATATGCCCCGTAAATTGCCGGACGCATCAGGTTTGCTGCACATGCATCCACACCAATATACTCTTTGTAGATATGTTTCTCATGGATGGCCTTCGTCACAAGGCATCCGTAAGGTCCGAGCATGAAACGTCCCATCTCGGTATAAATGGATACATCCCCAAGTCCTGCCGGAACTAAGATCTCATCGAACTTTTTGTGCACACCTTCTCCGATGACAGCGATATCATTCGGCTCCTTGTCCGGTGTATAAGGGATTCCCACACCACCGGAAAGATTTACGAATCTGATATCACATCCGGTCTTTTCCTTTAATTCCACGATCAGTTCAAACAGTTCTCCTGCAAGCTTCGGATAGTATTCGTTTGTGACGGTATTGCTGGCAAGAAATGCATGGACACCGAAATGCTTTGCTCCCTTATCCTTTAAAATCTTAAACGCTTCGATGAGCTGATCCTTTGTCATGCCGTATTTGGAATCTCCAGGGTTGTCCATGATTCCGTTGCTCAGTTCAAATACTCCACCCGGATTGTAACGGCAGCTGATGGTCTCCGGAATATGACCGATCGTTTCTTCTAAGAAATCAATATGGGTGAAATCATCCAGATTGATGATCGCGCCCTGACGGCTGGCGCGCGCGAACTCGCGCCCCTGCGTTTCGTTGGAGGAGAACATGATCTGATCGCCGGCAAAGCCGCAGCGGTCAGACATCATCAGCTCGGTGAGGGAGGAGCAGTCGGTGCCGCAGCCCTCCTCCTGTAAAATTTTCAGGATCTGGGGGTTGGGGGTGGCCTTCACGGCGAAGAACTCCCGATAGCCGGGGTTCCAGGAGAAGGCCTTGTACAG
>CALBUZ010000029.1 GCA_937969105.1 uncultured Collinsella sp. | reverse complement strand
TCTCGGTCGGGTTGCCCTGTTCGTCCAATGGAGCATCGTAGTCATATGATGTCACCTGGTGCAGGTCATGCGTATGGCGTGCAGAACATCCGTTCATAAATCCAAAGTTGGTGCCTCCATGAAACATGTAGAGGTTTAAAGATCCTCCAAGCTCGAGCACCTCGCGAACGCAAGAGGCAAGATCTTCGGGATCGCGTCTGATGACGTTCTCCCCATAGCGATTGAACCAGCCGTCCCACAATTCCATGCACATAAGAGGCCATTGTTTTCCATGTTCCTTTTGAAAAGCAGAAAGAGCCTCAAAGTTCTCCTTTGCATGAGAACCAAAGTTGCCGGTGCACAACACATCATCGTCAATGAGCGTACCGGCACGAAGACACCCACGCCACGGACCATCGGAAGTACAAAGGGGCACGGAAACCCCACGCTCGACCATAAGGCGACGAATCGCACGAAGATAGTCCTTATCCTCGCAATATGATCCATACTCGTTTTCAACCTGCATCATGATGATGTTTCCGCCCTTGTCAATCTGACGCGGGACGAGTATCGGCATGAGATGGTCGTAGTAATGCGCAACGTGAGCAAGAAACTTGGGGTCGCTGCTACGCGGTCTCATATCATGTTGGCGCAGCAGCCATGCTGGCATGCCGCCAAATTCCCATTCTGCGCAAATAAACGGAGAAGGCCGAACAATTGCATACAGACCGAGCGACGCCGCCTCATCAAGAAATGCCGCCAAATCAATTGAACCAGAAAAATCAAAGACGCCAGGCTTTGGCTCATGAAGATTCCACGGTACATACGTTTCGACCGTATTAAACCCAAGAGCCTTAAGGTTATAGAGCGAGTGATGCCAGTCGCTCGGATGAACACGCATATAGTGAATCGCCCCCGACAAGATGGTGAACGGCTCATCATCAAGTAGGAATTGATTGGTGATTTTAAACGAATGCATGCTACTCCCGATCTTCGTGCTCTACGACGCGGATGCCGGTTCCTCGGCCCTCAGCTAAACGCCTTGCCTATTATGGACGCATTGACGCAATTATGTAGTCAGAATCTGAAGTGGTCCGTAAACGGTAGCCAAATGACGATGAACGGCTTTAATGAACAAAATATAAACCCGCTGGTAAATTACTTTTTAACTATAGATTTCTAACGATTCTATATTTGAAAGGTGGTATGTACCAGCTATCCACTATTTCATACTAGTTACATTATGCTTCAATCGCATTTCTTCAAATGCTTATCTACTTTGTTGTTGCCGATTTGAGTGCGCGTGCGCCAACCCAAGCATCGTCACGGCTTCAGTTCCCCTATTCATAAACATAAAACCCCGCCAAACGTGATTCCCCTAGGGAAAACACGCTTGGCGGGGTCGTGGCGTGATTCCCCTAGGGGAATCACGCCATCAGGCGAACAGCTCAGCCGAGCAGCTCGCTACTCCTCCCAGTAAGCGTCTGCAAGCAGCTTAAAGCAGATCTTCTTGACCGGCTGCGCGCCATCGCCCGGGAACTCGAGCGTGGGCATGTGAGGCTCGCCGGCAACGAACAGCGCGAACTTGTCGTCGGCAAGATCGCCGGCGATCGAGGCGTCTGAATCGACCAGGTCGTAGTCGTCCTTCTCGTCAAACTCCTGGACCAGCGTCAGGCTGCCCGTGGCGACCTTAAAGGCCTCGCGACCCTCGACGTCGATCTGCAGGTCGTGATAGCGCTGATGCGTCTCATAGTGGGCCTCGGCCTCCGGACGCGTCGTGGGGGCCATGACGTTCGCAAAGACCTTGTCGCCCAGAATCGGATGGCTGCCGACCTCGAGCTGCGCCGGGTCGTTCTCCTCGAGCCAGTCGATCAGCACGTCGAGGCCCTTGAGCATTCCGCGGTACTCCTCGATATCGCCCAATGCACCGTAAATCATCTAAATCCCCTCTCGGATCGCTTCTTTGGCGGCTACTCGGCAAACGCGTTACCGACGCTGTTGCCACCCACATACGTCTCGACCAGGGTAAGGTCGGGATTGAACACAACAAAGTCGGCATCGCGGCCGGGCATAATGCTGCCACATTTATCCTCGACGTGAGCAGAACGCGCGGGCACCTCGGTCGCCATGCGAATTGCGATATCAGCGCTCGCAAGACCCCAGTCGACGATGTTCTTGACGCCCTGTGCGAGCGTGAGCACCGAGCCGGCGATAGCAGAGCCATCGGCGAGCCAGCAAAGGTTGTCCTTCATAATGACGTCCATGCCGCCGCTGGTGTACTTGCCCTCGGGCATGCCGCCGCAACCCAGACAGTCGGTGATCAGCACCGTGTGCTGCCAGCCCTTGGCCTGCAGCAGTGCCTTGATAGCAGCAGGGTTCACGTGCTTACCGTCGCAAATGATCTCGGCATAGGTGTTGGGCGTGGTCATAGCAGCCCCGACAACACCGGGCTCACGGTGATGGAGGCCACGCTGGCCGTTATAGGTATGCGTAAAGCAGCTGGCGCCAGCATTGATGGCGGCGGCGCACTCATCATAGGTGGCATCGGAGTGGCCAATACAGGTCACGACGCCCCTTGCGCTCAGAGCCGCGGCGTAGGCGGCGGCGCCGTCACGCTCGGCCGCCATAGCGCTCTTGACGATACGACCACCAGCGGCCTCCTGCCACTCGTCAAAAACTTCCTCGGACGGGTCGATCAGATAAGCGGGGTTCTGGGCACCCACGTGCTTCATGGTAAAGAACGGACCCTCCAGGTAGATGCCCTGAATACGAGCACCGCAGAACTCGGGTCCACGCTCTTCGTCCGCCTGTGCAATGGCAGCGCAGGCGTCCTTGATCTGCTCCACGCCGTCGGTAAAGGTCGTAGGCAGCCAGCTGGTGGTACCACGACGTGCGAGCTCGGTCGAACTGATGTTGATACCCTCGGCATCGTTATCGGTCGTGGCATGGTTATAGAAGCCATGAATGTGGGTGTCCACCATGCCCGGCGCAATCCATGTACCCGAATAATCTTTGATCTCGCAAGCGGGCTCATCGGCCTGCCAAGCGCCAAAGACGCCATCTTCGACCATGAGGTAGCCGCCCAGCTGCGGCCCCGCCGGCAAAAAGAACTTGTCGGCCTTGATAGCATACGTGCTCATCTATGCTCCCGTACCCGCAGTGCGTTTTAGGGCGGATCAAAAACCACTGCATTGTTAATTCGAGCGATTGTTCGTTGCCTTCTTGCGCTTGGCACATTTTGCACCCGCCGCAAAACACGCCAAGCCGTTTATACCCAATAACTCTAGACTGCGCGGTTGTGGTAGACCTTGTACTTAAACTGGTCGGCACGCGCAACCGAACGCGTATACTCGATAACCTCGTTGTTCATGTCATATGTGGTACGAATCAAATCCAGCACCGGTGCGCCTTCGGTAATCTCGAGCAAACGTGCGTCGGAATGGCGGGCAATACTCGCGTAGAATTCTTCCTCTGCCACGCGAACTTTCTCGTGAAAGTCCTGCTCGATCATGTCGTACAGCGATTTGTTCTCGATCATGGGACGCTTAAGCGCAAAGAACTTGCGACTTGGCAGATATGTACACTCAATCATCAGCGGCACACCATCGGCTATACGCAGGCGCTTGATCTTGTACAGACGCTCGCCCAGGCGCGCGTTCATCTCTACGGCAATATTCTTGTCAGCCTCGACCTCGGTAAACTCAAGAATCGTCGTCTTGGGCACACGGCCGATCGCCTTCATCTGCTCGGTAAAGCTATAGGTTTGCGTAAGGTTTGCCGTTTGCAGAGAGCGGTCGCACACCATGGTTCCTCGGCCGCGCTGACGAACCACCAGGCCCAGGCGCTCAAGCTCCTGCAGGGCAAGGCGAACCGTCGTACGCGAGAGCCCGTAGCGCTCCGACAAGTCACGCTCGGACGGCAAATAGTCGCCGGGCCGAAGTTCGTGATCGATTTTATCGGTCAGCAAATCGACGAGCTGATCGTACAGAGGTTGTTTGCGCGCTCCCATTGCCATAATGATACCTGCCGGATAAATGACTCGAAATTGGTTGTAACCAGACACCACGTACTATAGCAGTTTTATTGGAATAACAGCAGGTCAACCAGCATATTTCAATATTGTTTGCCGGTTGATAGCCTGCGCACTGTAATACCAATTACAACGCTACATCAGGTATCGAGGTAGCAAAAAGGGCCGCCCCCGCGGAGCGGGACGACCCTTTGCAAGACAGATACGTCTTTAAGGTTTAGAGAAGCTTCTTGAGCTCCTCGGCAACAGCCTGGACCTGCGTGCCGATGATGACCTGGGTAGCACCCTTGTCCATCTTCATGACACCCAGAGCGCCGGCCTTCTTGCAGGCAGCCTCGTCGACCAGAGCGGAATCGCCAAGCTCGAAGCGCAGGCGAGTAGCGCAGCAGTCAACGGTCTTGACGTTCTCCTTGCCACCGACGGCAGCAAGAACAGCGGCGGCCAGAGCGGCGAACTTGTCGTCGCCAGCAGCGGCGGAAGCGGAGGTCTCCTCGACATCCTCATCCTCGCGACCAGGGGTCATGAGGTTGAACTTGGTGATGGCGAAGCGGAACACGAGGTAGAAGACCACGAAGGCAGCGATGCCCAGCGGGATGATCATCCAAGTGTTGGCGGCAGCCGGGAGGCTAGAGGAGAACAGGAGGTCGGTAGCACCAGCGGAGAAGCAGAAGCCAGCACGGAAACCAACATAGTAGGTGACGATGGTGAAGATGCCGTACAGGGCAGCGTACACGACGTAGAGCGGGAAGCACAGGAACATGAAGCCGAACTCGAAGGGCTCGGTGACGCCGCAGACGAAGGCGCAGATAGCAGCGGAGACAACCAGGCCGATAGCAGCCTTCTTGTTCTTAGCGGTCTGAACCATAGCCAGGGCAGCGCCCGGGATACCGAACATCATGCAGGGGAAGAAGCCGGACATATACATACCGAGGCTCCACTTGACGTCAGCAGAGGTCTCGCCAGCCCAGAAGTGGGTCAGGTCGCCCAGGCCGATGGTGTCGAACCAGAACACGTTGTTCAGAGCGTGGTGCAGACCGGTCGGGATGAGCAGGCGGTTGAGGAAGGCGTAGATGCCAGCGCCGATACCACCCATGGCGGCGATACCCTCACCAAGAGCAACAAGAGCACCGAAGATGAGCGGCCAAGCAAAGAGCAGGACGACGGAGACGACGATGCAGATGACGGCGGTCATGATGGCGACGCAACGCTTGCCGGAGAAGAAGGCCAGCCAGTCGGGAAGACGAGTGTCCTTGAACTTGTTGTAGCAAGTGCCACCGATGACGGCGGACAGGATGCCGATGAAGGAGTTACCAGCGATCTTGGAGAACGCGATGCCCTCGGTCGTGGCAAGCCAAGCGGTCTGAGCATCGGCGTCCATACCACGAATGGTGCCAACAACAGCGGGGTTCAGGAGCTGCTGGATCATCAGGAAGGCGACGAGGCCAGCGAGGCCAGCGGTGCCATCGTGATCGTCGGCAAGGCCGACAGCGGCGCCGACTGCGAACAGCCAGGCCATGTTATCGATAAGAGCGCCGCCTGCCTTGATGAGCAGGAAACCGGCGGTATAGGCAAAACCGGTAGTGTCACCGGTAGCACCCATGACTGCGGGAGCGAGCAGGTAGCCCACGCCCATAAGAATACCTGCGACGGGAAGCGCCGCGACGGGAAGCATCAGCGCTTTGCCGAGCTTCTGGAGGTACTTCATCATATGGTATCTCCTCCAACCTTTCTTTCGTTGTTCACCAACGAGTTCCATGTCCGCGCCTTGTGCATACCGGCTTCTCCGCTTGCCGGCATTGATGCGCAAACTTAGACAACCCAGTCCCTATTTGGGGTTGCTGGTATGTACGGTAGCACACACTCAATTCAAACGTCCACCACATTTCGTTCAAATTACTATATCGTTGCCAAACGGTTATTTTTGGCCCGTAAACGGTAATTTACGCAGGTAGACATGGTGCGTATCTTTCATTACCAAACTAATTCTTAGC
>CALBUZ010000028.1 GCA_937969105.1 uncultured Collinsella sp. | reverse complement strand
ATCGTCATGGCGCTTGGTGTAGAGCGGATCTTTGGGGTCGTTCCAAATGCGCTCTGCCACGGATGACCAAGCTTTGGCGGCGGCACGGGTCTTCTCGCGCAGTTGTTCGGGAGACTCCTTCTCTACCAAGTCGGTGCTCATGGCGCCTGCCTCTGCGACCATTTTGGGCAGCACATCGGGGTTCTCGAGCATGGGGCAAGGCTTGAGGTAGTTGTCGTTAAAAGGCTGGCCTTCGTAATACTTCATAAAGAGGGGAGAGCGAAGTGCGTCGAGCAGGCTTACGTCGTGGATATTGGCATTGGAGTAGTGAATGAAAACGCACGGCTCCACGTCTCCCGCCGCGTTGATATGTAGGTAGCGTCGCCCGCCGGCGATACAGCCGCCCACGAACTCACCGTCATTTTGGAAATCGAGGGTAAAGAGGGGCTTTTTCTCTCGCATCTCGCGAATAAAATGATACATGTGTTCGCGCTGCTCAGGCGTGGGCATAAGCTCGTTGGTGGCATTGCGGCCGACCGGCATAAAGTAGAAATACCAGCAGAAGAGCGCGCCCTCGCGAATCATCCAGTCCATGTTTTCCTCGGTGGCGACGGTATCGGCGTTGGCGCTGGTCCAGCACGTCGAGATTCCAAACGGCAGTTTTCGCTCACGCAAAAGTTTCATGGCGTGTTCGATCTTTTCGTACGTGCCCTCGCCACGGCGGGCGTTGGTGGTGTGCTCGTTGCCCTCGGCGCTGATGGCAGGGACAAAGTTTGCAACGCGGATCATGTCATCACAGAACGCCTCGTCGATGAGCGTGGAATTGGTGAAGCAGAGAAACACGCAGTCCTGATGTTTTTCGCAAATTCTGATCAGGTCGTGCTTGCGGACGAGCGGCTCGCCGCCGGTATAGATGTAGATGTGCGTGCCGAGCTCTTTGCCCTGCGTGACGATAGAGTCGATGTCATCGAAGGACAGATTCTGCTTATAGCCATACTCGGCGGCCCAGCAGCCCGTGCAATGCAGGTTGCAGGCACTTGTGGGGTCGAGCAGGATGGCCCACGGAACGTTGCACTGGTACTTTTCGCGGTTCTTTTCCTGCTCTGGCCAAGCAAGCAGGTTAGCGTCGACAATGAGGGTCTTAAGCAGCTTGGTTCGCATCTGGGGATTAAGGCTGAACACACGCATGATCAGGTCATACCAATTGCCGCGACTCTTGATGACGTTGGTAAACGCCTCGCGCTGTACGGGAAATACGCGATTGGGGACCAGTTTGTTTACGAGGTCCATGATTTTGTCGATGTTTTCTTGCGGGTTGTCGTCGAGATAATCGATGAGCTTGTTGAGCGCTGCACGCTCTGCTGACTGTGTAAGCGACATGGGTATATCCTTTCACGTGTGCTTTGTGTGTGATAATACCCACTTGTGGATTAAACGAAGTATAAAGATTTGCAATGTGTCTATTCAACGAATCAATTTGATTTTGGGTGAAGCGTTATACCTGACGCTATCTAAGTTGCGGTGAAATAGGGTCAGATATGGCCTTTTAGCAGCATAAACAGTCTCTATTTCACCGCAACTTATCTGGTGTTGGCTTACTGGTAGCGGAGGCACTCGACGGGGTCGAGTTTTGCTGCTCGGCGGGCGGGGTAGAAGCCGAAGATGACGCCGATGCCGACGGAGACCGCAAAGGCCAGCAGCACCGTGGCGATCGAAAAACTCGGCGTAATGGTACCGCTGGCACCGAGCTCGCCGAGCACGCCGGAACCCGCGGCGAACATCGCGAGACCCCAGGCAAGCAGGTAGCCAATCAGGACACCCAGCAGGCCACCGGTGACGCACAGTGCCGAGGACTCGGCCAAAAACTGCGCGGTGATATCGCGACGGCTGGCACCCAAAGCTCGACGAATCCCGATCTCGCGGATACGCTCGGTCACATTGGTGAGCATCATATTCATGATGCCGATACCGCCCACGAGCAGCGAAATGCTGGCAACGGCGCCCATGATGAGTGAGAACGCGCCCATAAAGGAATTGAGGGCGTCGATGGCGCTTTTCATTGAGGTCGCCGATACGCTGGCATATTCGTCGTCGTCCGCGATGCCCTTCATTCCGCGCACTTTGGATTCAATCGTCTTGCAGAGCTCATCCATATCGGTGCCCTCGGTGGCGAGCGCCGTTACGCTGGGAAACGACGGGTTCTCGTCGCCAAAGAGGGCCGAGATGGTCTCGCGCGGCATGTATAGCGTGAGCGAGCCCATGGAGTCGCTGCCGCCGTCGATAACACCGACAATCTGCACCTCGCCGTTGGAAACCTTAATGGTCTTGCCCACCGCGTCCTGCTCGTTGCCGTACAGCTGATCGGCGCCGCCACGGCTGATGAGCGCCACGCGTGCGCCAGATTGGGACTCGGCCTGGGTGTAGGTGCGTCCCGCGACGAGCTTGCTGGCACCCACGGCGTCGAGCATGTCGCTGTCGACACCCTGCGCCATGACGGTATAGCTTTTGTCACCGGCCTTGTACTCGGTATAGGCGCTGTCCACGATGCCGATCTGCTCGATCTGCGGCACCATCTTGCGAAGCTTCTCAACGTCCGATTCGGTGAGCTCTTGCGACGAATAGATCTGCACCATACGCGCTGCGTTGAGGCCCAGGCTGTTGACCAGGCTGTTTTGGATACCGCCGATAAGCGAGGTCATGGCAATGACGGAGGCGATGCCAATGACGATGCCCAGGATGGTGAGTAGGCTGCGTCCCTTATTGGCCTCGAGGGAGTGAAGGGCTTCTTGGATGAGGTCGCGCGTGCTCATGCCTTCACTCCTTTCGTCGGAATGGCGTGTGCGGAAATCATGGGCAGGTTATCAATGGCGCCGCGCAGAGTCTGCGGCGCGTGCGCGATGTACGCGCCGTCGTGGATCCGGCCGTCGCGAATGGTTACGGCACGGTCGGCCTCGGCGGCGATACCGGGATCATGCGTGATGAGCACGATGGTCTTGCCGCGTTCCTGGAGTTTGTGGAAGGTCTCCATCACGAGTGCTCCGGTCGCGGAGTCCAGGTTTCCCGTCGGCTCGTCGGCTAGGATGATGGGTGGATCGTTGACGAGGGCACGCGCGATGGCAACCCTCTGCATCTGTCCGCCCGAGAGCTCGGAGATGCGGTGGTCCCAGTGGTCGACCGGCAGCGTGACGGCTTGCAGCGCATGGACGGCGCGCATCTCACGCTGAGCCCGCGGCACGTTGGTGTACGACAGCGGCAGCATGACGTTTTCGATGACCGATAGGCGCGGCAGCAGGTTAAAGCTCTGAAAGACAAAGCCGATGCTCAGGGCGCGGACTTCTGTGAGCTCGTCATCGTCGAGCTCCGCCACGTTGAGACCCTGTAGGTAATAATCGCCTGCCGTCGGCTTGTCCAGGCAGCCCAGGATGTTCATGAGCGTTGACTTGCCCGAGCCCGATGGGCCAGTAATGGCCACGAACTCGCCGGGATTCACTGCCAGGCTCACGTTATGCAGGATATGGGCGCAGCCGGCCTCGCTCTCAAAAATGCGATGCACGTTGCGGATATCGATGACGGGACGCATTACATGCCCTCGTCGGCAGACATGCTGACGGAGTCGCCGCCGTCGGCCGTCATGCCTGCGCCGGTGTCCATCACGATGGTGTCGCCATCGCGCAGCTTGGTAACCGGTACGTTGGGGTTGATCTCGTTGCCCTGGTCATCACGCTTGACCTGCGTTTTGCCGACTACGGCGTCGTTATCGTTTTGCGTCACGACGGTCACCTTGACGCGTCGGGTCTGTTTGCCTTCGCCGTCGGTTGCCACGTTGACGTAATAATGCTCGCCATCCTCGGTCATGAGCGCCATGGTCGGCACCATCACCACGTCGTCGAGCTGTTCGGTTACCACTGAGACCTCGGCCGTCATGCCCGGCTTGAGGCGCGCGTCGGGCGCTTCGATCAAAATGTCGACGTTAAAGGTCACGCTGCCGCCGCCACCGTTGGCGGCGTCGGAGTTTGCCACCGAAGCGATTGTCGTGACCGTTCCCTGGCTCACGATATCGGGAAAGGCCGGATAGGTAACGTTGGCGCTCTGGCCCACGGCGATCTTGGCGATATCCTTTTCACCCACCTGAACGGTGACCTTCATCTTGGAGAGGTCGGCGATCTGCATGCACTGTTTGCCGCCGCTCGTATCGCCTTCGCCCATAATCATGCCGCCCGTCACCGTAGCGCCGACCTTGGCGTTGAGCTCGACGATGCTGCCCGAGCTGGGCGCGGTCACGGTGCGCTCGGCGGCTTTGGCGTTGGCCTGGTCCAGGGTCGCCTGGGCCGAGGCTAGGTTGCGTTGGGCGCTCGAGACGGCACTCGTGTCGGCGGCGCCGCTGGCGCCATTCGCGCCTGACGCATCTGCGTCAGGCGTCGAGGCGGCTTGGGCGGCAGCTACCGCTTTCTGTGCGTTGGCGAGGTCTTCCTGTGCCGCCGCCACCGCGCGCTGTGCATCGGCAACGTTGCGATCGAGCTCGTCGTTTTTAATGGTCATGAGCACGTCGCCCTCGTTGACGTACTGGCCGGCTTGCACGTTGATCGATGCCACCGTGCCGTCGACAGAAGGGGAGACCACCGAAGCCGAGATGGGCTTGAGCTGACCTTTAGCCTCGACGGTGGTCGTAAACGTGCCCTCGGTGATCATGTCGGTCACCGGACCGTCGGTACCTGCAGGCCGTGCGTTGATGACTAAGGTCACAACTACGGCGATGAGCACAATGGCGGCCACGACGCCGGCCGCAATGCCGCGTCGGATGAGCTTTTTGCGCCGACGCTCGGCACGCTTTGCCTTGAGCTTGGCGTAGGCCTCTTCGTCAGAAATCTCGGTTGTATCGCTTGTGCTGCCGTTTTGCTGTGTGTCGTGCACGTTTGTAATGAGGGGAAGCGTTTCGGTGGCACCCTCGGGCGCTCGCTCGGTATCATTCGGTCCCGGGGTGATGGTGGGGACATTCGACATGGCGTCTCCTTTATAGAAAGTTCCTCGATAAGTATATGCGCCCGTCGCGAGAGGCGGGCGCATTATGGCAGTATCTTTCGGAACTGTTAGATTGGAGCGTCAGTTCTCCGTTGTGCGAAGGTGTGATTCCCTACGAGTGCACGACCACGCACAGGCCGACGCTGATGCAGTCGTGGAGTGCCTTGGCATCGGCCAGGCGCAGGTTGATGCAGCCGTGGCTTCCGCACCATTTGTACGATTCGGCACTATCGAAACTCGAATCGTTTTGCCAGGTAGCGTCGTGGAAGCCGACCATATTGCCCTCGAACGGCATCCAGTAGCTGACCGGGCTCTCGTATTTGGGCTTTCCGGTCGCGGGGTCTTTGGCCCCGATGAGCTTGCTTGCTCCGTCGTTGCTGTTGATCTGCCACACGCCCTCGGGGGTGGCGTCTTCGCCCGGTTTGCCGGAAATAAAGTTGGCCTCCCACACGATATTACCGTTCTCGTCGTAGTAGCGCGCATGCTGCTCGGACAGGTCGACGTCGATATAGGCCTTCCAATCGGGCTCGCCCTTGGCGGTAAACGTGTCGGCCTTCTTGGAGTACGAAATCTCGATATCGCCGGTCTGCTTGTTATTGATAGCGTCCTCGACCTGCTTGGCGAGCGTGTCGCTGTCGATGGACCAGCCAAAGTCGCCGCCCTCGACAGCGCACTCCTTACCGTCGGCGCGAGTCCACCAGCGGGTGGAGCCCACGGTGTTAAAGCCGTTGGCGAGCTCGGCGGCCCAGCTGCTGATCTGCGACGTATCGAGCGTGGGGTTGGCCGGATCGGCAAAGCTGATCCACTGCAGCACCGAGCTGCCGTCCACCTTGCCGGCGTCATTGCCGTTGAGCTTAAGGGTCACGTTGACCCCCAGGAAGTTGTTGGCGGCATCGCATGCAGCCTGAATCTGGTCGTTGGTGAGGGTGCCGTTGAGCGGTTCGTAGGCGTCGTTGCCGATCTTGGTGATATCGACGTTCTCGGCGAGCGACGCGAGCTCGATCTCGGCATATTTGATGACATGCTCGCGGTTGAGCTTCTCGTTGGAACGGGCCTTCTCAACGGTGAACTTGCCGGCCTTCTCGTCATAGGAGCTGGTGGCCTCGAAGGTGCCCGAGCGGCCCTCGTTGAACTCGTCGATGGCACTGCCCAGGTCTTCCTCAAACTGCTTTTGGTTAAAGGCATCGGAGAGCATGGACAGGTCGACGTCCTGGTCCAAGTCGACCGAACTGTTCTTGGTAGCGCTATCGGTTTTGCCGCCGAGCGACGCGATGAGGCGCGATGGCCACAGCAGCGGCTCGTTTTTGCTGATAATCTCGTGGGCGGCTTCCTCGCCATCGACGATGGGCTCATCGGACTCGGGCTGATAGGTCCAGCTAAAGCTGTCGTCCGAAACGGTGAGCTTGTAGTGCTTCCATGCCGAGTTGACCTTGGTGGCTGCCGAAGATGCGTTAGAGAGCGAGATGTCGACGCCGGCGATGGTAGTGTTGGGATAAGCGATCTGCGAGAACGCCACGACGCCTACGATGTAGACGATTGCGACGAGGCCGAGGACGACAAAGAGGGCCGTCTTTCCGCCCGACTTGCTGCTTTTGTTGTTTCGCTTGTCCGCGGGCCCGCGATTGTTTGCCGTGCGAGCGTGCGAAGGGCCCTGCTTGGGGGCGGCACCATGTGCGGGACGCTGCTGATATTGTTGATGCTGCTGGTATTGACGTTGATTCGGACGCTGAGAGGCATTGGCCGGGCCGTGTTGTTGGGTGTGAGCCGGCGCGATGGGGCGCGGCGATTGGACGCCGCCGGTATGCCTACTGGGCTGTTGCGGATCGGGGATCATGCTGCTGCGGTCGATTTGCGACATCGTATATATTTCCTTCGAGTTTCGCCTTGCGGCTCATCGTGTTTTAACTGGGCTTGCATTATAGCGATTAGCCTGTTGTTTGTGGTTCGGAAACAGTATCAGTTTGGAGAAGTCTGCCTATCCGCATATGCCGCATTTGGCGCAGGCAGAAAGCGCGGCCGGGGCCTGAGCGATGCCACCCTTGGCCGTCTCTCGCAGGGTTGCCGGCAGGGCATGGCCCACCGAGAGCATCACATGCGACATCTGGTCAAACGGCACCAGGCTCTTGATGCCGGCGAGCGCGAGCTGGGCCGAGTTGAAGGCCGCGGCCACGCCGATGGCATTGCGGTTTTGGCACGGCACCTCGACCAGTCCGCCCACGGGGTCGCAAACGAGGCCCAGTAGATTGCTCAGCGCTATGGAGCTGGCGTCGAGTGCCTGCTCGGGGGTGCCGCCGAGCATCTGCACCAGCGCGGCGGCGGCCATGGCGGCAGCACTTCCCACCTCGGCCTGGCAGCCGCCCTCGGCGCCGGCGACGCAGGCGCTCGTGGTGAGGTTGAGGCCGATGGCGGCGGCACAGTAGAGGGCGTCCATGACCTGCTCGTCATCGAGCTGCAGGTGGTCGGCCAGCGCCAGCACGCAGCCGGGCACGACGCCCGCGGAGCCTGCCGTGGGGGCGGCGACGATCACGCCCATGGTGGCGGAGCGCTCGAGCACGGCCATGGCGCGGGCCACGGCTTCGGTCTGGACGGAACCCATTAAACTGGAGCTAAGGTCGTTGTGGCCGGTGGCATCGACGAGCTTAGCCTCGCCGCCGATGAGCCCGCCGAGCGAGCGCTGGGGATTGGCGATGGGGGCCGTGGTCTCCTCGCGCATGACGTCGAGCACGCGGCGCATGGCGGTGACGGCGTGTTCCTCGCCGGTAAGGCGCGCCTCGCGCACGGCCATGACGTCGCCGATGCCGAGTCCCAGCTCCTCGCACGCGTCGAGCAGTTGCTCGCCATCGTCGAAGATCTCCTTGGCCGAAACGCCGGGGGAGAGCGATGATGCCGAGCCGGGGAGCTCAATAAAGGTGGCGTAGCCGACGTTGTCGAGTTTGCGCACCATGGGGATGACGGTGTCGTCGGGTGTGCCGTCAGTCTCAAAGACGGAGTAGGCCTGGCCGCCCACCTCGGTGCGGTAGGTGCGGCAGAAGGCGATGTTCACGTGTGCGTAGGCAAGTAGGTTCGTAAGCGCGGCGAGCACGCCGGGAACGTCCTGGTGCGCCACGAAGAGCGTGGAGTACATACCCGAGATGTCGACGCCGACGCCGTTGATGCGGCTGATACGCATCTTGCCGCCGCCCAGGCTCTCGCCGCGGACCTGCGCCGTAGCGCCCCTGTCGTCGACCATCTCGATATCGACGGTGTTGGGGTGGATGGAGGCGTCGTCGCCCTTGATGTCAAAGTGATAATCGAGGCCCTGCTCGCGCGCGAGGTCGAAGGCCTGCTTGATATTCTCGTCGTCGGTGTCGAGGCCCAGGATGCCCGCGACGAGCGCGCGGTCGGTGCCGTGGCCGCGGTAGGTGTGGGCGAAGGAGTTCCACAGGCCAAAGGTGACCTTGGTGATGCGGCCCTCGAGCAGGCTGGCGGCCACCTGTGCGCAACGCAGGGCGCCGGCGGTGTGCGATGAGCTGGGACCGACCATGACGGGCCCCAAGATCTCGAATGCCGAGGTCGTAGCTAGTGTTTGCGGCTTGCCTGCCATGGCTGCTCCTTTGCCTTGTCTCGTCGTCCCGAGGGGCGGGGCATAAGGTCGCCTGCTCGGACAGTCCTGCTCGCACGGAGAGCACATTAAGTGCTCTCCGGCTCGTGCGGAACTCGCGATCGACCTTATGCCCCGCCCCTCGGGACTAAGGATACATGGTTGGAGCTGCTAGATGGCAAAATTCATTAGCTAGGGATGTGTCTTACCTTGCGTATCGAAACAACTTCACCACCGTTTAAATAAAAAAGAAGTACCGGTTGGGGCCGGTACTTCTTTTGGTGCGTTTTTATTTGGCTGCAGCTTTTGCCGCTAGCTTACAGGCCGCAGGCTGCTTTGAGTTCTTCTACTCGGTCGGTCTTTTCCCAGGTGAAGTCGGCGTCTTCGCGACCGAAGTGGCCGTAGGCTGCCGTCTTCTCGTAGATCGGTCGACGCAGGTCCAGGTCGCGGATGATCGCGCCTGGGCGCAGGTCGAATGTCTTCTCGACGGCCTCGACGATCTTGTCCTCGGCAACATGCGCCGTACCGAAGGTATCGACCATGATAGACAGCGGCTTGGACACGCCGATAGCGTAGGCCAGCTCGACCTCGCAGCGGTCGGCCAGGCCGGCGGCCACCACGTTCTTGGCGACCCAGCGCGCGGCGTATGCGGCGGAGCGGTCGACCTTGGTGCAGTCCTTGCCGCTAAAGGCACCGCCGCCGTGACGGCCGTAACCGCCGTAGGTGTCGACGATGATCTTACGGCCGGTGAGGCCCGTGTCGCCCATGGGGCCGCCCACGACAAAGCGACCGGTGGGGTTCACATAGATGTCGGCGTTGTCCCACGGCATGTTCTCGGCAGCCATGACGGGGGCGATGACGTGCTCGATGAGGTCGTCCTTGATCTTGCCCATGTCCTCGATCTCGGCGGCGTGCTGCGTGGAGATGACGATGGTCGTGACCTCGACGGGCTTGCCGTCCTCGTAGCGCACCGTGACCTGGGTCTTGCCGTCGGGGCGCAGGTAGGGCAGGGTGCCGTCGTGGCGCACGGCGGCCAGGCGCTCGGCCAGGCGGCTCGCCAGGTAGTGCGGCATGGGCATGAGGGTCTTGGTCTCGTTGGAGGCATAGCCAAACATCATGCCCTGGTCGCCGGCGCCGATCAGGTCGATCGGGTCGGTGGTGGCGCCGGTCTGGGTCTCGAAGGACTCGTCGACGCCCTGGGCGATATCGGGCGACTGCTCGTGGATGAGGCTCATAACGCCGCAGGTATCGCAGTCAAAACCGAACTTTGCGCGGTTGTAGCCAATGCGGCGGATAACGCCACGGGCAATCTCCTGCACGTCGACGTAGGCCTGGGTGCGGATCTCACCAGCGACGATGACGGTGCCGGTGGTCACGAGGGTCTCACAGGCGCAGCGGACGTTCTCAACGTTGGCGGGCACGCCGTTGGGCGCAATGTAGCCCTGCTCCTGCAGCTCTATTTCTTTGGCGAGGATTGCGTCGAGGACGGCGTCGCTGATCTGGTCAGCGATCTTATCGGGATGACCTTCGGTCACCGACTCCGACGTAAATACAAAGGACCCGTGTTGGGGCGGGATGGAACGAAGTTCTTCTGACATGATTGTCCTTTCAAAAACGTGTCCCGGCGACCGTTACCATTCCGCCGAGCTCTATATGCAAGGGCACATCATAGCGCGTAAATCCAACATTCACACCCTTTCCGCACCTACTCATTGGGGACAGGCTTAAATGAGTAGGTCGGTGCTCATTGGGTGGTCATTTAAGTCTGTCCCCAATGAGTGGGTCGGTGCCCTTTGTGCGGAGGTCGCTTTGTTGCTTTATACTGATGCGGTTAGACATCCATCCTGCAATCGAGGAGATTTCCATGGCATCAGACGTTCGCGTCCGCTTTGCACCCTCACCCACGGGCAAGCTGCACATCGGCGGCGCCCGCACCGCTATCTATAACTGGGCCTTCGCCCGCGCAAATGGCGGCACGTTCATCCTGCGCATCGACGACACCGACCCCACCCGTTCCACCGACGAGAACACGCAGATCATCCTGCGCGCCATGCGTTGGCTGGGCTTGGACTGGGACGAGGGTCCCGAGGTGGGCGGCGACTATGGCCCCTACGCACAGACCGAGCGTCTGGACCTGTACAAGCAGGCCGCCCAGAAGCTCTGGGACGAGGGCAAGGCCTATCCCTGCTTCTGCACTAAGGAGCAGCTCGACGCCGACCGCAAGGCCGCCCAGGAGCGCAAGGACCCCTTCCAGGGCTATCAGCGCCGCTGCCGCGATCTTGATCCCGAGGAGGCACGCCGTCGCATCGAGGCCAGCGAGCCCTACGTCCTGCGCATCAAGGTGCCCGAGGACCGCGGCGACGTCGTCATCCACGACGCCGTCCACGGCGAGGTGACCTTCGACGCCAAGGAGCTCGACGACTTTGTCATCTTCCGCTCCGACGGCACGCCCACGTATAACTTCGCGACCGTCGTCGACGACGCCATGATGAAGATTACCCACGTCATCCGCGGCGACGACCATCTGTCCAACACCCCGCGTCAGGTCATGGTCTACGAGGCCCTCGGCGCACCCGTGCCTACGTTTGCCCACATCTCCATGATTCTGGGCGCCGACGGCAAAAAACTCTCCAAGCGCCACGGCGCCACCTCGGTGGAGGAGTACCGCGACGCCGGTTATCTGTCTGACGCCTTCGTCAACTATCTGGCGCTGCTCGGCTGGTCGCTCGACGGCGAGACCACAATCATCCCGCGCGATGTCCTGGCTAGCAAGTTCTCGCTCGACCGCATCTCCAAGAACCCGGCGACCTTCGACCCCAAGAAACTCGACTGGGTCAATGCCGAGTACATCAACGGCATGTCCGATGCTCAGTTTGCCGACGAGATCATGGTCCCCGAGCTGCATGGGGCGGGTCTCATCGAGGGCAATGTCGAGTACGGCGAGGATTGGATTGATGCGCTTGCCGCCATCGTCAAGCCGCGCACCAAGATGCCGGTCGACGCCGTGACCGTCGCTGCTCCCATCTTTGCCACGGCCGAGACGCTCGAGTATGACGAGAAGTCTGTCAACAAGGGCCTGGCCAAGGAGGGCATGGGCGCCATTCTGGACGCCGCCAAGGCCGCGCTCGAGGGCGTGGACGAGTGGACGGCCGCCAACATCGACGCCGCGCTTGAGCCGCTGCCCGAGCAGATGGACCTCAAGAAGCGCGTGGTGTTCCAAGCTGTGCGCGTCGCCGTCTGCGGCAACATGGTGAGCCCCCCGCTGGGCGAGACCATGGCGCTCGTCGGCCGCGACGACTGCCTGGCGCGCATCGACCGCGCCCGCACGATGGCGCTGTAGCAGCTGCGTAAACGCTTGTATCCGAGCCCCGTTCACCCGAGCGGGGCTCTTGTTTCTAAAGACGAATGGGATAGGAGGTGCTGGGGCCATGGCCGAGCAACTTTCGCTGTTTGGTTCGCCGGAACCTAAGGAAGCTCCGAAGTCCGCGGCCCCTGCTGCCGCCCCGGCGCAGCCCGAGCCCGCACCTGAGCCCGTCGCCGCCTACGCGAGCGTGGTTCTCGACATCCCGACCCGTGCGCTGTCCGAGCCGTTTGCCTACGGCATTCAGCAGACACTCGCCAACGATGCCCAGATCGGCTCCACCGTTCTAGTCCATTTTGGCAACCGTGCGGCCGCGGGCTACATTGTCGACATCGCGCCCGAGCTGGCCGACCTGCAAGGCAGCGACGCTCTCGATCCTGCGCGCATCAAGCCTATCGAGGCTATCCTCAGCAAGCCGCTCTTTACCGCCGAAGCCGCCCGTATCGCACGCTGGATGAGCCGCGAGTACGTCGCAACGCTTTCCGAGTGCCTGCGCCTGTTCTTGCCCCCGGGTGGAAGCCCGCGCGTGGTCAAGGGCGATGACGGCGTGTGGACCGTTGAGCGCCCCGCCGTCAAACCCATCCAAAACCGCTGGGTCATGCTCACGCCCGAGGGTTTTGACTACACGCCGCCCAAGACCGCGGTCCGTCAGCGTCAGCTCATCGAGGCACTCCAATGTGGCCCGGTCACGACGCGCGACCTCAACCTGCTCTACAACAGTATGTCGGCGACCATTAAGGCGCTCGAAAAACGCGGCGTCGTGGTGGTGGAGGAGCGCCGCGCCTGGCGTGGCTGCAGCGAGCAGACCACGCTGTCCTCGGCGAGCGGCAAGGCCCCGGTGGCTCTCACCAACGGCCAGCGGCAGGCACTCGCGCAGATTGAGCGCGCACGCCTGGACGCTCACGGTGATGTGGTCCTTGTCGACGGCGTCACCGGTTCCGGCAAAACCGAGGTCTACCTTTCGGCGATTGAGCGCGTGCTGGCGGCCGGCCGCTCTGCTTGCGTGCTTGTGCCCGAGATCTCGCTGACGGCTCAGACCGTCGGCCGCTTCCGCTCGCGCTTTGGCGAGACGGTCGCTGTGTTCCATTCGCGCCTTTCGGCCGGTGAGCGCCTGGACCAGTGGGATATGGTCGCCAGCGGTGCTGCGCGCGTGGTCGTGGGCGCCCGCTCGGCGCTCTTTTGCCCGCTCAGCGATCTTGGTCTCATCATCATCGACGAGGAGCACGAGACCAGCTATAAGCAGGGTTCCAGCCCGCGCTACCATGCGCGCGAGGTGGCGGCCGAGATGGCGCGGCGCTATCGGTGCCCGCTCGTACTGGGCTCCGCCACGCCCTCGGCCGAGGCCCTCGACCGCTGCCGCCGCGGCACGTACGGCGGCGCTACCTGGACGCGCGTCGAGATGCCCGAGCGCCCGGGACACGCCGTGCTGCCTACGGTTCGCATTGCCGACCTGCGCCGCGAGTTCGCACGCGGCAGTCGCTCCATGTTCTCTAAACCGCTGATGGAAGGTCTGGAGCGCGTAGTCGAGCGCCGCGAAAAGGCTGTGTTGCTGCACAACCGTCGCGGCTTTGCACCCTTCCTGATGTGCCGCGAGTGCGGCTGCGTGCCCACCTGCAACCACTGCTCCACCGCGCTCACGTACCACGAGCGCACGCACACGCTGCAGTGCCACACCTGCGGATCGTCCTGGCGCGTGCAGCCGTATCCCGCGCCCACGAGTCGCTGTCCCAAGTGTGGCAGCCGCTACCTGGCAAAAATGGGCCTGGGTACGCAGCAGATCGAGGACGCACTGCACCAGATGCTGCCCGACGACGTCGCCATCATTCGCATGGACGCCGATTCCACGCGCGGCAAGGACGCGCACAAAAAGCTGCTCGAGCAGTTCGATGCCGCCGATTGCGCGGTGCTGCTGGGCACCCAGATGATTGCCAAAGGCCTCGACTTTCCCGAGGTCACGCTCGTGGGCGTGGTCAATGCCGACTTTGCGCTCAAGCTGCCCGATTTTAGAGCAGGGGAGCGCGCCTACGATCTGCTGGAGCAGGTCGCCGGCCGCGCAGGTCGCGGGGACCGCCCCGGTGAGGTCATCATCCAGACCTACCTGCCCGAAGATCCGGTCATTCGCGCCGTCGCCGAGCACGACCGTTCGATCTTTACCGACTACGACCTGGACCAGCGCCGCGACGCCCTGTATCCGCCCTTCGTGCGCCTGGCCAACATCTTGGTATGGTCGAGGAACGCGGATGACGCGCGGGACTACATCGGTCGCATCGCGAAGTTCCTCAAGCGTCGCTGGCATGCCGCCGCGCCCGACTTTTTGCGGCAGGGGAGTGCCGTGCCCCAGGTGCTTGGTCCGGCTTCGTGTGTAATCGAGAGAGCCAAGGACCGTTACCGCTTCCATCTGCTTGTGAAGTCGCCGGTAGGGTACCATGTCTCTGATGCTATCGACGCCTGCCTCAAAGAGGTGGGCTCCGCGCGTGGCGTGAGCGTGAGTGTTGACGTCGACGCTTATGATTTGATGTAACAACCCGAAAGGATGGTCATGGAAGCCAACGGAATCGTACTGTCGCCCGACCCTCGTCTGCGCCAGGAGTGCGTCGTCATCGAGGAGATCACCCCGGCGATCGAGGCGCTTGCCGAGAAGATGAAGAAGATGATGTTCGACAACGGTGGCTGCGGTCTTGCCGCCCCGCAGATCGGTGAGCTCATTCAACTCGTCACCATCGACTGCGACTACAGCGACAAGAACGACTATGACCCGTACGTGCTCATCAACCCTGTCATTGTTGAACAGAGCGACCATCTGGTGCCGTTTAGCGAGGGCTGCCTTTCCATCCCGGGCATTAGCTGCGAGATCGAGCGTCCCGATCATGTTGTCGTCGAGGCGTATGACCTGGATGCCAACCTGATCCGCTATGAGGCCACGGGCGACCTGTTCTGCGTGTGCCTGCAGCACGAGATTGATCACCTGCACGGCAATACCATGTTCGAGCGACTTAAGCCCATGCAGCGCATCAAGGCCGTCAAAGAGTACCAGGACGCCCTGGCCCGCGGCGCTCGTCCGGGCGAGACGGAGTAAGTTTGTCCGTCCCCGGGGCGCCCGCCTATATCATCCCGTGCTCAAACATTCTCGCTGCGCTGCGAAACTGCGCGCGGGACGATATAGGCGGGCGCCCCGGGGACTACGTTGACGCTGCTTGTCTCGCCCGGGTGCCGTTGGGCCAGGGAAGGGCGTCTTCGCTGATAGTCTTTGTTGAGAGGGAGCTGCTTTTTTTGCGGCTCTTTCTTTGGTTTTGGGTATATTTGTTCTTATTGAATTGTTATTGCGGATGGGCTGGGTACTTGGCTTTCCGCTGTTGTTTGTAGCCGTCTCGGCTTTGGTTGAGAGGAGACTATCTTTTATGCGTATTGTGTTTATGGGTACGCCTGCTTTTGCTGTGCCTTCGCTGACTTCACTTGTTGAGGCTGGGAACGAGATTGCACTTGTTATTACTCGTCCTGATGCTGTTCGTGGGCGTGGTAAGAAGCTGGAGCCTTCTCCTGTTAAGGCCAAGGCGCTCGAGCTTGGCCTGCCCGTTGTTGAGGCTAATCGTATGACGCCGGACGTTATCGATCAGCTCGAGGCTGCGGATGCCGATATTTTCTGTGTGGCTGCCTATGGCTGCATTTTGCCTGATGAGGTGCTGCATATGGCGCCGCTTGGTATCGTGAATGTACATGCGTCCTTGCTGCCTCGTTGGCGTGGCGCTGCTCCTATTCAGCGTGCCATTCTTGCTGGTGATGAGGTTGCCGGCGTTTCCATTATGCGCATTGGGCATGGCGTGGATACGGGTGCTTATTGTGCTCAGGCCTCGACGTCGGTTTCCGGTAAGCATGCCGAGGCGCTGACCATGGAGCTTGCTGACCTGGGCGGTAAGTTGCTTGCCGATACGCTTCCTTCGCTTTCCGATGGTACCGCTGTGTGGACTGAACAGGATGAGTCGCTTGTTACCCATGCCGCCAAGATTTCTAAGCAGGAGATGCGTCTGGATCCTCAGATGGCGGCACTCGATTGCGTGCGTCATGTGCTCGCTTCGTCCGATACCGCACCCGCCCGTTGCGTGATTGCTAGCAAGTCGGTTCGCGTGCTCGATGCCACGCCGGCCGACGTGTCGCTTGGCGAGGGCGCTGTTGCCGTCAAGAGCAAGCGTGTTTACCTGGGCCTTTCTGATGGCGCGGTTGAACTGCTTGAGGTTAAGCCCGATGGCAAGCGTGCCATGGCTGCTTCTGCCTGGGCCGCCGGCCTGCAGGGTGCCGAACTTAGGTGGGGTGTACTGTCATGAGTAAGTTGTCTCCCGCGCGCAAGCTTGCGCTCGATGTGTTGATGGAGGCCGATCGCCGCGGTATGTACGCACGCGACGTGTTGTCTTCCCGCGCTTCCGCCAAGGCCATTGACCAGCGCGATTCCGCTTTTGCCGCTCGTTTGGCGCTCGGTGTTGCCGCCACGCAGGGCATTTTGGATGAGTTGCTCGATCAGTTTTTGGATAAGCCCAAAAAGGTCGCGCCGCGCGTGCGCATGGCGCTTCGTATCTCGGCCTTCGAGATGCTCTACCTGCATACGCCGGGCCGCGTTGCCGTGAGCCAGGGTGTTGAGCTGGTGCGCAACGGTGCCAAGTCTGCCGCGGGCCTGGCTAACGCGGTGCTGCACAAGGTTGCGGATAACGTTGAGGACTTTGCCACAGCATCCGACGTGGATGAGTCCGAGCGCCGCCTGGTTCGCTTGTCTCGTTTGATGGGTCTTCCTCGCTGGCTGTGCGCTCGTATTATGGCCTCGTTCGACACGCCCGAGGGCGCGCTCAACTTTGCCGGTAATCTGGCGCCTGCACCGCTTGCACTGCACGAGAATGCGTTTGCGACCAAGGCCGATCCGTATATCTCGCAGCTCGCTGCGTCTGTCTTTCCGGGCTGCCATGTGCCGGTCGATGCGCAGGTCACGGTTGCATCGGGCGTGTTTGAACGCGCCGCTGCCGTTGCCTCGGACCTCAACGCTCAGCTTATCGCTACTGTGGCGACACGTCCCGGGCGTTGCCTGGAGATTGGCGCCGGTCGCGGCACCAAGACCTATGTGATGATGTGCCAGGCTAAGCGTGCCGGGTATGAGCGTCAGCATACCGCGCTCGATCTGCACGATCGCAAGTGCGATCAGAATCTCGCGCGCCTGCACAAGGCGGGTATCTCAGGTGTTCGTACGGTATCGGGCGATGCCTGCGAGCTCAATGAGGTGCTTACGTCCTTTGACGCGATGCTCGGTGAGCCCGCTCTATTCGACACCGTGTTTATTGATGCGCCTTGCTCTGGCACCGGTACCATGCGCCGTCATCCCGAGATTCCGTGGCGTCTGACCGAGAACGACGTTACGACTGAGCTGCCCAAGCTGCAGCTGACGATGCTCAAGGAAGCGGCCGCCCGCGTGGCTGCCGGAGGTGAGCTTATCTATGCCACCTGCTCGGTTTTTGACGAAGAGAACACGCAGGTCGTGGATGCTTTCCTGGCCTCTCCCGAGGGCGCCGGCTTTACCGTGGCGCCGCTCTCCGAAGCCCAGATTCTACAGCTCCCCGAGTACGACCACGCCAAGAGCCTCATCACCCTGCGCCAACACGCCCGAGGCTTCTTCCAAAGCGTGCCGGTAAACGCTGACTCCTACGACGGCCACTTCTGCGCCCGTCTGATCCACAAGTAACTACTAAGTTGCGGTGAAATAGGGATTGAATAGCGGCTTCTAGCCGCCAAATAGTCCTTATTTCACCGCAACTCAGAAGGTCGTGCGAGTGGAGATCGCAATAGCGGTAAAGAGTG
>CALBUZ010000027.1 GCA_937969105.1 uncultured Collinsella sp. | reverse complement strand
AAGTATTTCGAAGAAAGGACACTGTCCCTTGGTTCCTCAAATGAGATGGCCGCATCCGAAATGCCAAGCACAAGTGATTCAAAGCATGTAGCCGTTGGCTGATGCCACACATCAAGGTGAATCTGAGGGTGCGAGCTTTCAAACGAGTCGTACCAGTTTTCGGAAAAAAGACGCCCCCGCCCATGAAGGCAGGGGGCGTAAAGACGAAAGTGGCCGTCGGGCGAAACGCCATCGTCCCTCGATTGAGCGTACTTTTTGAGATCATCGACTTGCGCCAGAATCACACGTGCACGACGCGCAAACTCTCGGCCCGCCGGAGACAAAACAGCCTCCCCCGCCGATCGGTCGAGCAAAACAATCTGGAACTCAGATTCCAGTTTCTTAATTGCCGACGAAACGGCCTGTGGGCTCACGTGAACGGCGCGAGCCGCTTTGCGCACGCCGCCGTAGTTCGCTACCGCTTGAAGGTATTCGAGTTGAGAAAGCTGCATAGGTTACTCCAAAGGCAGCCAAGGCGACGGGCCGTGCGCCCTCAGATGAGGTTCTCGCCCAGGTTCTTGCCACCGAGAACGTGCATGTGGAAGTGCATGACGGTCTGGCCGGCGTTGACGCCCTTGTTGGAGATGACGCGGAAACCGTCCTCCAGACCCTTGGCCTTGGCGACCTCCTGGATGGCGTGAGCCATGGCGCCCATGGTCTCGGCCGGCACGTTGTCGGCGATGTCGCTGTAGTGCTTCTTGGGAATCACGAGCGTGTGGACCGGCGCCTGGGGGTTGAGGTCGTCGAAGGCGATGACCTGGTCGTCCTCATAGACAACGGTCGAGGGGATCTCGTGGTTGGCGATTTTGCAGAAGATGCAATCACACATGGTTGGTTCCTTTCTCACAGACCAAGGTAATTATATTTGGTCGAGATGGTTAGAACGAGAGGTTGTCGTCGGTGTTGGCGGCCTCGCCGTCGGCGAGCACGTCGTTGCCGTCGACGTCCTTAAGGAGCACCGAGACCTTCTGCTCGGCATCGGACAGGCGGGTGCGCAGGCTCTTGAGGAGCTCGACGCCGCGGGTGTAGCTCTCGAGCGACTCCTCGAGCTCCATATCGCCCGACTCCAAGCTGCGGATGATGAGCTCCAACTCCTGCGAGGCCTGCTTGTACGTAAGCTGCTCGACCGGGGTCTTCTCTGCCATATCTGTTTCCTTTCCTAAAGGTTTTCGCTATGAAACGCGGACTACTCGACTGTATCGACCGTTGCCGCCACGTTGCCGTCTGCCATGCGCACGCGAATGGCGTCGCCGGGCTTAAAGGTCTTGGCACTCGTAGCCACCCCATCATCGCTGTACGCGATGGAATAGCCACGGGCAAGCACCTTGAGCGGCGACAGGGCATCGAGCGACGCGGCAGCTCGGCCCAGATCGGACGCAGGTTTGCTGAGCATCGTGCGCCCCTGATGCTCCAGGCGGGAACTCGCAAGCGTGAGCGCATGGCGTTTACCATCGAGCCCTGAAGTGCTTGCGATCAAGCGCTCGGGCAGACGCTCGAAGTTGGAGCGGAAGGCCCCAACCGAACGCGTTATGGCGCCGGACAGACGATCGGCCGTCAGGGCAAGCTCAGACTCGCGGCGCTCGACCATAAATGTGGGGTCGTTGAGGCACGGGCGGCACGCGGCCGCATCGAGCGCGTCGCCCAGACGAGCCGTATAGGTGTCCCAGGCACGACGACCGCGCTGGTCGAGCATTTCCAGATCGACCTGATCCGACCCGATCATCGAAGCCATCGCGGCGCCCAGACGCTGATGGCGCGTCTCGAGCACGTCGGCCAACTCCGTCATAGCCGGTGCCACCGATTCCGCCGCTGCCGTTGGCGTGGAGGCGCGACGGTCGCTCACCATGTCGCAAATCGAGGTATCAGGCTCATGGCCAATGCCGGTCACCACGGGCACGGGGCAAGCCGCCACCGCACGGGCAAGCTCCTCGTCGTTAAAGGTCATGAGGTCCTCGAAGGAACCGCCGCCACGCACGAGCAAAATGCAATCGGGCGCCGGCGTAATGGCAGCGGCGCGACGCAAGCCTTCAATAAGCTCTGCCGGTGCGCCCTCGCCTTGGACCTTTGCGCCCACGCAGGCAAGCTCGACGAGCGGGTTGCGACGACGCAATGTGCGCTTGACGTCATCGATTACGGCGCCCGAAAGCGAGGTGACGACCGCCACACGCGAGCAAAACACCGGAATGCGACGTTTGCGCGCTTCGTCCATCAGGCCCTCGCGACGCAGCTTTTCGGCCAACTGAGCCACCTGCTGACGCAGCAAGCCCTCCCCCGCCAGCGAGAACGAGCGGGCGACGAAGCTCATACGACCCGTGGGCTTGTAGAGATTGAAGCTGCCCTTAAAGCTCACCTGCATGCCGTCGCGCAGATCGAAGGTACGCTTAAGGTAGGCTCCTTTCCAGATGATGCAGTCGACGGCCGCCGAGTCGTCCTTGATTTGGAAGTAGCAGTGGCCGCTTCGGGCATTGGGACCACGAAAACCCGTGACCTCACCCAAAACGCTCAGCTGCGGAATGGCATCGAGCGCGCCGGCGGCGATCTCCACCGCTTGGCTCACGCTGAGCTCTTTGCGCTCTTGCTCGTCCGATCCGTCGAACTCGGCGGAAACGGTATTGCCGGTCAGATTCCAGCCTGCCACGCAGCCTCCTTTCGTCATCGTGCACAAGGGCTTCGGCCCTGCGCAAATTCAAGTCCAACACATAGTACAGCGCCGCGTGGACACGAATCCCCGCGGCGCCTGCCTGTCCTATTTGTTATCGGTTGGAGTTTCTGTTGTAGCGAGCCATCAGGTAGAGCAGTTGAATGATCGAAGTGAGCGCTGCGGCCACATAGGTAAGCGCGGCTGCCGTCAGCACCTTCTTGGCGCCGTTGACCTGCTTGGAACTCATGCCCGACTGCTCGATATACGCCACGGCGCGGCGACTGGCATCGATCTCGACCGGCAGCGTAACCAGCTGGAACAACACGCTAAACGAGAAGAAGACCAGCGCGAGGGTCGTGAGCCCCGCGATGTTCATGAACAGGCCCATGAGCAGCACGATCGTCCAGGTGTTCTGGGTAAAGTTGACGACGGGGACCAAAGCGGTGCGTACCTTCATCATGGCATAACCGCTTTGACGCTGGGCGGCATGACCCGCCTCGTGGCAGGCCACGGCAACGCTTGCGACCGACCCGCCCGAACGGTTGGCATCCGACAGATATAAGTTGTTGTCCTGCGGGTTGTAATGATCGGTGAGCTCGCCGGCAACGCCCTTGATGCCCACGGCGCTACAACCGTTGGCGTCGAGCATGCGGCGAGCGACCGTGGCACCCGTATCGCCGTCCGAGCGAACCTTGGACCAGGTCTTGTATGTCGAGTTGATATAGCTCTGCGCAGCAAGGCCAAGCACCGTGCAGACAAGAACAACCAGCAGGTACAGCGGATCGATGCCAAAGCCGTATCCATAGTAATAAGGCATGCGAATTCCTCCAAATCGAGATACACGTTGGAGGCATTCTACCCATTCGACTGACCAGCAAATCAACATCGATGTTTTGGCAATGTCAGCGAAAACGGCCGAGAGCGAGCAAGGTGACGTGAAAGAGAAGCGACGCGTACTTTGGTACGCGAGCGACGATTGAACGTCAGATTGCCGCTCTCGGCCGTTTGCAGCGTCGAGCTGTTACGCGGTTTGGTAAAACCGCGTAACTATATACCTATAACAACTCAATCTTTCCGTCCTTCACGGTGAGCCCCATGTTGCCCGAGAGCAGATCGTCCAGGCGCGAGCCCACGAGCTCAAAGCGCCAGCCTTCGCGCAAGGGGCTCTGCTCGGGATGCTCAATATAGTCGGCCAGGTCATCGCGCGAGGCAATGACCGAGGTCGCCACGCCCGAGCGCTCGGCAACCAGGCGAATGAGCGCATACATCAGGTCCGTCACGCTCTCCAACTCCGGCGAAATCTGACGGTGCCCGCGTACCATGAGCGGCAGGCGATCGTGTGGGCAGCTCGCACCGCGCTTAATGGCCATGAGCGCGCCGTCCACGTCGCGCTCCCCCAGCTGGTCGGTACCGCGAATGCTGCGGAACTCCTCAACACGAACGGGATTACGTTTAACCAGGGCCAGCAGCGTATCGTCAGACATGACCCACTTGCGCGGGATGTTGCGGCGCTCGGCGCGGTCCTCGCGCCAAGCGGCAAGCTCGCGCGCAATGCCCAGCTGATGGCGACTGCAGGAGTTGATGCGCTTGACCTTGCGGAATGCCTCGTGACGATCGGCGCGATAGTGCGACTCGTCGGCCAGCGGACGCAACTCATCGAGCACCCAGTCCACCCGGCCCAGCTCGCGCAGGCGACTCATCATCTCGGTATAGGCAACGATCAGGTACTTGACGTCATCGATCGCGTACTCGATCTGCTTATCGGTCAGCGGGCGGCGCGACCAATCGGTCAGTGACTCGGTCTTGGGCAACGAGACGCCGCAAAACGTCTGCACAAGCGCGCCGTAGGAAATCTGCTGGCGCTCGCCCAAAAAGGCGGCGGCCACCTGCGTGTCAAAAATGGGACGCGGCAGCACACCCACGGTATGGAGCATAACCTCCATATCCTGCGAGCAAGCGTGAAACACCTTGGTCACGCTCTCATCGCCCATAAGCTCGGCCAGCGGCGATAGGTCGTCGATCACCAGAGGATCGACCGCGACGCTCTCGGCAGGGGTGGCAATCTGGACCAAGCACAGGCGCGGGTGGAACGTGCGCTCGCGCAAAAACTCGGTATCGACGGCAATCGCGTCGAACTCGCGGGCGCGCTGGCAAAAGTCGAGTAGAGCCTGATGTGTGGAAATGTACATATCAACCCATCAAATAAGGTTAGGCCCGAAAAACACGGGTAGGATATCGGCATTGCCTTACAACTATACTCGGTTAGTCACAGAACGGGAACGTAAGTATGCGCTGCCTTATCATCCACAACCCGGCATCGGGCCCCAGCTCAGATGAAATCTACGCGTTCACGCACGCCCTCGCGCAGGGCGGCGACGAGGTCGTGATGCGCTTTATCGGCGATGGCATGGAACCCGAGGACGCCGTGGCAGACGTGCGCGAGTTTGATCGCGTGGTCGTTTCGGGCGGCGACGGCACCGTCTCCAACGTGCTCGACCAAATGCGCGGGTGCGGTGTCCCCACGCTCGTCTTCCCCTCCGGCACAGCCTGCCTGTTCTTTAACAACATCGGTAATGCCCCCGAGGCAGCGGCGCTTGCCAAGGCTTGCCGCGCCGGTCGCACGGTCAAAGTGGACATGGGCGAGCTCTTTTGGCTCGACGAGAACGGCAACGAGAAGCGCCACGGCTTTATCATCATCGCCGGCTCGGGCTTCGACGCCGAGATCATGATGAAGGCCGCCCCCACCAAAAACGACATCGGCGAGATCGCCTACTTCCTCTCCGCGCTCGCCACGCCCAACCCCACGGTGGCGCACTTTACGATTGAGCATGACGGCATTGTCGAGGAGCTCGATGGCATCTGCTGCATGGCCGGCAACACCTCGGTCATTCAAAACGACATCAACCTGTTCCCCGATTGCCGCATGAACGACGGCATGGTCGACATCGCGGTCATCGAACCCGTAAAAACCGTCCAGCTCCTGCCCACTGTGATCACCGCCGCGCTCGACCCCGCCGGCAAGGTGCTCGGCCGTCCGCAGTTCAAGATCATCCAGACCAAGGAAGCCAAAATCACCTGCACGCCGTCGCTGGGCATGCAGTTCGATGGCGAGATCATCTCCAGCAACTCGGGCGTCTTTGGTGCCCGCGCGCTTCCGCAATGCCTCGACCTCATCGTCGACGAATTCTCCCCGCTCGGAAAATAGGAGGACCCCATGAACGACAACCCCCTGATTGGCTTTATCGTCATCGTCTTGGCCATGCTCGTCGGCTATGCGATTAACGTGATCCACCGCCGAAAGAAGTAATTCCACATTGGTATGATATTCATCCAATTCTCGTATCCCCCGTTGTTTATGCATTTGCCAAACAGCGGGGGATTTTTCTTTGTGCCCTGTGCAAGGCGCTTTATTCAGGCACAGTAATTGCAGGGAGTCTTTATTTAGCTAAAGCTATAAAGTGAGTATTCTTATCCACTCATCGCATATTTTAGGACGCTCATCGAGTATTTCATCGAAATAGATGAATACTTCTTAGACTTCCGATAGGCTAATAGATGTATTTATTAGCTGAGATTCCGCACAGTTTTGTGGGGTCTCAACAGTTGGGAGGGATCATGAGGTTTACTCATCCTGTCAACACGCTCAAAAAGCTCGGCTGCGGCCTTGCGTTTGGAGCAGCGGCCATCATGACCATGCCGACTTCGGCGCTCGCCTGCACCCAGATCTACATGGGTAGCAAGCTCACGGCAGACGGCAACACGTACTATGGCCGTTCCGAGGACTTCGGTCCGCGCTATGTCAAGCACTTTGGCATTGAGCCCGCACACAAGGACGGCAACGAGTACACCTCGGTCGAGTCCGGTTTTGAATACAAGTCCAAGGGCGCAACCTACCGCTACACCTTCGTTCGCGACAACCCCTCGCAGTGGGAAGATCGCTACGACGCATATTCCGAGGCCGGCATCAACGAGAAGGGCGTCTCCTGCTCTGCCACGTTGAGCACCTCCTATAACGAGAAGGCCGAAGAGGCCGACCCCATCACCGAGGAGACTGGCATTGGCGAGTACAGCTATGCCAGCGTCATCCTGGGCGAGAGCGCCACGGCCCGCGAGGGCGTCGAGCTCATCGGCAGCCTGATCGACGAGCAGGGCGTCTGCTCCAACGACCAGATCATCATCGCCGACAGCACCGAGACCTGGCTGTTCGCCGCGCTTTCCGGCCATCAGTGGATTGCCATGAGGCTCGCCGATGACATCGCCTCGCTCAACCCCAACATCGGCAACCTCACCTATGACGTCGACCTCGACGACACCGAGAACTGTCTCCATTCCGAGGGCATCGAGTCCATGCCTAAGGAGAAGGGCTTTGCCGAGTACACTGACGGCAAGTTCGACGTCGCCAAGACCTACGGCGAGGAGATCGGCGAGGCCGGTATGCACCAGTGGTCGCGCTATATCCAGGGTCGCGATTACTTCATGGCCCCGCTGGCTGAAGGCACTGACTACGAGATCGTCAAGGACGAGCGTGAAGACGCTCGCGCCACGACCGGCGCCCTGGTCCACGAGATGCAGCCGCTGTTCTTCCAGCCCGGCAAGTCCGACTGGAACACCTTTGAGATGATCCGCAGCTTCGCTGCTCGCGGCGAGAATGTCGCCGGTCTCAACGCCAACACCGACGGCGCCTATGCTATCGGCTCCAACCGCAACACCGAGATCCACACCTTCCAGATCCGCCACGGCATGGACCCCGAAATCGCGACCATCCAGTGGGAGATGCTCTCCAACGCCGAGTTCTCCGTCGCTATCCCCCTCTACTCCGCACTGCTCACCGAGGTCAGCCCCTACTTCAGCGATCAGGATGTCTCCTTCGATCACTGCGAAGAGGAAGACGTTGTAAACAACGAGGAGCCCAAGAACTCCATCAACTACGTCCTCATGGACATCAACACGCTCGCCTATGAGAACCGCGATCACTGCGCTACCGGCGTCCGCGCCTACCTCGACGCCCTGCAGAAGGAGCTCATCGAGCAGAACCTGACCGTCGACGAGGCCATGCAGGCCGCCGAGGACACCGAGGCCCGCACCACCCTGGCCAACAAGGCCGGCAAGGCTGCCACCAAAAACACCTACCTCAAGTGCAAGGCTATGCTCGAGGAAATGCGTGACTACCTCAAGGAGGGCGACTTCTCCGAGGAGTTCGTCCCGAGCGACTACGATGCCGACAACGACTGCCTGGTCGAGTCCATCACCTACGCCGACGAGGCCCTCTCCGATAAGGACGTTGCCGAGCCCGAGGTCGAGAAGGAAGAGGCCACCGAGGAGAAGTCCGAGGGCAACAACATGGCCGCCATGGCCGTTGGCGCCGTCGTCGTCATCGGTGTCTGCGGCTTCGTGCTCTATCGTCGCAAAAAGGCCTAAGAACCCCTCACCTTAAGGCGCGGGCGGGAAGGCCAAGGTCGCCCGCCCGCCCAGCCGCCCATTCGACCGGCGGGAAACGTCGCCGAAATCTTTTCAAAAAAGATTCCCTGCACACACTTCGCTGTGCTATAGTGCAGCGCAACAGCAACGAGGTGCAACCGCGCCAAGGCATCACGAAAGGAGCCACCAACATGAAGAACACGATGAAGTCTCTCAACAACTGGTGGTGGCGTGATGCGAATACGATCGGTCGACAGTGAGTCCCTCACGCCTGTTTTTGCGCTCTAGGTGATTGGAAGGCCTCCGGTTTCGACCGGGGGCCTTTTTCTATCTCGAGCCCAATCGCATTCGCATCACGCGCCTCCGCTTTCTTCTCTTGCACTTCCCTTCCGAAAGGATTTTCACCATGTCTCAGAACACCACCACCGCCCAGCCCCGCACCGTCCAGACCGCCGACCGCGGCAAACTCGACGTCCGCGCCCTCGTCTTGCTCGCCATCCTGCTTGCCGCCGGCTTCATCCTCAACTTCACCGTCGGCAAGGCCATCTCCGGCATCTCGGGCGGCATGATCAGCCCCGAGTTCATTATCTCGGCCTTCTGCCTCACTATCCTGGTCGTTCGTCCCAACATTGGCCAGGCGCTCGTTATCGGCCTGATCTCGGCCGCCGTGATCCAGATCACCACCACCTCGCCGTTCGTCGATTTTGCCGCCGAGGGCATCGCCGCCATGCTCATGGCCGTCATTGTCAACGCTGCTGCCAAGGACGGCCAGGCCAAACCTGCCGTCGCCATCGTCGCAACCTTCGTGACCACCTTTGTCTCGGGCGTCATCTTCATGGTCATCAAGATGGCCATGCTCGGCGTGGTAGGCGAGCTCGCCGCTGCCATGCTGCCCGTCGTCGCTATGACCGCCGTCTTTAACGCCATCCTGGTTGGCGCTCTCTATCTGCCCATCCAGAAGGCCCTGAAGCTCAACTAACCCGCTCGGCTTTACGAGCCACCCCATCTTGGCGTTCATTCGTCGCCCGCGCACCCAAGTACGCTTCGCTCCTCTTTCGCGCCGACCTGGGGCCCCTCGTAAAGCCGTCTCCGTGCTTCACCACCAAAGACTGTCCCAAACAACTAGCTTTTGGGGACGTTCTTAAACGACTAGTCATTTAAGAACGTCCCCGATGACTATGAAAGGTATCCATGGAAACGATCATCAACGTCGACGATGTCTCGTTCTCCTATGGCACGCAGACCGAGCAGGCGCTTAAGCATATCTCGCTCGGCGTGAACAGGGGAGATTTTATCGGCATTATCGGGCCTTCGGGCGCCGGTAAGTCCACACTTGCCGCCTGTCTGTCGGGCGCCGTGCCTCACCACTACACCGGCACCTTTTATGGCTCCGTGTTAGTTGACGGCCACGACACCTGCGAGGTCTCGCTCACCGACGTATCGCAGGTCGTCGGTAGCGTACTGCAGGACATCGATACGCAGATGGTCGCTTCGGTCGTTGAGGACGAAATGCTCTTTGGCCTCGAGAACTTTGGCGTTCCGCACGATCAGATCGAGCAGCGCGTGAGCGAGACGCTTAAGACCGTCGGTATCAGCGACCTGCGCGACCGCGAGATCGCCACGCTTTCGGGCGGCCAAAAGCAAAAGGTAGCTATCGCCGCCATCCTCGCCATGCGTCCGCGCGTCTTAGTGCTCGATGAGCCAACCGCAGCGCTCGATCCCGCCAGTTCCACCTTGATCTTCGAGACGCTGCGCGAGGCAAACCGCGCGCTCGGCATCACCATCGTCGTCGTTGAGCAAAAGGTCGCTTTACTTTCGGAGTACTGCAACCGTGTGTTGGTGCTCGATCACGGCCAGATCGCGCTGCAAGGTGAGCCGCACGAGGTCTTCGCGCACACCGACGAGCTTCGCGCCATCGGCGTCGACTGCCCGCGCGTCACGCGCATCTTCAACAGTCTCGAGGCCGATGGCCTGGTAAGCGGCACGCCCTGTCTGGATGTCGACGAGGCAGAACGACTGATCGCGGGCATCGTCGACCCCGACCGTGTGACAAGCGATACCCAGGCGCCCGCAGGCTCCCCGCACGCGCCGTCGCTGCGCCCGCATGCGAAAGACGCCGAGCCGGTGCTCACCTTTGACCATGTCGAGTTTTCTTACCCCCATGGAGGCGCCGCCGTCCACGACCTCAACTTGACGCTCTACCCCGGCGAGCTCGTGGGCATTGTCGGCCAAAACGGAGCCGGCAAAACCACGCTCACCAAACTGCTCACGGGTTTGCTCAAGCCCGCATCGGGCAGCGTACGCGTTACGGGCTTGGACACGGCATCGGTTCCCACGAGCCGCATCGCACACGAAGTGGCAACGCTTTTCCAGAACCCCGACCGCCAGATCTGCAAGGACACCGTGCTCGACGAGGTCGCCTTTGGCCTGGAGCTTGCCGGCATCGACCG
>CALBUZ010000026.1 GCA_937969105.1 uncultured Collinsella sp. | reverse complement strand
TCTGCTCCCAGACGCTGCTGCGGAAACGGTTGTCTATCTCCTTGACTATCTGATATATTCTCGGAAGCAGGCGACGGCAACACAAAGGGCCTCGGGAGATAGGCTGTACACCCCCGGTTCCACCTCTAGGATCGAGCCGGCAGGCAACCCGGAACACACGGACCAGCCCACGCCAGGCATGCGGCGGCGCTGCGCCGCAGATCCCACCAGCAAGCACAGATCTTCTTGCACCTCGCCGCTTTTGGCTCCAATTCGAACCAGGTCGGAAAGACAGATATCCTCGGCCGAAGGTGATGACGTACACAGCACGCGGCGTTCCTCCTCGGGCTCAAGGTCCTTCCAGCCGACGTAGCCCATCTGCCGGCGTTCGGCGCGCATCATACGCAACGCCGAGGCGCCCGTCAGGATCACGGAAGCCGCTAGCTGCTCTTTTGTCGGTTTGTTGCACTGCCTGATTGTTACCGCCACACGAATCACCCCTACCAAACGCGTGCGATAGCAAGGCCATCAACGGCCGCGGCACCGGCGCGTTTGAGTTCCGCCGAAGCCGCTGCCATCGTCGCACCCGTGGTGATAACGTCGTCGATAAGCAGCAGGCGGCGGCCCCGCACGTCCTCAACGGTCTCGTACATGCCTCGGGCGCGTTCGCGGCGTTCTTCACGACCGAGTTCACGCTGGTCGCCATGGCCGTACTTAACGAGGGCGTCGAGCAGCGGAACACCCGACAGCTCGCAAAATGGGCGCGCGATGGCTTCCATATGATCGAAGCCTCGCCGCCGAAACGCCGCCGCCGTCGCGGGCACAAACACCACCGCATCGGCGCCGGACAACACACCGCCATAGCGATCGGGTGCCGCGACCTGGGCATGTAAGGCGGTGTCGTATAGCAGCTCTGCCAGATACGGCGCCAGGCGTCGCTCGCCCGCGTCTTTGTACGCTTTAATGATCCGCGGCAGCGGGTGCGTGTAAACGGCACATGCCAGGCACCGGTCGAGAGCTTCGGCCATCGCCGAGGACGTACCCTCGACCGAGCACTCGGTGCACAGCAAGTCCCCAAACGGGGCGCCGCATCGAGTGCAGCTATGCCGCGGGTCGATGAGCGCAAGCGCGGCCAGGCAGTCTTGGCAAATAAGCGCACCGGCGCGCTCGCAGCCGGCACATCGCGTGGGTGACAACGCCTCAAGCGCCTCGTGCGCCGCCCGCTCGGCAAACGGTAGCAATTCGTCCGCAAACGGTAGGATGCCGGCACCTTGCAGGCATCCCAACACGTTCAAATGTCTCTTCACGACACAACCCTCCCTACGCTCGGTCGCAGGGAGGGTCGTTGATTCAGCGCTATGGTACCCCGACGCGTTTGGGGTCGGGCAGGTTAAATCCGTTTGCGGGCGCTATTCGCCGGTGGGCGGTTGCGGTGCGGACGAGTTTTGGGTCGAGCCCTCGCCACCGTCCTGGCGCGGTTTGCGGGAACGACGGCGGCGACGGCGCTTCTGGCCCTGGTCGACCGAACCCTCGCCACCACGATCTTCGCGCGACTCGCGTTCGTCGCGAGCAGCGCCGCGCGCGGCCTTGGCGGCCGCCCCTCCGCCATCTCCGGGGCGACGGCGCGTGACCTTGACCTCGCCATCCGAGACCTGATCGGCCACGGAGGGCACCGAGGGCTTTTGCTGCGTGCCCGAGGAATGGCGGCGACGCGGACGCGGGGCGCGCTCGTCATCGTTGCGCTGCTTGCCACCCTTGTCGGCAGGCGTATCGGAACCCGAACCACCCTTGGGGGCGGCACCGGCTTCGCGAGCGGCTGCGGCGCGGAAGGCATCCTCGCGCTCCTCGCTCGACAAATGGCGGCGGCGACGGCGCGTGGGATTCATGCCACCGCCGCGGTTTTGCTGCTGAGGCTGCTGAGCCTCGCGCTCGCGGGAGGAGTTCTTGCCTGCGGGAGCGGCCTCGCCGGCATCGCCCGAACCCGAGCGCTTGCGGCGGCGACGTCCACCGGCAGCTTCCTCGGCCTCGGGTGCCTCGGCCTTGCCGCGACCCTTACCGCGGCCGCGACCCTCGCCCTGGCTCTGACCCGCACGGGTATCGGCGTCCGCATCGCGACGGCGGCGCTTGGGCATCGACGTGCCGGCCAGACGGTCGGCGCTCGACAGGCCATCGCCCACGTCGACGCCGTTCTCGCGGTCGAGCTCCATAAGCGCCAGGCGCATCTCGGGCGACTCGATACGCTCGAGCACATCGCGCGTCACGCAGTCGGGGCGGCAGTTGCAGCCCTGCTCGGCGGCCTTCTTTTTGCAGCCCTCAGAGCAGGTCATGTCGGCCAAGTTGACCTTAAAGACTTTGCCGTTCTCCAGGCGCAACACCAGCTGCTCACGCGGCGTGTCATATTCCTGGATACGCGCCTTGCCAAGCGGCGTATCGATAAGCGTCTTCTTTTTGGGCGCGCGGCTCTTAAAGTCCTTGTACGCCTCGAACTCGTAGCGCAGGCAGCACATCAGGCGGCCGCAGACGCCGCTAATTTTGGACGAGTTGAGCGGCAGGTCCTGCTCTTTTGCCATGCGAATCGAAACCGGCTCAAACTGTCCGCCAAAGCGCGTGCAGCAGAGCTCCTGGCCGCACTGGGCATAGCCGCCCACCAGGCGGGTCTCGTCACGCACGCCGATCTGGCGCATGTCGACGCGAATGTGCAGCGTCGAGGACAGGTCCTTGACGAGCTGACGGAAATCGACGCGCTCCTCGGCAGCAAAGTAGAACACAGCCTTCTCGCCGCCAAACAGGTACTCGACGCCGACCGGCTTCATCTCGAGATCGAGCTCCTTGACCAGGCGGCGGAAGTCGACCATGGCCTCGTCACCCTGGATAGCCAGGTCGTCGGCAAGCTGCAGATCGATGTCGCTCGCTACGCGCAACACGGGCTTGAGCGGCTGACCGATTTCGTCGAGCGGCACCTCGAAGGGATCGGCCGTGACCAGGCCGATCTCGGTTCCGCGCTCGGTGGAGCAAATGGCGTAATCGGCCTCGAGGATATCCAGATCCTGCGGGTCGAACCACAGGTCGCGCGAGGCGTAGGTAAACTTAACGGGTACGACTAACGGCATTTCAGTGCCTTCCTGATATCGAACAGCATGACCTCGATGGCCAGCTGGGGAGTAACGTTTCTGGCGATGTTGCGCTCGGCGGTCGCGACTGCCTCGAGCGCCTGGGTGGCACCCGCAACATTCGTCGCCGCGGCAAGCCGCCCGATCGTGTCGCGCACGTCCTCGTTCACAACGTCTGCCGCCTCGTCCTGAAGCGTCAGCAGCACGTCGCGCATGAGCGTCCGCGCGCTCGCCAGCGCTTCCATGATACCCGAACGCTCGCGCGCGTTGAGTTCGCGCTTGTTGCGGTCCTCAAGCTGCTTCAATGCTCCACGCGACAGGTAGTCGGCATTTTGCTCGAGCACCTTTTCCTGCGTGGACTTGACCTCAGCGAGCGGTGCCTTGACGGCGACGATGAGCGACTTGGCGCGACTGAGCACATCGGCCTCGTCGGCGGCGATGAGCGAGTCGATGGCGCGGACCATCTGGCGACGGGCGTCCTGGCGCTCGGCGCTCTTGAGGAGCTCGATACCACGCGTGGGGCTTCCCGCCACGGCGACGGCCATGCGGCAGCGCGCGAGATCCTGACCGGTGGCGCGGCTCACGGCCTGCGCGGCCACAGTAGGCGACACCAGCCGAAACGGCACGCACTGGCAGCGGCTCACGATGGTGGGCAGCATCACGTCGGCCGAGGTGCCCAACAGGATGAACATGACGCCCTCGGGCGGTTCCTCGAGCGTTTTGAGCAGCGCGTTGGCGGTGTTGGCGCGCAGTTGCTCGGCACGGTCGATGATGTAGACCTTTGCCTTGGCGCGGATGGGTGCCAGGGACACGTCGTCGAGCAGCTCGCGGGTCTGGGCGATGAGGTAGCCCGTAGCGCTCTCGGGCGTGTAATAGTGCACGTCGGGGTGCGTATGACGGGCGACGCGCACGCAGCTATCGCATGAGCCACAGCCGTCCTGCTCGCACAGGAATGCCTGGGCAAGCGCCCATGCGGCGTCGAGCTTACCGGCGCCGGGCGCGCCCAAGAACAGGTAGGCGTGCGATGCGCGGCCGCTTGCGATGGCGTTGGTCAAGAAGTCGCGCACGCGCTCCTGGGTGTCGAGCTTGGCGAGCAGGCTCGTCTGCGCGGGGGCCATGTTACTCAGCCTCCTGGGCAAGCGCGGCGGCGACGGCATCCTGGGGGATGTCGAGGCCGTGCGCACGAACCAGCTCGACCGTCTGCGCGAAGACGTCTGCAATCGATGCGGTGGCGTCGATGAGCTTTACGCGGGCGGGTTCCTCGGCAGCAATTGCGCAAAAGCCCTGGTAGACACGCTCTTGGAATGCCATGCCCTTGGCCTCCATGCGGTCGGCCGCACCGCGGGCCGCCATGCGCAGCGCCGCCTGCTCGGGCGTGATGTGATAGACGAGTGTGAGCGCCGGGTGCGTTCCCGCGACGGCCAGGTTGTTGGCATCTCGTACCATCTGGTGATCGAGGCCATCGGCAAACGCCTGATAGCAGGTCGTGGAATCGTAGAAACGGTCGCACAGAACCACCTTGCCGGCCGCGAGGGCGGGAGCTATGACCTCGTGCACCAACTGGGCGCGCGCCGCCTCGTAGAGCAGCAACTCGCAGGTGTCTCCCATCGCCGTGTTGGCGGGATCGAGCAGCAAAGCGCGAATCTTTTCGCTGATGGCGGTGCCGCCCGGCTCGCGCAGGCTCACAACCTGGTAGCCAGCGAGCTCGAGCGCACGGGCAAGCAGGCGCGCCTGCGTGGACTTGCCGGCGCCGTCGACGCCCTCGAGCGTGATAAAGCTATGTTGAGCGGGCTCAAAAGCCATGGGCGCAGCCCCTTCCTACAAGGCGCGAAAATGCAAGCTATAGCAACCAAGCCATGATACCCCAGCGTCCGGCGCACCCCAAATCCCACCTAGTCATTGGGGACGTTCTTAAATGACTAGGCGACAGTTAGGGACGTTCCTAAAGTGCCGGCCAAAAAGGAACGTCCCCAACTGCCGACCCTCTAAGTTGCGGTGAAATAGGGACTGAATACGCCTTCTAACAGCAAATACAATCCCTATTTCACCGCAAGTTAGGAGTGGGCGCGGGCGTTGATGGCGAAGGAAATGTCGCGCTCGAGCGCTAGGGCCTGTTCGCGTTCGAGGTCTTGGGTGAGGATTGCCAGCACGTAAGGGCGCTCGGCATAGACGATTGCGGCATCGTGCTGAGCATTCGCCAGGCTGCCCGTTTTGTGCGCGACCAAAACGCCGCCGGGAACGCCTTCGACAATGCCGTGCGCATCTTCCTGCGCCAGCAGATATCCGCGCGCTCGCTCGCACAGCTCGGGCGTCGCGATTGTCCCCGCCGCCAGCCGTTGCAACACGGCCGCAGCATCACGGGCGCTCGTATAGTTCTCGCGACCTTGCGCCTGGGCCTCGGCATCCATCATCAAACGAGCGAGCACGGTCTGGGTCAGCCCCAATGCGGTACACGTTTCGTTGAGCGCATCCATACCAAGCCTGCCGATAACAAGGTTCGCCGCCACGTTATCGCTCTGGGCGATCATGGCGTGCAGCAGCTCGTCAATACTGTACGACACACCCGCGCCGCGCGACTGAATGTTGCCGCTGCCACCCACGATATCCTGTTGCGTTACCGTTATCTGCTCGTCGAGGGACAGTTCGCCCGCCGTCACGGTCTCGAGCGCACAAGCGAGAATGGGAAGCTTGATGATGCTTGCCGCCACACGTCGCGCGTCCGGCGCCACAGCGACTTCACCATCGAGCGACGCGAACGTTTGAGGATCAAGCGCCACAGCATAGACCGAGGTAGACCCACTATACGGCTCGACAAGGGCTTCGATATCTTGCTGAAGGCCGGCAATCCAAGAAGCCTGAGAGACAGCTTCTGTCTTTTGAGAGGACGGATGATTCGCTTTTTGTTTGACAGAGACAGCGGAGCCCTCAGCCTCGTTGCGGCGCGCGGCACAACCGCCGAGGCTCATCACCGAGGCAAGCGCTCCGGTCAACATCCCGGCACAAAACACTCGACGCGAGCAATCGCGCGCAGCGAGGGGCACATCCCCCGGCGGGAACCGGAACGCCTCCACGTTGTCACCGCCACCCCGACCTTGCTCGCCGCAGTACACAGACTCACTCCCCACCATCGCATTCTACCGAGCCGTCGATAAACGGCCGCGCCGGACACCCAGCACGCCGCACTCATTGTGACGCATGCGACAGGGCTTGCGCGACATGATCATCCTCACATAACCAGTTGGGTCGGCGCGGCCCAACCGCACCTGAACCACCTTATAATCTAGCCAACACATCGAATGGAAGGAACCATCATGCCCCGGTTTTGTACCCATTGCGGCAAGCTTCTGAAAGACGACGAGCGTTTTTGCACCAGCTGCGGAACGCCGGTAACCGATGATGGCCAGGCCTCTCAGTCGCAAGAGAATGCGCAGGCAGACGTGACCGTACAGTCCGCCCATCAGCCCGTGCCCGCTCCCCAGCCCGAAGTCGGCACGACGCAGCAATGGGCGACGCCAGCCGGCTCCGCGCCGCAGCAGCCCATACCGACCGCCGCTCCGCAGGCCGGTGCTCCCGCTGCGCCCAAAAACAACAACGCTCTGCTTATCGGCATCATCGCCGTACTGGTCGTCGTGATTATCGCGCTGGTCGCATTCTTTATGATCGGACCGTTCAACAAGAACGCCGACGATTCCAAGGGCACGACGATCGAGAAGGTCAAGATCGATCACGATAACGACGATGCGTCCGTCAAGGGCGACCCCAACAAGCTTGACGATGATGATGACGATGACGTCCACGATGCCGCCACCATCAGCGAGCAGAACGTCTACGACCAGCTGAGCTCCTACTACAGCAGGCTCTCCGATCTTGATCAGCAGGTTCGCGACTGCGCCACCACGTTTAACACGTACTATCTCAAGGATGACCGCAGCTCGCGCCAATCTGCCAGCGATGCCGCCGAGTCGCTCGAGGATCAGATCGACGACCTGAAGGACGAGGTCGAGGACCTGGACGTTCCCATCGACTCGCAGAACTACAGCTCGTGGAAAGACATCATCGCGCTCTACGACGACCTGGAGAATCGCATTGACGTCATTTGCGATGCCTGGGAGATCAGCCTTGAGTACTCCAGCCCCGCCAACCACAAGGACGAGATCGTGGCACCGCTGGCGCGCGACAACGTAGCGGGCACCAACGACAACAAATACCGTCTGGACTTTGAGGACCGCTACCCCGGCGCCGCACCCGTCGAGGTGAAGTAATCCCAACAACTGATCAAAACTTGCGGTGAAATAGGGATTAATTAGGCCTTTTGCCAGCAAAAACAGTCCCTATTTCACCGCAACTTAGAAGTGGGGCCGGGCGCGCATTTGCATTTGCGCGCCCGGCCCCGCCGCGTCTATATGTGCTCGGTTACTTGTCGGCGGCCTTCTTGGTGGTCGTCTTTTTTGCGGTCGTCTTCTTGGCGGCAGTTGCTTTCTTAGCCGTGGTCTTCTTTGCCGCCGTCGTCTTCTTTGCCGCGCTCGCCTTGGTCGTGGTCTTGCGGCCGCGGGCGGGCTTCTTCTCCTTGGTCGGGCAGTCCATGTTCACGCAGATGCGCCACGGGCCGCGCGCCGTGTTGACCACCACGATGGGGGCGCCGCACTCGGGGCAGGTCTCACCCGTCGCCTCGAGCTTACCGCGCGCCGGCAGAGGATAGCTCACGCCGCAGTCATCGTAGTTGGTGCAGCGGATAAAGCGCTTGCCGCTCTTCTCGCTCTTGTGCGCGATCAGGTCGCCATGGCGTCCGGCCTCGGCGCACACCTTGCACTCGCCCACCTTAAGGTCAGGCTCGTAGTTGGTGGGGCACGTGGGGTTCACGCAAATCTCGAAGGCCTTCTGGCGGAACGGCTGGCATTTAATGCGCGGCGCGCCGCACTCGGGGCACACGGCCGCCTCGCCCTCGAGCGGACTCACCTTGACGCCGCTCGGCACCGGATAGGTCACATCGCAGTCGGGCCAGCCCATGCAGCCAATGAAGCTGCCGCGGGTCTTGGCGCTCGTCTTCATAACCAGGTCCTTGCCGCACTTGGGGCAAGCGCCCACGCGCGCATCGGCCGTGACGGCGTCGCTGATGGCGTCGCCCAGCTCCTGCGTGTGCTTGAGCAGCTCGTCGAGCACGCCAGCCAGCAGCGCGCGCGAGTGCGTCACGACATGCTCTTCGGTGTCCTCGCCGCGCTCCACACGGGTCATGTCGCCATCGAGCTCGCTGGTCATATCGGGGCTCGTGATGCGCGGGGCAAACTGTGACAGCGCATCGATGATGGCAATGCCCAGCTGGCTCGGCTCAACGGGATCGTTTTTGAGATAGCGCACGGCATACAGGCGCTCGATGATGCTCGCGCGCGTGGACTTGGTGCCCAGGCCGCGCTTTTCCATCTCCTGCACGAGCTTGCCCTGGCTGTAGCGCGCGGGCGGCTCGGTCTGCTTTGCCTCGAGCTTAATGTCGAACACGTCGACCGTATCGCCCTGCTCCAGCGGCGGCATCTGCTCATCGCGCTTAAGTCCATACGGATACGCCTCGCGGAAGCCCGGAGTCACGAGCACATCGCCCGAAGCCACGAACGGCTCACCGTTGACGTCGAGCTCGAGCTTGGTGTTCTCGATGGTCGCGGGACCCATAAGCGTCGCTAGGAAGCGGCGGGCGATGAGGTCGTAGAGCTTACGCTGGCCGCCGTCGAGCGTGGACGGATCGCCCTCGCCCGTGGGATAGATAGGCGGGTGGTCGGTGGTCTCGACTTTGCCGCGCGTGGGCTTCATGGGGCCGGCGAGGACCTTTTTGCATACGGGCGCCAGCGCCGGGTTGATCTTTGCCAGGTCGCTCACCACGGCGCCCAGATCGAGCGTCGCGGGGTACACGGTGTTGTCGACACGCGGGTAGCTGATGAGGCCCGCCATGTAGAGGGACTCGGCGATGCGCATGGTACGCGCAGGCGAGATACCCTCGGCTGCAGCGGCAGCCTGCAGCGAGGTGGTCGCAAACGGCGTGGGCGGCTGCTGCTTGCGCGAGCGCTTGGTCACCGCGGCGACGGTTGCCGTCTTGGCACCGTCAACGTGACCGTACGCCGTCTCAGCAGCATCCTTGTCGGTAAAGCGCGCCGTCTTGTGCGCGATCTTAAAGCGATCGTCCTCGGCAGCGCCTTGCGCGGCGCCCATGCCGCGAATCTGCCAATAGTCCTCGGGCACAAACGCCATGCGCTCGCGCTCGCGCTCGACCACCAGGGCAAGCGTCGGCGTCTGCACGCGGCCGGCGGAGCGCACGTTGCCAAAGCCGCCAAACTTGGCGAGCGTCAGGTAGCGCGTGAGCACCGCACCCCAAATGAGGTCGATGTGCTGACGGCTCTCGCCGGCGTCGGCCAGGTTCTGGTCGAGCGAGACAAGGTTATCGAAGGCCTGCGTGATCTCGGCCTTGGTAAACGAAGAATACTGGGCGCGGGCGACCGGCAAGTCGGGCGCCACCTCGCGCACCTTGTTGAGGGCGTCCGAACCGATCAGCTCGCCCTCGCGATCGAAGTCCGTGGCGATGATGACGCTGTCGGACTTTTTGGCGAGGTTCTTGAGCGAGCGAATGAGTTCTTTCTCGGCCGGCAACTTAATGACGGGCGCCCAGGTGAGATAGGGCAGGCTCTCGAGCTTCCAGCCCTTGATGGAGATGCCGTCGGCAAGAAACGGCTTGCGCTTGGTGTCGTAGGGCGGGCGTGCCAGGCCATCGGGCATGTCGGCCGGTAGCATCTCGCCGTCCTCGGTAACCGAATACCAGCCCAGCTTTTTATCGAACAGCACGCTGTCGCAAAAATCGGGCGCAAGGATGTGACCGGCAAGACCGATCGTCACGCACTCCTCGCCCTTCCACTCAAAACGGTAGATGGCGGTGTTGTACACCTTGTCCTTTTTGGGTTTGCCCGTGGACAGACGCTCGGCGATCTGACGCGCGGCGTCGTTTTTCTCGGCGATGATGAGCTTCAAAAGAGGCTCCTATCTCGTGTCTCTGCGGCTACGCCCGCCCGTATGGCGGCCGATTTACGCCCTTGCTTGCTCGATCTGCCCGATGAGCCAATCGCACCAGGCATCCATGCCCTCGCCCTTGCGCGCGCTCACGGCAAACCGCGGCGCCTGCGGATTGAGGTCATCGAGTGTCTTAGTATACCTATCCATGTCAAAATCGAAAGCCGGGGCCACGTCGACCTTATTGAGCAGCTGTGCGCCGGCGTGCTGGAAGATGCCCGGGTACTTGATAGGCTTGTCGTCGCCCTCGGGCACCGAGAGAATCATGATGGACAGGTTCTCGCCCAGGTCAAAGTCGACCGGGCAGACCAGGTTGCCCACGTTTTCGATATAGATGACGTCGATGTTCTCCAGACCGACGGCCTGGTCGAACGCGTCAACGGCCTCCATGATCATGTTGCCCTCGAGGTGGCACAGGCCGCCCGTGTTGATCTGGATGGCGGGCATGCCGGCTTCCTTCATGGTGATGGCGTCGACGTCCGAGGCGATGTCGCCCTCGATAACGGCGCAGTGCAGGCCGGCCTTGTCGCGCAGGCGCTCGTTGGTGCCCAGAATCGTAGTGGTCTTACCCGAACCAGGGCTCGACAAGACGTTGATCACATAGGTGTTTGTCTCTTTAAATCGCTGACGCAGCTGATCTGCCAGGCGCTCATTGCGCGACAGGATCGGCGACGCGATATCAATCGTTTTCTCAGCCATACTCAGCGCTCCTTACTTTGACCCCTTTATACCCCGTCCCCAGGTTGCTGGCGGGCTAATCGTCGGGGGTCTCGATTTCGATACTCGCGATGTCGAGCTCGCGGCCGTGCAACAGGCGCACGTTGGCGCCGCCACATTGGGGGCAGCGGCAATGGAAACGGTCATGATCGAAGACCTCACCGCAGTCCAGACACTTGCTTTGTGGATGGACTTCCTCCACGGCAAGCTCGCAGCCGCGCGTGAGCGGGTCCTCGTCGCGGAACGTCTCCCACGCAAAGTCGAGCGCCTCGCGCACCACCTCGGTCATATCCCCGATACGCAGCGTTACCAAAACGGCGCGCGAGGCCCCCGCCCCACGCGCCGCGCGAATCACTGTATCGAGTATGCCGTTGACAATGCCAACCTCGTGCATACCGATTTACTCCTCGTCGTCCTCATCGTCCGAGAACAGGTCCAGACGACTCACAAACAAGCCCTCCTTGCCCTCGCGCGCGGTAATGACCACTCGGGCGATGGCAAGCGAAATCTCGTAGAGCGAGAGCAGGGCGCCGTACATAAGGCCCAGGGTAACGGGCGAGCCGTCGGGCGTGATCACAGCCGAACCCACGAGCAGGCCTACGTACACGTAGCGCCAGGCGCTGCGGAAGGCCGCGTAGGACACGATGTGGAAAACAGACAGGTAGAAGATGATGAGCGGCAGCTCAAACGCCACACCAAAGCCGATCATAAAGAGCAGCTCCATGTTGACGTAGTTCTCCAGGTCAGGCAGTGCCGTGGCGACGGCCGAGGTCTCGCCGATGAGCCACTCAAAGCCCGCCGGGATGATGATGAAGTAGCAAAAGATTGCGCCCAGGAAGAACAGCACCGTCGAGGCGAGCACCGTGGGCACGACCCACTTGCGCTCGTTGGGGCGAAGCGCCGGCAGGAAAAACGCCAGAATCTGCCAGATAATCATGGGCGTGCACATGACCACGGCCATCTTGATGGCCAGCGAGAAGCGCAGGCCAAAGCCGCCGAGCGTGGTGGTGATGTAGAACTTACCTTCCGGCACAAAGGAGCGGATGGGGTCTTCCAGGATGTCGAGCACCACGGGCGTGGCGAAATACAGCACGATGGCGGCGGCAAACACCGATACGACCACGATGGTCAGACGGCGACGGAGCTCTCCCAGGTGATCGAAGAGCGGCATTCGCGCAGGTCCGATAGGCATTACTCATCGCCTCCCTTCGAGGCGTCGGCGGCAGCGACGTCGTCCTCGGCCTCGAGCTCGCGAGCGAGCTGGTCGACGACGGCCTTGCGCTTGCGGGGACGACGGGCGTAGAGGTCAGCCGTCGTGGGCTCTGCCGGCTCGGGCTCCGGCTCCGGCTCTGCAGCAGGTTCGGGCTCGACGGTGGCAGCGGCAGGCTCGGCCTCGGCGGGCTCGGCGCCCCCGGCCTCGTCGGCAGCACCTTCGCCCTCAGCAGCACCCTCGCTCGCGGCCTTCTCGGCAGCAAGACGGGCGCGGCGCTCGGCAAAGGTCTCCTTCTTGGCGGGCGCTGCCGTCTCGGCGGCATCCTCGTCCGCATCGGAATCGTCGTCGACGGCAGCCTTCTTGGGCTTGACCGGAGCCGACGCGGCCTCGCTTACCGGATCGATGATCTCGGACTGAACAACGGCCGTCATCTTTTCCTGCGTCTCGCGGAACTGACGGATGGCACGGCCGATCGTGCGGCCCATCTGCGGGAGCTTATCCGGGCCAAACAGCAAAAAGCCGAAGACCACGATGATCGCGAGCTCACCCTCTCCAATACCAAACACACATACCTCCAAGGCTCGATGTGAGTCGAGCCCGCACCGCGCCATTCGGCCGGAACTCGTCTATTCATTCGGTCAAGTATAGCGCCCGGACGCCAAAACGTCCGAGCGCATCACAAACATATGTCAAACGGCATGCCCTTTTGGGGGCAAAGATTATGCAGCGGTGATCGAAATCTCCTGGTCGACACCCAACAGCTGAACCACGCGCATCACCGGGGGCTGCACATTGGTGCAGCTAAAGCGCTTGCCGTGGTCGACCGCGTGGTGCGCGGCGCCCACGAGCACGCCAATGCCCGTCGAGTCGATGTAGCTCACCTGGGCAAAATCGAGCTCAACGGCCTCAGTGGGCTGCTCGAGCGCCAGGTCGATGGCATTGCGCAGGCTATCGGCGTTAGAGATATCGATCTCGCCGGTCACCTTAATGGTGTAGAGCTCTGGCGTGGGGTTGGTGGAAATACCCAAATCCATGTATACGCTCCTTTACGTATCGAAAGTGCGGATAGTACGGGAAGCCGCGCGTTAGGCGCGCTCGGCACGCGCAAGCTCGGCAGCGACAAGCTTAACGGCCAGCACCAGTACGTCGAGCGCTGCCTCCAGGTCCTCGACCGTGGGATAGCTCGGCGCGATGCGGATGTTGGTGTCGCGCGGGTCCTTGCCATAGGGCCAGGTGGCACCGGCAGGCGTGAGCTTGACGCCCAGGTCGGCGCAAAGCGCGGCGACCTTCTGGGCCGAGCCCTCGGGACCATCGAAGCTTACAAAGTAGCCGCCGCGGGGGTGCGTCCAGGTGGCGCAGCCCGTGTCGCCCAAGCCCTCGGTGAGCTTGCGCTCGACGGCCTCAAAGCGCGGACGCAGGAACTCGGCGTGCTTTTTCATGTGCTCCTTGACCGCCTCGATGGTGGGAAGGAAACGCACGTGACGCAGCTGGTTGAGCTTGTCGGCGCTGATAAGGCCGGCCTTCAGGCGCTTGGAGAACTCGGCGATGACCGCGGGGCTCGCACCGATAAAGCCGATGCCGGCGCCCGGGAAGGTGATCTTGGACGTCGAGGCAAAGGCCACCACGCGGTCCTCGGTGCCCGCCGCGCGAGCGAGGTCAAAGATGTTTGCGAGCTCGTCGGTCTCGTCGTACAGGTCGTGCACGCAGTAGGCGTTGTCCCAGAAGATGCGGAAATCGGACGCGGCCGTGGGCATCTCGACCAGGCGGCGCACAGTGTCCTCGCTAAAGGTGATGCCCGTAGGGTTGGAATACTTGGGCACGCACCAGATACCCTTGATGGAGTCGTCAGCGGCAACGAGGCGCTCGATCTCGTCCATGTCGGGGCCGTTGTCGGTCATCGCGACGGGGACGTTCCCGATGCCCAAGTCGGCGGTGATGCCAAAGTGGCGATCGTAGCCGGGAACGGGGCACAGGAACTTGACCTTCTTGCCGTCGTGCGCGGCCTCGTAGGCGTCCCAGGGCTCGCTGCCGCACGAGCCACAGCGCCAGAACATACCGGCGATGTCGTGCTCGATCAAAAGGCTCGACGAACCCAGCACGAGCGTCTGCTCGGCGGGGCAGCCCAGGAACTCCCCTGCCAACTTGCGTGCCGAGGGAATACCCTCAAAACAGCCGTAATTGGAACAGTCGACGTTGCCGTCGTGCAAATCGGCGTCGGCGTTGAGGATATCAAGCATGGGGCGCGAGATGTCCACCTGGGAGGGCGACGGCTTGCCGCGGGCCATGTCGAGCGCCAGACCCTTGGCCTTGACCTCGGCGACCTCGGCTTTGAGCGCCTCGATGGCGGCATCGAGTTCGGTGGTTTCCATCTTCTGGTAGATCGTCTGCATGGGGTGCGACCTTTCGCGAAGCGGTACGTTGCAGTTCGTCTAAGTATAGACCGCCACCGCCGCAACGTTATGAAGCCGTGATAGATTAAGTCCATCGCAATAAATTACGAATCGCCGCGCATGCCGGCGTGGGGCGCCCAAGGAGGCACTATGGAGTATGGATCGTTCCAGGCCGAGGAATTCGGCGACCTGCAGCGCCTGGTCGACGGGCTGTTTTACGACCGCCACGCCATCGACCGCCTGGATCTAATCGTACAGGCCGAGATCTTGGACTTGGCGCCCGATCTCATGGAAATCGTCAACCTTTTGCCGCCCGGCTACTACGACCGTCAATCGCTTTGCGACCAGCTCAACTCAGCCTTGGCTGCCCACGGCTGGGGCGCCGTCTACGGCACCGTGGAATAAACCTCGAGGCCGACGATTTGGCCCGTTTCCCGACCCTGGCGAGGCTTGTTTTAGGGCTTGTGGCCAAAAAAGGGCAAATATGAGTACTGTTACCTTTT
>CALBUZ010000025.1 GCA_937969105.1 uncultured Collinsella sp. | reverse complement strand
CCGTCCATCTCGGTGAGCAGCTGGTTCAAAGTCTGCTCACGCTCGTCGTTGCCGCGCAGGGGCGGTCCCCTTGGTCACATCGCGCCTCAAGATTTCCAAAAAGTTAACCTTTGTTGACCTTAATAGTTAGATAAACTAAACTATTTTCCAAAAGTGTGCTCGAGCAAACTTATTTACTCGGGTGCTAAGGCACCGTGCCGCAGTTGTTGCGGAAAAGGGAGAGACATCATGAAGAAGTCGACGTTCAACACTCTGCTTGTCGGTGGCGGTTTTCTGCTTGGTACGGCCGGCATCAAGCTGCTCACCAGCGCTCCGGTAAAGAATGCCTGCGTGCAGGGCATCGCGTGCGGCATGCGCGTCAAGAACTGCTACCAGGACATGGTCGAGCAGGCCAAGGCTAATGTCGACGACATGGTTGCCGAGGCTGCCTACATCACCCAGAGCGAGGCCGCTGCTGACGAGGCAGCCGAGTAACGCTCCCAGGCACAAACTATGAGATTCTCGATTATTAGCGAGATCCCCGGCAGGACCCGTCTTCAATTGGCGGGTCCTGTGCCAGAGAGCGATCTCGATGCACTTCTTAAGCTTGGCGGCGAAATCGACGGCGTGCGCAAAGTGCGCGTATATGGCCGTATTGGCCAGATGGCGCTCGAATATGACGAGCAGTGTCGTGCGAGCGTGCTCGACGCCTTGGGCGCACTCGATGCTCAAGCCATCGCCGATGCCAAGTCGGGTTACGTGATGCAACTCGAGCCGCGCAAGCACAAACTCGTTATGGACCTGGCGACACTCATCGGCGCCCATTACGCACGTCGCTGGTTCTTGCCGACGCCTCTGCGTGCGGTGTTTGTCGTGGCCGGTTACATGGCCTTTTTGCGTGCCGCTCTCCACGAGCTCGCGCAACCGCGCCTGACTGTCCCCGTGCTTGACGCGTCGGCCATCGGCATCTCGTTCGTCAAGCGCGACGTCGACACCGCGGGTCAGACAATGTTCCTGCTCAACGTGGGCGAATTGCTCGAGGATTACACGCGCGCCATGAGCGAAAACGAGCTGATCAACTCGCTGCTCGACGTGCCCGATAAGGCACAAAAAGTGGTCGGCGACACCGAGGTGAGCGTTGCCGCCACCGAGCTTGAGCCCGGCGACTTGGTCGCCGTTCGCACCGGCATGTCCATCTGCATCGACGGTGTGGTTGAGCAGGGGAGCGCCATGGTTAACCAGGCGACCCTGACCGGCGAGCCGCTTGCCGTCGAGCGCAGCGCAGGCGACGATGTGTTTGCTGGAACTGTCGTCGAGGACGGCAGCATCTTGGTGCGCGTGCGCGCCAACACGGCTCAGACCAAGCTGCGCTCGATCGTCTCGCTCGTGCAGGCGGCCGACTCGCTCAAGTCCGAGGGCCAGTCGCACATGGAAGACCTCGCCAACAAGATCGTCCCGTGGAACTTCCTGCTCGCGGGCCTCGTCGCTCTCACCACGCGTAGCCTCATTAAGACCTCGGCGGCGCTGATGGTCGACTACTCGTGCGCACTCAAGCTCACGGGTTCCGTTGCCGTCATGACCGCTATGAGCGATGCTGCCAAGATGGGCGTGATGGTCAAGGGCGCCAAGTACTTTGAGTCGTTTGCCAAGGCCGATACCATTGTCTTTGATAAGACCGGCACGCTGACCGAGGCGCAGCCGCGCCTGGCTTGCGTGCTCACCACCGATGGCTGGAGTGAGGACGAGGTCCTGCGCCTTTCCGCTTGCTTGGAGGAGCATTTCCCGCATCCGGTGGCACGCGCCGTGGTCAATGCGGCCCGCGAGCGTGGGCTCGAGCATCGCGAGCGCCACGCCGCCGTCGAGTACATCGTGGCACACGGCATCGCTTCGTCCATCGAAGGGCGTCGCGCAATCATCGGTTCAGCGCACTTTGTATTCGAGGATGAGGGCGCGCAGCTCGAGTCCGACATCAAGGAGCGCATCGAGTCCCAGATGCAGGGCTTGTCGCCGCTGTACCTGGCGGTCGACGGCACGGTCGTGGGCGTGCTCGGCATCGAGGATCCGCTCAAGCCCGGGGTCCGCGAGGCCATCGCCGACCTGCATGCGCTGGGCGTCAAGCACGTGGTCATGCTCACGGGCGACTCCGAGCGCACGGCCGAGCGCATTGCGCGAGAGGCAGGGGTCGACGAGTTTAAGGCCGAGCTGCTGCCCGAGGACAAGTACGCTTATGTGGAGCGCATTAAGAGTGAGGGACGCCATGTTGCCATGGTGGGCGACGGCGTCAACGATTCGCCGGCGCTCGGTTTGGCCGACGTGGGCCTGGCGATGGGTGGCGGAAGCGACATCGCCAAGGAGGTCGCCGATATCATCCTGACCGATACGGATCTGGCCGCAATCGTGCGTCTGCGCCGCATGAGCCAGGGCCTCGTTGATCGTCTGACGAGCTCCTATTCTAAGGTGATGCTCACCAACTCAGCGCTCCTGGCGCTGGGCATTACCGGCGCGATTACCCCGCAGGCGTCGTCGCTGCTGCACAATGGCTCGACGATTGCCTACAGCCTGAGCAACGCGAAAGCGTATCTGCGTTAGCAGACGTGTTCGTCCACGTTATCTGGCCTGCGCCCAGACGGCATCGATGTCGTCTGGGCGCAGGCCTTTTGCGTTTGACCATTTGCTAGCTTATCTATATTGTGTTGCTAGCAGTGTTAGCAATTGAAGGGAGCGGGATCAACGTGGGTGCTGTTAGCGGCATGGCGCAGGTGAACGTTCGCGTAGATCGCCAGGTCAAGAACCGTGCCGAGGAGGTGCTGCGGCTTTCGGGCAGGTCGCTGTCACTGCCCGAGCTCATCAAAAAGGTGGTGGCCAAGGTCGCGCAGGGTGGCGGGCAGTGCGAGGAAGTGCTTGCGGCCGTCGACGACCGGCATCGGACCGTCGCGCCCGATGCTCCGTTCGCCGCATCATGGGCGGCGGCTGATCAGCTTTACGCGGACCTGGGCATCGCTACGTCGCCCGTGTCCGACGATCGCGATTGGGACACAATCTATTCCGAAGCCATGGACGAGCGCTATCGCCAAAAGGGGATGATCCTGTGAGCGGGGCTCCCCTCAAAATAATGGTGGATGCCAACGTATGGGTTGATTCGTTTTGCGTCGACCATGCCGAGTCGCTTGCCGCGCGTGCGTTTATTGGGCAGGCGGCGGAGACGGGGGCGTTGCTGTTCTTTCCGGTGCATATCGCCAAGGACGTGCTGTACGTTGTCCAACACGAACTGAAGCGTAGCGTTCTTGCCAGCGGGGGAGCGCTCGACGAGGCTTCTGTCCATGCAATTGGCGATGCGGCGTTGGCGTTTGTTCGGAACATGACCGAAAACGCCACGGTCGTGGGTGCAGATGCGTCGGACCTTTGGCTGGCCGACAAATACTTAGTGCTTCATCACGATTACGAGGACAACTTGGTGCTCGCCGCGTGCAAGCGCGCGCAGGTCGATTACTTGGTGACCAACGATCGCAAACTGCTCGAACATGCCGATCTTGCAGCAAAGACACCTCGTCAAATGATGCCGATTCTTGCTTTGGCCGAATGCGGCGGCGCGGCTATCGGTTGACGCGAACGGTTTGCGGGCCTCTTGGACGACGATGCGCCAAGGGGCCCGCGTCTGCTATTTACAAAAGCTCGGCCTTGATGGCGGGACTTTCTGCGAGCTGCTCGGCTGCCTTTTCTTCGGAGCTGTCGAGCGCAGCTAAGCTGCGGTAGACCCACTCGTTGACCTGGGTGTCCTTGACGCCTGCGGTCTGCATAAGGGCTCCTACCTCGCGGATTGCTGCGAGCAAGTCGGCCTTGGGGCCCACGAGCTCGACCGTGAGGTCGTGGTAGGCGGTCACTCCGCGGTTTTCGCTCACGTGGTCGATAAAGCCCTCGACGGTCTCAAGCTGCTGGGCGAGAGTAGCATCATCGTCAGCGTCCAGCGCGACGAGTGCGTTCGATACCGTGAGGGCGGGATGTCCGCAGGGGACAAAGCCTTCGATGACATCCATAGCTTCGGTAATGGTTGAGCCCAGGCCTGCGAGGGCATTGACGAGTTGCTGCTTGGTATCCATAACGGTCCTTTCGAAGGGTCAATTGTGCTTGGCGAAAATATACGTGACGCGATCGGTAGCAAAAGTGCGAAGTGCAGCGCACATTGGGGTCTTCACAGCTCGTGCATAGAACAGCTGTCCGCTTTCAGAACGTGGTAAGATAACACTCCACAAGCGGGGCTCGCCCCGTATGTTCCTTGAAAAGTCGACGGGTGTTGGGTGCTCGAGCCCAATGCCATCCAGACTTTCCCGACATTCGGGGGCGACTGGTTTCGACACGATAGCTCTGAGAGAGGAAGCAAGCCGAGGTCTCCTCGCCTCGTTAAACAGGGGTGCCGTCAAATTGAATTGACAACAACTCTTCTTTTGAGCCTATGGCTCTCGCTGCTTAGTTTATAGCGGCGCGTCAACCCGGTGATTTCCCCGACACCGGCGCGACGTCATTTTAGGGGAATGCTCCTGCGCACGTAATCGGTATGGCGCAGGCTAAGACCGAACCGGTTAGGACGCCGCGAGCGTGTCGCTGCGCGCAAAGCGTCCGAGACTAAACCAGCGACTGAGCTTGGAGATGCAAATCAGGGGGCTTTCGTGGACCGGAGTTCGATTCTCCGCGCCTCCACCAATAGTTACAGGCAGGTAGAGAAGTGTCTCTACCTGCTTTTTTATTACTTACAGATACCGCGGAGAATCGAACTCTATGCAGGGCGCGGGCGTAAAGAAAACGCGTAAGCGTTTTTAGCCCGCGGGCGAGGACGCCGGCAGGCGGCCGAAGCCGGTGCGGATTTGCGAAGCAAATACGCGGATTCTCCGCGCAATGCCCCAGCCCAGAACAGATGCGATGTTTATCGAATCTCAGCCGGCCATGCCCCGCACCAAAGGAGCCCCGTACCGCGGAGAATCGAACTCTGTGCAGGACGCGGGCGTTAGGAAAACGTCGCGGCAGCGCAGGGTGGGACGCGCTTTCCTAACGGTCGTCCAACGGAAACTGCATCCCAGAATATCGGCTCAGAATGGGATGCATTTTCCGGATGGGTTGTTGGCGGAAAGTTTACCCCGGAATTCGCGCTCAGAACGGGACGTACTTTCCGCTCCATCTCCTCAACTCCAAAACCTATGCGCCCTCAATTCCAAAACTGGGTAGAAGAAAGCCAAAACGCAATCGCAGGAGGTCAATATGACTGCAGAAGATAAGGCAAAGAACGCCGGCAAGGTCGCGCTCGTCCTGGAGGGCGGCAGCTTCCGCGGGCAATTTACCGCCGGCGTGCTCGACGTTCTTATGGAGGCTGGCGTCGAGATTCCGGCTGTCTACGGTGTATCGGCCGGCGCCCTCAACGGCGTGAACTACAAGTCGCACCAGATCGGCCGTGCCAACCGCATCAACCTGGCTTTCTGCAACGACAGCCGCTTCATGGGCGCCGCATCGTTTGCGTCCACGGGCTCTATTGTGGGTTACGACTTTATTTTCAACGATGTCCAGGACCGCCTGGATCCCTTTGACAACGAGACGTTCGACGCGAGCCCCATCGAGATGTACGCCGTTGCGACGGACATGCTGTTTGGAACCGCTGCCTACCTGCCGGTCAAAAGCGCCGTACTTGACCTCGACGCCGTGCGCGCATCGACGTCGCTGCCGCTGGTGACGCCGCCGGTCGAGATCGATGGGCACAAATACGTCGACGGCGGCGTAGCCGATTCGGTCCCCATCGAGCACGTGCTGGAGGAGGCGGGCTTCGACCGTGCGGTCGTCATCGTTACGCAGGACCGTTCGTATGAGAAAAAGCCCTACGAGTTTATGCCAGCCGCACGCGCTCGCTATGCCGACTACCCCTACCTGCTCGAGGCTATCGAGACGCGCCACGACCGCTACAACATCCAGCGCATGCATCTGTGGAAGTATGAGCGCGAGGGCCGCGCACTGGTCGTTGCTCCGCAAAAGCCGGTCGAGGTCGGCCACGTTGAGCACGATCCGGCAAAGCTTCTCGACCTGTATATTCAGGGTCGCCAGGAGGCAAAGCGCTTGCTGGGAGATATCGAGGCGTTCGTCGAGCGCTAGCGTCGCGACGTCATGACCCATGGACGACATGTGCAGAAACTCTGGTCGGAGCCAAAATACCTGTTGACTCGGGCGGTGAGCGGGGTAATATGGACGGGTTACTTGCAGAGCCCCGTGAATCTCTGTAACAACACGTACTGTACATGGAGGAGTCTAAGTGATTTCGAAATCGACTCACTACGCCAAGCAGGGCGAGGTCCAGCGCAACTGGGTTCTCGTCGACGCCGATGGTGCTGTCCTGGGCCGTCTTGCCACCCAGATCGCAATGATTCTGCGCGGTAAGAACAAGCCCCAGTTCACGCCCAACAGCGACTGCGGCGACTTCGTTGTCGTCATCAACGCCGATAAGGTCCAGCTTACCGGTAACAAGGCCGACACGAAGACCTATTATCGCCACAGCGGCTACAACGGCGGCCTCAAGGCTGAGAGCTTCCGCCAGGCTATGGAGAAGCACCCGGAGAAGGTCATCGAGCGCGCCGTTCGCGGTATGCTGCCCAAGACCACCCTCGGCCGTGCCCAGATGACCAAGCTTAAGGTCTACGCTGGTGCCGAGCATCCGCACGCTGCCCAGAACCCCACGAAGATTGAGCTGGAGGCTTAAAGATGGCTGAGAACACCGTTGTCTACCAGGGTACCGGCCGTCGTAAGAACGCCGTCGCCCGCGTCCGTCTCGTCCCCGGCACCGGCAAGGTGACCATCAACAAGCGTGACGCCGAGCAGTATTTCGGCCGTCATCAGCTCGTTGAGAACGCCCTTGCACCCTTCAAGGTGACCGACACCGCCGGTCAGTTCGACGTTATCGCTCTGTGCGATGGCGGCGGCATCTCCGGTCAATCCGGCGCTCTGCGCCTGGGCATCGCTCGCGCTCTTCTGAACGCTGGCGATTACCGTGCTGACCTCAAGAAGGCCGGTTTCCTTACGCGCGATGCTCGCGTGGTCGAGCGCAAGAAGTACGGCCTCAAGAAGGCCCGCCGCGCTCCCCAGTTCTCCAAGCGCTAAGGTTTTATCTCCTTACGAGATACAATGTACAAGCGGGGCCTGCCGATTGCTCGGCGGGTCCCGCTTTTCTTTTTCGACTAGGGTGGGCGACAGCGTTTTGCCCACTTGGGAAGGAGCGATCCTATGCCCCAGAACATCTTCGGTACCGACGGCGTCCGTGGCGTCGCCAACGCCGACCTCTCGTGCGACCTCGCGTTTCGCCTGGGTCGTGCGGCGACCAAGTTCCTTGGCCCGGACATCTGCATCGGCCGCGATACGCGTCTTTCGGGCACCATGCTCGAGAGCGCGCTGACCGCCGGCATCATGGCCGAGGGCGGCCGTCCGCACTGCTGCGGCGTTATCCCTACGCCGGCCGTGGCGCTGCTCACCGTGCAAAACGAGCTTGACGGCGGCATCGTCATCTCCGCTTCGCACAATCCGCCGGAGTTCAACGGCATCAAGTTCTTTAGCCGCAAGGGCATGAAGCTTCCCGATGCTGTCGAGGAAGAGATCAGCGCCTGGGTCATGTCCGAGGAGGCCATGGCTGCCGATACGCTGCCGACCGGCGCCGGTGTGGGTCACATCATCAAGATGAAGGACGCCCGCAAGGCCTATGTCGATCATGCCATCAGCACGCTCGACGGCCTTAAGCTCGACGGCCTGGTTGTTGCCGTCGACTGCGGTCACGGTGCTTCCTGTCAGACCACGCCTGCCGCGCTGCAGCGCCTGGGCGCAACGGTGCATGCCATCAACACCGATTACTGCGGCACTGACATTAACGTCGAGTGTGGCTCCACGCACCTTGAGCCCCTGCGCGAGCTCGTGCTGCGCACCCACGCCGATATCGGCCTTGCCCACGACGGCGACGCCGATCGTGTGCTGTTCGTGGACAGCGAGGGTAACGAGATTGATGGCGACTACATCCTGGCTATCTGCGGCTCCGACCTTGCTGCTCGTGGCAAGCTCGCCAACTCTGAGATCGTCTCGACCGTTATGTGCAACCTGGGTTTCTCCATCGCCATGAAGGAGCAGGGCTTCGAGATGGTCCAGACCGCCGTGGGCGACCGCTATGTTCTTGAGCGTATGCTCGAGGACGGTGCCGTCATCGGCGGCGAGCAGTCCGGCCACATCATCTTCCTGGAGCACAACACCACCGGCGACGGCTTGGTGACGGCCCTGCAGCTTCTGGCCGTGCTCAAGCGCACCGGCCGCACGCTCACCGACCTCGCCGGCATCATGAAGAAGTACCCGCAGGTGCTCGTCAACGTGCATTCGGACAACAAGGCCGGCCTGGACGATTGCCAGCCCATTTGGGACGCCGTCGCTGCCGCCGAGAAGGAGCTCAACGGTCGCGGCCGCATCTTGGTGCGCCCGAGCGGTACCGAGCCGCTGGTTCGCGTTATGGCCGAGGCCGAGACGCACGAGCTGACCCAGCGTGTTGTCGACGACATCGTCGAGGTTGTCAAGCGCGAACTTCCCTAATGGTCAATAACGGGTGCCAAGTGGTAAACTGTTAAGGCTATTTTGATTGATTGGTATGTCCGAGGGGGAGCATGTTCACTAAAGTCCTAAGGTCTTTTGGTATGCGTGGTCGAGTCCTTACGCTGGATGCTCCCATCTCGGGCGACGTCATTCCGCTCTCCGAGGTAAACGATCAGACGTTTGCCACCGGCCTTTTGGGCCAGGGCGTGGCGATTCAGCCTACCGGCACGCGCGTGATTGCGCCGGCAGACGCCAAGGTCGAGGCCATTTTTCCCACGGGACACGCCGTTGCGCTTAACACGGTCGATGGTCTGGACGTGCTCATCCACGTTGGTTTGGACACTGTTCAGCTTGAGGGTAAGCACTTTACCGTACATGCGCAAGTGGGTGACATCGTCCATAAGGGCGATGTACTCATCGAGTTCGATCGCGAGGCAATTGCTGCCGAGGGCTACGATGTGACGGTTCCTATTTTGGTGTGCAACTCCGTTGAGTTCTCGAGCATCAAGGGCTCCGTTGGCGAGCATGTCGAGGAGATGGACCAACTCATCGTCGCTCGCGAGCGCTAGTGAACGCGCTTGGCCTTTAGCCTACAATTCAAACACGTTTACGGAGGGCGCCCTTGAAAGAGGGCGCCCTCCGTGGCAAGATGGGACTTGTCCGAAGCTAAACAGCTTTGGGTCACCGTGGACGGGCAGGGGCCTCGACGCGGCTAGACACGAGACACATACATTACGCGACCTCGCCCTGGTGGCCGCACACGTTGGTTGCGGCCGACGCGGGCCGCGGGCAAGTGCTTGTAAGGAGAGCCTTGCCTCTCTTGTACGAGAAAGGACGCGTAATGAAGATCATTAAAGCTAAAGACTACGAGGATATGAGCCGCAAGGCCGCCAATATCATCTCGGCCCAGGTTATCCTCAAGCCCGATTGCGTGCTGGGTCTTGCCACCGGCTCCACCCCGATTGGCGCCTACAAGCAGCTCGCCGCTTGGTACGAGAAGGGTGACGTCGACTTTGCCGAGGTCAGCACCTACAATCTCGACGAGTATCGTGGCCTTTCGCACGACGATCCCCAGAGCTACCACTATTTTATGCGTAAGAACTTCTTCGATCACATTAACATCGACCTGAACAACACGCATGTGCCCGATGGTTCCAATCCCGACGCTGCCGCTGCCTGCTCTGAGTACGACAAAATCGTCGCTGCTGCCGGTTACCCTGATCTGCAGCTGCTCGGCATCGGTAACAACGGTCACATTGGCTTCAACGAGCCCGATGACCACTTCTCCAAGGGTACGCACTGTGTCGACCTTACCGAGAGCACTATTCAGGCCAACAGCCGCCTGTTCGACAGCATCGACGACGTGCCCCGTCAGGCCTATACCATGGGCACCCAGACCATCATGTATGCCCGCATGATCCTGGTCGTCGCCAACGGCGAGGCCAAGGCGCAGGCCGTGCATGACATGTGCTATGGTCCGGTTACCCCCCAGTGCCCTGCCTCGATCCTGCAACTGCACACCAACTGCGTTGTCGTTGCCGACGAGGCCGCCCTTTCGCTCTGCAAGTAGCGATAGCCTATCACCTCGACATAGCTTTGCCGAAGGCCTCCGCTTTGCGGGGGCCTTTTTGCTGAGCGCGCGCCGCGTGCTTGACGAAAATCTTGCCGCGAACTTGACGGGTGCGTCAGGTGCAGCATGATTCATTCCATAACAGATACTATGCATAAATGCTATGAAAAGGTCGTAGACGGTAGCTGGCGTTAGGTGAGTTGCGCAACACAATTGAACAGCGCTCATTTGAGGTACACTGCCAAAGGATGGGACAAGCTGGCAAGCGCATTGACCTGCGCAAAGACTGATTGGTTGGGGGATAAGTTTCAATCGGACCACGCTGAACAAAAACTTGCCATTTGCGTACCAACAAACATCCTAAACCGTAGCATCGCTCTATTCATCTAGCGATACATATGGTCTAGCGTTACGGTGTCCATGTGGTCGAGTTGAGGAGCGGGCATGGTTAACGATTTGGGCAATACGGACGACCTCGAGCTTATGCCGCTGGGCAGTAGTTATACGGTGCGGCGCGATCGCTTGATGAACGAACTTATCGCCAAGGGCCGAAAGGCCGGCATCGTAGTCCTCTACGCGCCTGATGGCTTTGGGAAAACCTCGGTGCTGCTGCAGTATGCCCAAGAGGTTAAAAACGATCCGACGCGAGGTCCCGTGCGGATCATCGAGGCAGACCGCGCCATTGGGCGCGAGGTGTTTATGCAGCTCGAGGTCGTTACCGAAGAGCTTAAGGACAAGCCGCACTCCCTGATTGCAATCGATAACGTGCCTAACCTCAGCCAGAGCGAGACCGAGGAGCTGATCGACCGAATCCGAAGCCTGCGTGCTATGGGGGTTGGGGTCTTTATGAGCTGCCGTCCTTCGAATCGCCAGCTGATTCATGGACTGGGCGATTCGATTAAAGTCAACGCGCAGATGCTCAAGGTGCATGCCTATGAGTATTCGGCGTGGGCATCGGCGTTTTCGATCAGCACATCGCTCGACTTCTATCAGCTTACGCAGGGCGTGCCCGAGCTCGTCTCGGCTATGCAGTCGGGACTATACGGGCAGGGAGACGTTGCCCAGATGCTCGAAAACGAGATCGTCAATATCTACGGTGCGGCACTTGTTGATCTGGCGTCGCTCGAGAACAACGCCCTGTTTAGCGTGGCATGTTTGATGGTCTTAATGGGTGAGGGCAATATTTCGGAGCTCGAGGTATGCGGTGTTAGGCTTTCGGCGATTGACCAGTCCTATCTTGTCCGCGATTATCCCATTTTTGGCGTCGATCCGGCAGACCGGAGCTTTACCTGCTTGGGTACCGAGGATAACGCACGCCTGCGATTGCGCAAGCTGGTTGCCGAAATTCGCCCCGAACTCGTTGTGCGGGCGGCACGTATTTTGATTAAAGCAGGGCGCTGCGATACCGCGATGGACCTTGCCGACGCGTTTTTGGACCGCAGTGCGGTGTTGGAGCTTGCCGGGCAGTATGGGGTCGATCTGGCCCTGACGGGGCATGGAGGGGATGTTTGCCGCGCGGCGCTGGGAAAGACCGAGGCAGATGGCCAGGCATCGGAGCCGACGCCTGACGAGGCGCTCGGCATCTATCTGGCGGCGGTGAGCGTCTCCAATACAAAGCTAGCGCGGTATATGGCCTCAATTATCGAGCATGCGGGCGAGCAAGCGATTTGCGAGCTCGATCCCGTGTCGTGGAAGGTGGCGCACGCGTTTACGGCTGCCTGTTATGGAGATGGTGGTCTGGGGCTTCCGGCAAGCCATACGGCGTTGGAAAGTGAGGTGTCTTGTGCCGCACTCGACATGCTGTCCGCACATGTCGAGATAAAGCATGGGCTGACCGAGCGGGCGAAGGGTGGTGAGATCCTCGCGGGGCTCAAAACGGATAAGGCCTACGATTGTGAGCTCGATATCGCGGGGACGTTTGTGCGAGCGGACCGCATGTTGACGGAGCTATTTGATGGGTCGTATGCAGGGACTGACGAGCGTGATGACGAGATGGCCCTGACGCTCGAGGCACTCGAAGCGCGCGGAATCCGAGCACTCGCCATCTGGGTGCGCATGGTATTATCGGCGCGGCGTCTGCTTGCCGGCATGCCGGTGACCGACGAGCAGGCATTCAATGAGCTCGACCGTTTTGCCGTGCGCGTACGTGACAATCAAGTCCAGTTGTTTGGCTTGATACTGGAAGGCTGGCAGTCGCTGGCTGAGGGGCGTCCAGTCAATGCCAAATTCCGTGCGGTGCAGGTGCTCAGGCTTGCCGAGGAATCGATTGGATACATACGCGACAACGCACTGCTGTTAGAGCGCGCGGCGTACTTACGCAATACATCGATGGTATCGGTGCGCGAAGAGGCAGAGCTGCTCGATTTGAGTCGTACGCAGGTCGGTGGTGCCGAGGCATGGATGGTGGCGCTGCATTTGGCCTCCGCAGGCCGCGATAGCGACCTTGCAGCCTGGATGTCCATGAACCGCCTAGGGATTTTGGATCCGTCGTATCGGCTGTTTGCGCGCCTTGCGATGCATTGTCTGGGTGAGCCGGCCGCTAGAATTCGAAAGAAGCTCCCGGTGCGCGAGCTGTCGCGGTATTCGCTGCGTGACGACTTTGAGGGCGAAGGCGAGCGTCTGTTCCAGGCTGGCGATGCCGAGGGTGTCGATGTGATTGGCCATATCGAGATCCGCATGTTTGGGGCGTTTCGCGCCGAGCGCGACGGGTTTCCCATCACGGATAAGATGTGGCGCCGCAAGAAAGCGGCGACGCTTGCCGAGCGGCTTGCGCTGGGCATGGATGCACTGGTCGACCGCGAGACGCTGGCTATGGAGCTGTGGCCCCATGCCGAGTTCAATAGCGCCCGTAACAATCTGTACTCGACAATATCGCGCCTGCGTTCGGCCTTGGGGCCGACACCGGACGGCAAGTCGTGCGTGCTGATCCAAAACGAGTGCATTGGGCTTAACGGCGATTACGTCAAGACCGACGTGCGATTGTTTGATCAGATAAGCCGCGAAGTTTTGGGAAATCGCACGGGTGCGCGCGGACCCCATCTGATCGAGCTGTGCCTTAAGATCGAGCAGCTCTACGCCGGCCCGTTGTATGTTCCCAATGGCTGTAATCCCACCTACTTTTTGCGTATGCGGCGCATTATGGAATCGAAGTATATCGACTGCATGATTCGGGGCGCGAATGCCGCCCTAGAAGAAAACGACCTGCAGTCGGCGGTGTGGCTGGTGGAGTCGGGGCTGCGGCAAGAGACGGCGCGCGAGGACATGGTGCGTTGCGCTATGCGCGTCTACGGTGCGGCGGGGCGACGACGCGATATCGTCGAGCTGTACAGTGGGCATATGCATCACCTGAGGGAGCAGGTCAATGGCGTGCCCGAGCCCGAAACGCGGCGTCTCTACGAGCGCTTGGTGGAGGGCAGGCTTAACCGCGTGCTCGTCGAGCGATAAAAAATGAGCGTCCGAATTGCTCGGACGCTCGCAAGCTTGATGTATGTTGGCTCGCCGGACCGTTGGCTCTTAGACGAGCTTAATCTTCTCGATGTCCTTTCGCGAGGACTCGCGATACAGCGAGAACTTGCGGCCGATAACCTGGACGACCTCGGCATGGCAGCGCTCGGCGAGCTCTTCGGCGGCCTCGCGGGCGGAAAGGCTGGAACCATCGAGTACGGAGCACTTAACGAGCTCGTGCTTCTCCAGGTAGGCGACCGTCTGCTCGACGGTGCCCTCGTTGATGTCGGACTTGCCGATGATGATGGCGGGGTTGAGGTGATGGGCCATGCTGCGAAGCTGCTTGACCTGGGCTCCTGTCAGTGCCATGGGTTCTCGCTTTCTATGTTATGGGGCGCCCCACGATGGGGCCTTAATCTACGTGAGCTGTCCCACGATAGCGCAGGAACGGCGCGGTGTGGGGCGTGTTTGCCCAGTTCAAAAAGAATGCGGATGCCGAGCGGGAGAACAGCGCGGGTTACAGGCGGACGTGTACGGCGGCCGAAAGCGGTCTATGGACGGCCCGAAGAGACCGGCTCCCATGCAATAAACGCCCAACGGACTTTGCGGACGTGGTCGAGCATGTAGCGCCCCTGCGGCACGCCCTTGGACCCCGGCTCGCCGGCATGGGGATTCTCAATCATATGCTGAGCGACGTAGTCGCGCAGACGGTCGATCTTATCCTCGTTACCGCGCTCGAGCATGCGGGAGAAGTCCGCCACGCCCGCCTCAAGGCTATCGAAGGTATCGCGACGAGGTGATTCAAAGTACGTAACCTGCGGCAGGGCACCCATCTGAATGAGGATATTAAAGGCATACACAAAGCCATTACTGCAGGTAACCGAGGCACCGATGGCGTTCATCAGGTGCAGGTCATAGCGCGGGCTGGAGTTGGCGACCATCGTGACGGCACAACGCCGACGAGCCGTTCGATCAAGCTTGGCAAGCGCACCTTTTAGGTTGGTCGTGGTGACAGAGCGACTGGCAAAGGCAACATCTACCGCTTTCGCGACCGGTCCAACCAAATCCCAGTCATCATCCCAAGCAAGCTCAAGCGGTGTAATGCGATCCTCGAGCCCATAGTACTCAATGCCAGCATCAAGGGTGCACAACATGGCAGGGGAAAAATCAGCGGTGCGAAAAATGCGGTTCTGCCGATTCTGGCGGCGTGCCTGCTGACAGAGGAGGTCTGCGAGATTCAGAATGTACCGCCGCTTGCGGATGTGCGGCACATGGCAGAGCTGCTCACGGAGCTGGGCGCGCGGGTAGAACATGATGCGGCGGCGGAAACAATGCGCTTACAGGCGGCTGAACTTGCGCATGTGGAAGGGGCATACGAAACGGCAAGAAAGATGCGTGCCTCCTTT
>CALBUZ010000024.1 GCA_937969105.1 uncultured Collinsella sp. | reverse complement strand
AGGCTGCCTGAATAGGTTTACCCGCAACATTGTGCAAATAATTTCTTCTGTTTCGCTTACAATTTCGTTCTTCTTCATAGATTCAGTGTCCGCATGGGCAAAGCTTGCGCTTGTTGGCGGAATTATTGTAACAATGCTGATAAGCATGTTCACAACCAAGAAATCTTCGCAGCTCATGAACGATTTCTTCTCAAGCTGCGTTGAAGAAAACATCCGAGCCGACAAATATAGTGGCTATATTACCAACTACAATAGCGGTAAAGATATTCGCCTTTACAGTATGAGAGAGTCCCTTGAAAAGTTCTCGAGAGGGCTTATGCTCAATCTTTATAAGCGCGAAGCAAAGGCAACCTTCGGCCGTGCCGGACTTGACCTCATTTCCACGCTTGTGAACTATATGCTGCGCTTTGGCGTATATCTGCTGCTCATATTTGCGGCGCTCGGCGGAGGAGTTTCCGTTGGTTCAATCGCGCAGTACGTTTCCTGCATCATGCTGCTGCTCACCGCAATTTCCGGCGTTGTGAGCACGCTTCAGCTTTCGCTTGTCAACCACGGCTACCTCAAGCGATTCTTCTCGTATTTCGACATTCCAAACCCCATGTATCAGGGCACTCTTTCGGTGGAAAAGCGCGATGACAACGAATACTATATCGAGTTCCGCGACGTTTCCTTAAAATACCGCGCGGATGCAGCCGAGGATGTGCTCGAGCATATCGACCTTCGCATCGAGAGCGGCTCGACGGTGGGCATCCTCGGCGGCACGGGCTCGGGCAAGAGCTCGCTTGTGCAGCTGATTGCGCGCCTGTACGACGCCACCGAGGGCGTCGTACTTGTGGGCGGACACGACGTGCGCGACTACGACCTGGTCGCCTTGCGCGACGCCGTGGGCATTGTGCTGCAAAAGAATGTGCTGTTTACGGGTACCGTGCGCGAGAACCTGCAGTGGGGCAATCCGCAGGCGTCGGACGATGAGCTCCTCGCGGCTTGCCGCGCGGCGTGCGTGGACGAGTTCCTCGATCGCATCGGCGGGCTGGACGGCGAGTTGGGCCAAGGCGGCGCCGGTGTCTCGGGTGGCCAGAAGCAGCGCCTGTGCATCGCGCGCACGCTGCTCAAGCATCCGCGCGTGCTCATTTTTGATGACTCCACCAGCGCGGTCGATATGGCGACCGACGCAAAGATTCGCGAGCACATCGCTCGGATTCCCGATGCGACCGTGCTCATCATCGCCCAGCGCATCGCGAGTGTCATGGATGCCGATCGCATTGTGGTGCTGGACGACGGTCGTGTCCACGGCGTGGGCACGCACGAGGAACTGCTGGCGGGCGACAACATATACCAGGAGATTTACGCCTCGCAGATGGAGTTTGCGGGGAACGCGGACGCCGGCGATGGCAACGACGGTGGCTGCGCGAATGATCCGTTTTCCTCCGTCGCATGCGGATCACCCTTGGAAGGGGGTGAGCGCCATGCCTAAGACCGCAGCCCAAGCACGCCCGGCCGACCTCAAACGCACTGTGCGCCGCCTGCTCTCCTACATGGGGCATGCCAAGTTCTCGTTGCTCGCGGTGGGCGTGCTCGCCTCCGTCGCCGCCATCGCGAGCCTCGCCGGCACCTACATGGTGCGCCCCATCGTTAACGGTTTGGCTACGGGCGGGGAGGAACTGCTCGCCAAGCAGGTCATCCTGACGGCGATCATCTACGCCGCGGGCGTGCTTTCGGCCCTGGGCTACTCGCAGATCATGGTGCGCGCGGCCCAACGCGTGGTGTCCGATATTCGCCGCGACCTGTTCGCGCACATCCAGGCGCTGCCGCTCAGTTATTTTGACAGCACGCGCTCGGGCGACATCATGAGTTTTTTCACCAACGACGTCGACACCGTCTCCGAGGCGCTTAACAACAGCTTTGCCAACGTGATTCAGGCCGCCATTCAGGTTGTGGGCACCACGGCTATGCTCATCATCCTTAACTGGCAGCTCACGATTATCACACTCGTGTGCGATGCGGCCATTGTGCTGTATGCGCGCTACTCGGGCGCGCGCTCTAAGCGTTTCTTTGCTGCCCAGCAGGCATCGCTTGGCGACCTGGACGGATATATCGAAGAGATGGTCTCGGGTCAAAAGGTCATCAAGGTCTTTAACCGTGAGGCGGCGAATGTCGCCGGCTTTGCCTGCCGCAACGACGAGCTTCGCCGCACCGGCACCGCCGCCGTGAGCTATGCCAACTCCATGGTGCCCATGACTGTCGTGATTGGCTACGTCAACTATGCCATCGTCGCCGTGGCGGGCGGCATGCTCTGCATCAAGGGGCTCGCCGACGTAGGTGCGCTCGCGAGCTACCTGGTCTTTGTGCGCCAGGCCGCCATGCCCATCAACCAGTTTACGCAGCTCGGCAACTTCTTGCTCAACGCGTTGGCCGGTGCCGAGCGCCTGTTTGCCGCCATGGACCTTGAGCCCGAGGTGGACGAGGGCTGCGTGGAGCTGGTGCAGACGGGCGACGCCGCGTGGGCGTGGAAGATTCCCGAGGGCCAGGGCGTGGGCGCGTACGGGCATTTGCATGATGTGGCAGCCGTTGATGAGTCGGGCCGCGCGGTGGCTGCCGACGGCACCGAGCTCACGTGCGGCTTGGTCCCGCTTGCCGGCGACGTGCGCTTCCATGCCGTGGATTTTTCCTACGTGCCGGGCACCCGCGTGCTCACGGACCTCAACCTGTTTGCCAAGCCGGGGCAAAAGATCGCGTTTGTGGGCTCCACGGGTGCCGGCAAGACGACCATTACCAACCTCATCAACCGCTTCTACGAGGTCGATGACGGCGAGATCACGTACGACGGCATCGACGTCAAGCACATTGCCAAGGCCAGCCTGCGCGGGTCGCTCGGCATTGTGCTGCAGGACACGCACCTGTTTAGCGGCACCATTGCGCAGAACATCCGCTTTGGCAAGCTCGACGCGACCGACGAGGAGGTACGCGCCGCTGCCGAGGCCGCCTGCGCCGACTCGTTTATCCGCCGTCTGCCGCGGGGTTACGACACACCGGTCACGGCCGACGGCGCCAACCTGTCGCAGGGTCAGCGTCAGCTGCTCGCCATCGCGCGCGTGGCCGTCGCCGATCCGCCGGTGCTCATCCTGGACGAGGCCACGAGCTCCATTGACACGCGTACCGAAAAGCTCATCGAGCGCGGTATGGACCGCATCATGCGCGGTCGCACCACGTTTATGATCGCGCACCGCCTGTCCACCGTCCGCGACGCCGACGCCATCATGGTCCTCGAACACGGCCGCATCATCGAGCGCGGCACGCACGAAGAGCTGCTCGCCCAGCACGGCGAGTACTGGCAGCTGGCGCATGGCTTAAAAGAGCTAGATTAACCCGTTCGAGCACGATGCTTTGATCCCTCCGTGCCCCTCACCTCGCCTCAAACCATCACAACATTCGACGTTTTTTGCCAAAATCGGGAAAAGCATCGAATGTTGTGATGGTTTTTCTGCCACTCGATCGGGCGGAATCGCTTTCTTGCGCACGAAGGTGTGCGGACTCGTGGGCAGGGGAATAAGGTTGGTTATCCGACTCCATTGGAGGGCTCATGGACCTGCCGATCGTCCTGTCCCATAAGACTGCCTGGCTGTACCACAACGTGGCGCGCCCGTCCGAGCCGCTCTCGCGAGCAAGCAGCCTATACGATGAGGACTCGCTTGCTAGCGAGGCGGAACCGACCGCGAGCCTGCCCAAATTAGGACTCGATGCCAAGGGGCTGAGGGCTTCAACGGCAGTTGGGATCGTTGCCGACTATCTGGTTTCTCTTGGTATTCCACGAGAAGAGCTCGATCATATCGACACGCTCGTCAACTTCGATTTTGAGCGCTCGACGCCGGCTGGATTTAGGTGCCACGTGTTTGGGGCGCCGGTACCTCCAGGGCATCTTATCGAGGTGGCAGAGGGCCTTTTGGTGGTTGATGAGGCCATGTGCTTTGTCCAAGCGGGTTCGTGGATGAGTGAGCCCGAGCAGCTGGAATATGGGTATGAAATCTGCGCCCGATACCATTTGAATCATCTGTCGACAGGCGATTATTTCGAGATGGGGCAGAGGTATACCGTTGCCGATTTGATTGCTTATTGCAATGAGAACCGATCTCGTCAGGGGGCCATACGCGCGGCCAGCGTGCTCAAGCGCGTGCACGATGGCGCGCGGTCGCCCATGGAGACGGCCACCGCAATCATGGTCGTAGCGAAACGTTCCCAGGGAGGGCTGGGATACGCCAAGATTGAGCTCAACCATCGGGTCGATGTTCCCAACGAGTTCAAATATCTCGCTAAGGCCGGGTATTTCGAGATCGACGTATATGCGCCAGCGAGTGGTACGGGGATTGAATACAACGGCTCGGACCATCTTGATAAACAGCGCAGCGCCTCGGATGCGGAGCGTATGACCGTGCTGAGCGCGCTGGGCTTTAGGACGATCGTCCTCACCGGGACTCAGTTTGCCCATCAACTGCAATTGCATCGGGCGATGAATGCCATCGCGCTCGCTATGGGCCTTAAGTGCGACCGAAGCGAAGCGTTCCAGAAACGTCAGAACGACCTACGAGAATTCGTGATTCGGCACTGGGACGGCGGCCTTTAGGGGCGTTCCGGTCCTTCTACGGGGTGCCGTGGGCAGACAAACCATCACAACATTCGCCGTTTTTTGCCAAAAACGGAAAAAGCATCGAATGTTGTGATGGTTTGCGAGCTGAGGATGGGCTTGGAAAGTCCGTTTTGCTCGAAGCGACCTGTCCTGTCGTACGGGTGTCGGCATGATTCTCTCGTGGGGTATTATGTTTTCCGAAGAATAAAACGCCGCGTGAGGGGAGGGCTGCGTGGACGGGCGCGTGCAACATGACGGCTTTGGCCGCGATATCAACTACCTGCGCATTGCCGTTACCGACAAGTGCAATTTCCGCTGCATTTACTGCATGCCGGCCGATGGCGTGGCACCCCGCGCGCACGACGAGCTGCTCAGCGCCGAGGAAATCGCCCGCTTTGTGCGCTTGGTGGCGGGGGAGGGCATTCGCCGCATACGCCTGACGGGCGGCGAGCCGCTGGTCAGCCGCCGTATCATCCCGCTTATTCGTGACATCCGCGCGATTCCGCAGATCGAGGACATCTCGCTCACCACCAATGGCGCCCTGCTGCCCAAGTTGGCGCCGCAGCTCAAAGACGCCGGTCTTAATCGCGTCAACATTTCGCTCGACACACTCGACCCTACGCTCTTTGGAAAGATCACGCGCCTGGGTCGACTCGAGCAGACCATGGCGGGCATCGACGCGGCGCTGGCCTGGGGCTTTGAGCCCGTTAAGGTCAACTGCGTTGTGGTGCGCCGGCTCAACCAGGATGTGGCGGCCCTCGCGCGGCTCACGCTCAATCGTCCCATCCACCTGCGCTTTATCGAATACATGCCCATCGGTGACGGGCGCACGAGCTCGCATTGCGCCGTAGACCCTCACGCGCCCACGCTCAATCCCGAGCTGTGGGACGCGAGCGACACCGTGCCGAGCGACGAGCTGCGGGCGCGCATCAATGCCGGGGCCGCGGCGGCGGGACTGGGCGAGCTCGAGCTCGAGCCGCTCGACATCAACGACGCTCCTGCCGGCGCGGGCCCTGCGCGCTACTGGCACTTTCCGGGCGCGGCGGGAACGGTTGGCTTCATCAGCGCCATGTCCAACCATTTTTGCGCGAATTGCAACCGTCTGCGCCTGACGGCCGATGGCAACGTGCGTCCGTGCCTGTTCAGCGATGCCGAGTATTCGGTGCGTGAGGCGTTGCGCCGTGGTGATGATATGCAGGTACTTTCGATTTGGCGCGATGCCGTGGCCCACAAACCGCAGGAACACGCGATAATTGAGGGCACGCAACGATTTATGTCCCAAATCGGAGGATGATCATATGGCCAAGAGCAGGTACGCCGACGCCACCAAGGCCGCTCGTAGGGCCGCGATGTCTGCCCACAAAGTCACGGCTGCGGCGAATGCTGGCGATGCCGTCGCGGCAGCGCAGCCGACTGCCAGTGCTGCCACCGAGCCAGCCCGCGACGCCCGCCGCGACGAGCTGACGCACGTGGACGCCAAGGGCGAGGTTCGCATGGTCGACGTGTCCGACAAGGCCGAGACCCATCGCATCGCCATCGCCGAGGGCACCATCCTCATGCATCCCGAGACGCAGGCCATGGTGCTGCAGGACCGCGCTAAAAAGGGCGATGTGCTCGCCTGCGCGCGCGTGGCGGGCATCATGGCCATCAAACGCACGAGCGATATCATTCCCATGTGCCATCCGTTGCTCATTACCAAGAGCAAGTGCGACATTGCGCCCATCGCTCCGGCGGGTACGCCTGCCGAGGACGTGCCCGAGGGCTGGGCGCCGGCGCGCGCGGACGGACAGGTTGGCTTTCACGTGCTGGTCACGGCGGGCGTGACGGGCAAGACGGGTATCGAGATGGAGGCCCTGACCGGCGCGAGTGCCGCGTGTCTGACCATCTACGACATGTGCAAGGCGGTTGATCGCGGCATGGAGATCGTCGACGTGCGCCTGCTGCACAAGGAGGGCGGCCGCTCGGGCGTATGGGACCGCGCAGAGCGTCAGGCCGCTGCTGTTGAGGCCGTGGGAGCCGCAGGCGACGCACCCGCGAGCGCACCCGTCGCCGTTGCGCCTGCAGCTCCGGCCCCGGCCGTCCCCGCGATCGCGTTTATCGGCTACCAAAACTCGGGCAAGACTACGCTCGTCGAGAAGGTCATTGCCGAGCTCACTCGCCGCGGCCTGCGCGTGGGTTCGCTTAAACATCATGGGCATCACGGCTTCGATATCGATGTGCCCGCTAAAGATACGTGGCGCCATCACCAGGCCGGATCCAAGCATGTGGGCCTCATCTGCGCCACGCGCTGGGCGGAGTACGCCGACACGCGCGAGGAGGACGAGATGCCCGCGCGCGAGCTGCTGTCGCGTTACAACGATGTCGACGTGGTGATCATCGAGGGTTACAAGACCGAGGGCTTCGACAACATCGTCGTCGCGCGATCGGGTGTCGACCGTCTGCGCGGCAAGAGCTCGCTCGACCTGGTCGACGGCCACACGCTGGCCCTTGCCTGCAACGAGGCCCTGGCGCGTCAGGCCTTCGATGCCGGCTTTGCGACCCGAGCCATCAACATCAACGACGCTCGAGCCATCTGCGATCTGATCCAAGATCATCTGGCCTAAAACCTGCCAAAAAGGGACAGGATTCTTTTGGCAGGTTTTATCTGGGCAAACGTCATTTCCACCACAAAGGGGCCAGGCACCTTTGTGGTGGTTTTTGCTTTGGTAGATGTGTGGGACATGCCTTACAATCTACCAAGTAGTTCATGACGGGCGAAAAACGGAGAGAAGGGGCTTGATGCGTCCTTAATGTTTCATGCGGATAGATTGATTTGACAGACGGTGGCGAATGCCCGCCGTCCGCATTCGTATGAAACAAGGAGTCTCCATGCTCACCCATCTTTTCTCAAAGCCTCAATCATCGCTGTCCATGCAGGCCAAGCGCCTGGTGGCGATGCGCTTTCTCATCTACACCGGTTTTCAGACCAGCTACTTTATCGGCGTCATCGGAACGCTCACCTATGCAGACGATGCCTCGGTCGTGGCGACATCGCTGGCTGTCCTCTTTATGAACGTATTCGTGATCTTGGGATCCTTTGCGGGTGGCGCGGCGCTCGACGCCTGGGGCCCGCGCCGTCATTTCTTGCTGAGCATCGTCGGCACGCTGGCGACGGGTGCGGCAATCATCGCCTTTGGCAGAGCGACCGGAACAGTCCTTGCCGGCGCGGCGCTCCTAGGTTTTGTGATGGGATTCGCCCAACCCATCGCCACGTCCTATCCGGCATATCTCACCGACGATCCCGCCGAGCTCAAAGACATCAACTCCGCCATCGCCATGTTTTCAAACGTGAGTATCATCGTTGGCCCCACGCTGGGCGGCTTTGTCGCGGCGGCTACATCGTCACGCGCGGTGTTCGTGCTCATGATGATTTTTACCGTACTGGCGTTCATTGCCGGCTGGGGCTTTAGACCGCAAGCAGTTCGTGTCGCCGCGCGTGAAAGTACTCCCGCGGACAGCAGTACAACGGCAATCACTGCCAGCCAAAGCTCCAACCCCAGCACGTTCGCCCGCGTCACCTTCGCGACAAGCATCAAGACAGTCTTCACCAACAGTATCCTCGCCTTGCTGTTCTGCATCATCTTCCTCTCGAACTTTGGCTACGGTGCCTTCGATCCACTGGAGTCGTTCTTCTACCGCGATGTCCTGCACGTCGGTGTCGAATGGATGGGCTGGCTCTCGTCGGCCAGCGGTGTGGGCGCGGTGCTGGGCGCCGTGGTCGCGCTCCGCTTGCCGCCGCGCTTCGTCAGCCTCAAAACGCTGCTCGTGGCACTCATGTCCGTGGGCGTGGGAAGTCTGATTTATGTGGGGACACCGTACGTGGGCGTGGCCCTTATCGGCCAGATTGTCCTGGGCGTGGCCTGGGGCGTCGTCAACCCGCTCCACAACACTATCGTGCAAACGACGGCTCCGCTCGAGCAACTCGGTCGCGTCAACTCGGTCATGGGCTTTGGCAACATGTTCGCCGGCGTGGCCCCGCTGGCGATTGCCCCTTGGCTGGCGGCGACGTTTGGTGTGCAGCAGACGCTCGTAGGGGCGGGTATGGTCGTGACGGCGGTTCCCGTGGCGTTGCTGCTGTTTGGTCGCTGGCATTTCGATCGTTCTATAAGGCAGTAAAACCATCACAACATCCAGCGAAAATCGCGATTTTGCCGAATAACGTCGAATGTTGTGATGGTTTGCGCCCCGGGCCGGGCCATCCTGCGAGTCCGGCCACCACAAAGTGGCCAGGTACCTTTGTGGTGGTTTTTGCTTTGAGGGGCCGCGCCTGTGCCTTGGTATACCATGGACACCATTTCCGACCACATTCGGCACCGCCGCGCAACCCAGAAAGGCCCCCATGGACACCACCTTCAGCCACATCAAAGCCGTGTTCTGCGATATCGACGGCACGCTGCTCACGAGCCAGCACACGGTGTCCCCGCGCACGGTGGCGGCGATCCACGCCCTGCGCGAGCGCGGCGTACTCTTTGGCCTGTGCACCGGGCGCGACGCCCACGCGACCGAGGCCATGTACGAGCTCTGGGGCATTGAAGGCCTGGTGGACGTGCTGGTGGGCTGCGGTGGCGCCGAGGTCGTCGACCGTGCGCACGGCATCAACGAGCTGAGCTACCCGCTGCCGGGCGAGACCGTCGCGCGCATCTGCGAGCACATGGCAGATCTGCCGGCAACGCCCGTTTGCCCTCGGGACGGCGTGCTCTATGTGCCCGAGAGCAATGCGTGCGTCGAGCACCTGTCGCGTGTCGACGGCGTTCCCTACAAGGTGGTCGACTTTGCCGAGTTTTTGCGCGAGCCGCAGCCCAAGGTGATGTTTACCATGGCGCCCGAGGCGATGCCGCAGGTCATCAAGCGGGCGTCGACGTTTGCCGACGCCACCGTCAAGGCGGCGGCTCTGCAAACCACGCAGCGGCTCTACGAGTTCATGGATCCGCACGTGTCCAAGACGCGCGGCCTTGTGCGCGTGGCGGAGCTCAACGACATGGAGCTCCAGGACATCTGCGTGTTTGGCGATGCCGACAACGACACCTGCATGGTGGCCGACGCCGGCGTGGGCGTGGCCATGGCAAATGGTAGCGATGCCACCCGTGCCGCCGCCGATTTTGTAACCGCCAGCAACGACAAAGACGGCATCGCGATCTTTATCGAGGAGCATCTGCTGTAGCGCCGGGGGAGAACTACCACGAAGGGGCAGGTACCTTTGTGGTGGCCTCAGGCGATTTGGGCGAATTGATACCGAAAATCTGCGCGCAAATACCAATATGGTTGTCTGAACATTACGCTTCTGACTACCGATGAGTTAAAGATATTCTCATCAGTTTGGTAGGGTATTTCTCCCGGTAAATGACCTACAGCTCATGGTCAATTTTCGACTGTTTACAGGATGTTTACTCTTGAGCAAAATGTTGTGCAAATAAATCTAATGCCATTAAAAAATGATGGGCAACTAAATTACCAGTAGAAACAAAAAATAGATAGCGAATAAACGAAGGTAAATCTGAGCAATTGTCAAGAGAATTGACAATTCGCTACAAAACTATCGGTTTATTTGCCCAGATGTTCGAACAATCGTTAGAATAGTCATTACTAAGCGTGCGCAATTTCAGGTTGCGCAGATACGTTTGATAGTGAAAGAGCACGATCGCGGTCTCTTGGGGAGGAGACATCGATGAAAGCGAATTCAGAAAAAACTAAGCAGAGTAAAAAAGCGACGCGCCGTGTACTGGCAGGCGTTTTGTGCGGAGCCTCCGTTTTGAGCCTGGTGCTGTCGCTCGTCATGCCCCCAATCTCGCAGGCCATTGCCAACGATGGTCAGGCGGTTTCTACCGAGGAAGTCGTTGCAGACGAGAACACTTTGGGCGCGGACGCCGACGCAGACAATTTCATGGGCAAAGACGCCGAAAACCGGAATAGTGACGACGCTGAGGGTGGCGAGGGAGAAGACGCTGCTGCGGCGGATCCGACTGCCGATGACACGGGAGCCGAGAGCGCTGCGCAGCCCGCGAATGATGGACAGTCTGTCTATAAGGTCGCTACTGTTGCAAATGAAGGTGTGGATCAGAAACTTCAACAAGATTCGGATGGGTACACGCTGCTGAACAATGACAGAGACCTGTCTACGTACCTTGCCCTTGCCCCGGCGAACAGGCCCCCAAGGCTGCGTCTGACTGCTGACATTAGTTCAAGTGAGTCAATCACTATCAGTCAAAATACTACGATCGATCTTGCGAATCACAAGCTTTATTACAGCAACGGTAACGAAAGCCAGGGCCAGGAC
>CALBUZ010000023.1 GCA_937969105.1 uncultured Collinsella sp. | reverse complement strand
CATCCACTGGGGGATGTGAACACGCACGGATCGTTCACATCATGATTGAAGAGGATTTCTCAGACATGTTCACGCATCAGCTAAACATTATCAGCGTAGTAATTATCTGATGCGGGTTAGCACATACAGCTAGCCCGTACGATAACGGGCGGCTGATGAAGATGAGGGCCGTCGAGCGCAACCGACGGCCCTCATTTTTTATGTCTGAGTAGTTCTTTTTAGAGGAGGAAATGTAATGAACGGAGTTTTGCTCATGGTTGTGGCTGCGGCGGTGCTCGCCTGCGGCTATCTGGGCTACGGCCGCTGGTTGGCCAACAAGTGGGGCGTTGACAAAGAGGCCCTCACGCCGGCCAAGCGCATGAAGGACGGCAAGAGCTTCTCGCCCGTCTCCGCCTTCACCGCGTTCTCGCACCAGTTCAGCTCGATCTGCGGTGCTGGCCCTGTTACGGGTACGATCGTCGCCATGGCCTTTGGCTGGCTGCCCGTCGTGCTCTGGGTCCTCGTCGGCGGCATCTTCTTTGGCGCCGTCCACGACTTTGGCGCCCTGTACGCCTCGATGAAGAACAACGGCAAGTCCCTGGCTCAGCTCATCGAGAAGTACATCGGCAAGACCGGCCGTCGCCTGTTCCTGCTGTTCTGCTGGCTGTTCTGCATCATTGTCATCGCCGCCTTCACCGACATGGTCTGCAAGACGTTCATGTTCACCCCGGCCGTTGACGCTTCTGGTGCTGCTACCGGTGCCGTCGACTTCACCAAGTCCTATGCCGCCGGCTGCGCTGGTACCATCTCCATCCTGTTCACCTTCGTCGCCATCGCCTTTGGTTGGGCCCAGAAGAAGTTCAACCTCACCGGCGCTGCCGAGTTCGTCACCGGCGTGGTCCTCATGGTTCTCATGTTCGCCGTCGGTATGCAGTTCCCGGTCTACCTGGATAAGTTCCAGTGGTTCGCCGTTGTCATGGTTTACCTGGTCTTTGCCGGCGCCATGCCTATCCAGATGCTCAAGACCCCGCGTGACTACCTCACTTCCATCATGATGATCGTCATGATCGTCTGCGCTGTCCTCGGCATCGTCGTCCTGGGCGTTAACGGTCAGGCCACTATCACCGCTCCGGTCTTCACCGGCTTCTCCACTGCCTCCGGCATGATGTTCCCGGTCCTGTTCGTCTCTGTCGCTTGCGGTGCTCTCTCCGGTTTCCACAGCCTCGTTTCTTCCGGCACCTCTTCTAAACAGGTCGAGAAGGAGCAGGACGCCGTCAAGGTCGGTTACGGCGCCATGATTGTCGAGTCCTTCGTCGGCATCCTTGCCATCATCGTTGCCGGCATCATGTTCTCCGACATGAACACCGCCGGTACCGGCGCCCTTAACGCCGGCGTCGCTTCCACCCCGTTCCAGATCTTTGCCGCTGGCATCTCCCGCGGTATGCAGGCCTTCGGTGTTGACGGCACGCTCGCAACCGTCTTCATGACCATGAACGTTTCTGCTCTGGCCCTGACCTCGCTCGACGCCGTCGCCCGCATCGCCCGCACCTCGTTCTCCGAGTTCTTTGCCCAGACCAACGACGCCCTGGCCATCGAGTCCAAGGCCGGCTACATGAAGGTCCTCGGCAACCCCTGGTTCGCCACGGTTGTCACGCTGCTTCCTGGTCTCGCCCTCGCCTTTGGTGGCTATGCCAACATCTGGCCGCTCTTTGGTGCTTCCAACCAGCTGCTCGGCGGCATGACCATGATCACCCTCGCCGTGTTCTGCAAGTGCACCGGCCGCAAGGGTTGGATGCTCTACGTGCCCGTCGTCTTCCTGCTCTGCTGCACCTTTACCTCGCTGGTCCAGAGCGCCATGGGCTGCATGACCGCCGTCCAGGCCTACGGCTTCTTCGGCACCATCCCGGCTACCGCCACCACGGCTGCCGTCTCCGTCGCCGCCACCAAGGGCCTGCAGCTCGTCTTTGCCGTCCTGCTGATGGTCCTGGGCCTCATCGTTGCCGTCAACTGCCTCAAGGAGTTCTTCGGCAAGGAGGCCGGCTCCATGCCCGACGAGGAGCCCGAGTGGTCCGAGATGGGCAAGGCCGAGTATGGCCGCGCTGCTGCCGCCGAGGCTCCTGCCGACGCTGAGGCCGCCAAGGCTTAGCCGATCGGACGGATTGGATCTTCCATCTCTATGACTCGGAAAGGCCGGGTCCGCAGAACGCGGGCCCGGCCTTTTTTGTAAAGACGGGTGATGTCGGGGTGTTCTCGCAGATGTTTTGCGTGGATGGTGGCGCGCGTTGTACCATATGGACGTATATGTGTGCATATGAAAGGGGCCCCGTGGCCAAGACGGTATATTCCGATAACCAAAACAATGTCGATGCTCTGGCTGAGCGTCTGAGCGGACAAACGTCGCTTTCTGCCGAGCGGGCCAAGCTGGTTGCCTACGACCTGCTCTGTCGCAAGGCACTCAAGATAAAGTCGAGCGCGCTGGCGCAAATCTTCCGCTCCGTGGATAAGGAGTGCGATACCAAGGCGATGCGCGATGAGCTTATCGCGGCAAAGATTGTGACCAAGATCGAGGGCAGCGGCATTAACGGCCGCCCGGCGTTCTATACCATCAATGCCGAGATTCATGATGCCCAGGAGCAGCCTGTCGAGGATTCCGCTGAGGTTCCTGCTGCGGAAGAAGTTGCCCCGCGTGAGCATATCGATACTGACGAGCTGCTCGATGAGCATGTCGTGCGTGCCTTTACCGCCAAGGCGGGTCGAGGCGGCTTTGGCGGAGGCGGAAAGCGTGATGCGCAGCGCCGCGCCCAACAGGAACGCTTCCGTCGTGCTGTGGCTCAAAAGGATAGAGCCGTTACCGAGGTTGTCGAGAACGAGCCTGTCGCCGAGCCGCAGGAGCCCGTGAAAGAGCAAAAGTCCGCTGAGCCTCAGGAACCCAAGCGTCGTCGCGGTGCGCATTTTAAGGCCGAGCAGCAGGATGTTGCGCGCGAGGCCGAAGAGGCTGCTGAGGTTGTAGACGATTCCGAGAAAACGGCCAAGAAGGCCTCAGACTCGTGTCGTCCCGGTCGCGGCTTTGCAGGTCGCGCGTATCCCGTAAAGCGTCAGGAGAAGGTTAGCCAGGTTCCGGAGGTGCGGGCCGAGAAGGCCGTGAAGCCTGCCGAGTCGGAAGTCCGTGAACAGAAGCCTGTTGATGAGCAGACTGCGTCCGATACGGAGGCTCAGGGCCAGCAGCCTGCGGTTGAACAGACGGGGGAGGGTACTTCGAGCAAGCCTCGCCGCCGCCGTCATCGTGGCGGCCGCGGCTCTAACGCTCAGGATGCCGCCGAGAATGTAGCGCCGCGCGACGAAGATGCGAAGGTGGATGCTCCGATGGAGCAGCCCAAGCGTCAGCCGGCGAAGGAGGGCAAGCCCGAACGTTCGCAGAAGCAGGCGTCTACTTCGAAACGTGGGCGCAATGTCCAAGGCGATTCTAAGCGTAAGTCTCAGAAGAAGCCCGAGTCTGCCGCGGCAGATACGGCTGCCCAGCAGACTGAGTCGACTACCCATGGCGAGGTTTCGGCGTTTGCCCTGGCCCGTGTTCTGGGCAGGCAGCTGCTCAAGGTCGTCCCCACGCCCACGGCGCTCTCCAAAATTAAGGAACAGCAGACCCAGATTGTAAGGGTTGAAGGCAAGGACGGTAAAAAGACGCCGCAGCGCGCTCAGCACAACGAAATGTCCAATCGCAAAATCGCCGAGGAGATTGCGATTATCCAGGCATGGATTGAACAGAACCGCGGTGCCGATACTCCGGTTGCCTCGCGCCGCCAGCGCGCCTACCAGATTTTCAATGACGAAAAAGCTTTTGACGGCAAGCATGGCGAGCGCCTGATCAGGCGTATGACCGAAAAGGGCATCAGCATGCAGGCGATCAAGGTCGCCCCCAACCGTCCGGTGCACTTTACGGGCTTCTTTACGCTGGGCGCCGACAAGCCGTTCATTATGGTCGAGAACCTGGATACCTATGACGAAATCGTCAAGCTCCTGCGCGGACGTAAACATGCCAAGCTCTTTGGTACCAAGGTGGGCGGCGTAATCTTTGGCGGCGGCTGCAAGGCGAGCGTCTCGCACGCACTGGATGATTACCTGGCCGAGATCGGCTATCGCTTTACCTATATCTACTACGTGGGCGACATCGATCGCGAGGGTGCGCGCATCGTCGAGCAGGCCCGCAACGCCAATGTCGTTGAGATTCGCCTGCATGCTGGCATGTATCGCGCCATGCTTGCCGAGCATAAGCGCCGCGTGAAGGCCGGCGGTGCGTGCGAGCCCGCGGCTGCCAACCAGGGCGTGCCGCAGAACCTGGCGGCGACGATCAAGGATCTGCCCATGGTTACGCGCGTGCAGTTCCGCAACGTGCTGCGTGAGGGCGGACGAATTCCGCAGGAGATTCTGATGACCGCCGACTATCGGGATGGCGACTCGGGAAGCTTCGACCGCATGCTGAACAACTAGGGACGCGTGGCCCCGGCGGGCCGGGCATTAAGTTTGCTGCTCTACAGTCCTGCGCAAGACGAAGGCCACATTAAGTGGCCTTCTTTGCGTGCGGAACTCGCGACAAACTTAATGCCCGGCCCGCCGGGGCCACGCGGCACTTGGTTGTCGCAAGCGGCTCGCTTTTCGGAACTGGGCTGATATTTTTTGATGTGAGGCG
>CALBUZ010000022.1 GCA_937969105.1 uncultured Collinsella sp. | reverse complement strand
TAAACCGACAGATATTTTTTGCAGAGCGCTGCAACTCCCCAATGGTCAGCTTTCCATTGTCCAGTGCCTCCAAAATATCATCGCCCATGGCATTGATCTCCGCGCCGTTATTGTTGACGACCATGTAGCCGACCACATTCCCTTGCCGGCTACATGATTGCCCGTGCGGGTGTGGATGTTGATGCAGTCGGCTTCCGTGGCGACAAATCCGTCCGGGGTCATGTAGACCGCGGAAATCTTCTCGTCCTTCTCGCTGTCCCGGACGTGCAGCGCCTCATACGCGCCCATGTGCTTCACGGAATACAGTTCATAGGTTCCGTCCCGAACCGTTGCGGGGCCGACCTCCCCCACGTCTTCCAGCTCCCACGCGCCGTATTCCAGCGGGCGGTCCGGAATGGTGCTGCAATTCTGGTTGAAATAGACGATATACGGCTCCCCCGACTTATCCAGCCGAACCACCAGACACACCGCCGAGACCCGGTAAAAGGACAAATCAGCCAGCCTTCTGTCGTTCAGATTGTCGGAACAGCCCTCAAACAGGAACATGGCGCACTGTCCCTTCCGCAAAGCCTTCCACACGCTGGTGTTGGTGCGCATATAATAGTCGGTCAGCGTTTCCACATAGGTTCGGTGGTCGGCGTCGCGGATCAGCTCGGACAAATCAGGGCTGTAGGGGTCGCCCGGATGTCATTTTGGGTGGTTTTGCCTGCTACTAAAATGGTAACAGTACTCATATTTGCCCTTTTTTGCCCACAGACCTTTGAGGTTGCGGCGAAAAGGGCTTGTTTTGATTGTTTGGGGCAAGCGCGAGGCGCGGAAACGATGTCTGGAGCGGCGGAGCGGCTTGGAATTCATCCGTAGAGGTCTTCATCGGCTGCGCCAGGAGTGCCTCCAAGTGCCGGTACAAAAGGGGCGTCCCTAACTGCCGCAGGGGGCGTCGGCCACGGACGACGCCCCCTGCGGGTGTGAGCAGATTTGGCTGCGCGTTACTTGTCGGTGCCCAGCTTGTGTGGCTTGTAGGCGAGGGCATTGACGAGCGCATCGGCGGCGGACTTGACGGCTGCCGGCTGCGGATCGTTGACGTGGTCCTCGGGGTGCACGGGCAGGTCCTTCTTGACCGCATCGTGGATGAGATTGAGGTACTCGGCCACGCCGGTGGCCGACAGGTGCGTGCCGTCGCCGTCAAACAGGTCGTTGCGGTTGGCGCTGTACCCGTACCAGTCGATAACGCGTACATTCTTGTAGCGCGTTGCGGCGTTGGCGATGGCCTGGTTCGTGGACCCGACCCACGGCTGCGGGCTACGCGTGTTTACAAACACGACAATACGCTGCTCGCCGGCGTCGGCCATGATCGCATCGACCTGGGCGTCCGTTACCAAACCGTTGGTGCCCAGGGCAAAGACCACGATCTTGCCGGCAAGGTTCTGCCGGATATAGCCCTCAAATGTCGCGCGGCCCGCATCAAACTGGCGGCCCTTTTCGGCATCGATATGGCTGTGCGGGAACACGCCGTCAAAGGAATCAACGGCGCGCAGCGACACGGAGTCACCGATCATCAACAGGTCGTAGGAGCCATCGGGGAAGCCGTCGTTGTCCTTGTCGGTGTCGTCGGCCGCCTGCTGGTCGGTGGGCGCGGTGTTTTTGGCTTCCTTGTTCAGAACTTCGGCGCCCTCGCCGCTCAGCGCAGACGTCTCGGGCACAAAGATCAGGCCGCCCAGCGCAACGACTAACACGACGGCGCAGGCTGCGCAGACAGGGACGTGCGCGCGCACCCAGTTGGCGGGCGTGGTGGTGCCATCGCGGAATTCGGCGACGGTGCGGCCGAAGGCGCCCTTCCTAAACGGCGTTTCGATAAAGCGATAGGAGCACTCGGCTACGGCGACCACCACAAGTACCTGCAAGATGTACTGCCACCAGGGCGTATCGTTGATGTTGGCGACCGGGTTCATGAGCAACAGCAGCGGATAGTGCCACAGGTAGATGCTGTACGAGCGCTTGCCAACCCACACGAGCGGCTCGGCGGACAGCACGCGGGCAACCATTCCCTGGGGCTGCACGCAGGCCGCGATGACCATGAGCGTGAGGATGGAGCATAACAGCGTGCCGCCGCGATACTGGAACGCGGTGTAGCCGTTGGTGAGCGCGACCATGGCGGCAAGGCCAACCAGGCCCGCGACGCCCAACACATCGATGGATGCGGGCGAGGACCAAAAGCGCACGAGGGCGCTCGGCTGTGCCGGGGCGGTCTCGGCTGATTCGTCGGCCTTCTCGCCAGGCTTGTCCTCGGCGCTCTTGCCGCGCTTGGCGGCGCCAGCCAGGCGATTGAGCCCCAAACGATGTGCGAGACGCACCGGCGCCAGGTCGCGATCGGGGATAAAGGCCATCCAAGCACCCAGTAGCAGCGAGAACACGCGGGTGTCGGTGCCGTAGTACACGCGGCTGGGGTCGGCGGCAGGGTTGTAAAGCACCATCATGGCGAGGGCAGATACCGCGGCAAGGCCCAGAACCACGCGGCGCGTGTTGGGCTTGCTCACATGCATGGATACCATGGCAAACAGCAGTGGCGGCCAAATCAGGTAGAACTGTTCCTCGATGGCAAGCGACCAGAAGTGCGTGAGCGGCGAGGGGTCGCCCAGAGCATTGAAGTACGAGACGTTTTGGGCAATCTGCCACCAGTTGTTGAAGAACAGCAGCGACGGCAGGATGTCGGGACGCATCTTGGTGAGTATCACGTGGTTAAAGATGGTGCACAACGCGCAGGTCACGAACACTACCGTTACCACGGCGGGGACCAGGCGACGGATGCGGCGGATCCAGAAGCTCTTAAGGTCGATGCGGCCGGTCTTAGAGACTTCGTTGAGCAGCAAGCGCGTGATCAGATAGCCCGAAAGCACAAAGAAGATCGTGACGCCGAGCAGGCCGCCCTGAGCCCACGTGAGGTTGAGGTGATAGAGCACCACCGCGACGACGGCAAGCGTGCGCAGGCCGTCGAGCGCAGGAATGTAGCGGGACTTGGGACGAGCGGGCGCCTGTTCTTTTGCGGCGCTGTTGGTGTGGGCGCCCTTGTTGGTGGGCGTTCGATGCGGGCTTGGGCCGCGTCGCGACTCGCCGGTGCGGCGGTCGGCGCGCGGGCGTTCGTGCGGCGCCTGGTTATCGGGCGCGCGGCGCGGGCCGCGCGGGCTCGATTGTGGGAATTGTTCCATAAAACATCATCCAATGACGAGAATAATCAGCACATATTCATTGTAGCTGCCTGCTCCTGTGAATGCTTGCTGCTGGCGCAACCTCAAGGGCGAGTTCACATCAAAGTGAACTAAAGTTATAGAGGTGCGAAGGCGCGCAATCGACGGTTGACGGTGGGTGCAAGGCCCGCAGACGAGGAGGTTTCCATGGCAGACAACGGCATCGTTGCGGTGTTCGGCAGCATGAACATGGACCTTTCGGTGGCGTGCGAGCGCATGCCGCGCGCGGGCGAGACCGTTGGTGGCAGCGGTTTTATCACCAACGCCGGTGGCAAGGGCGCTAACCAGGCCGTCGCCGCCGCGCGCATGGGTGCGCGCACGTGCATGATCGGCGCGGTCGGGCGCGATGCGTTTGGCGATGCGCTCGTGGCGGGGCTTCAGGATGCCGGCGTGGGCGTTGAGTTCGTGGCGCGTCGCGATGACGTGGAGACCGGTACCGCGACTATCATTCGCTGCGAGAGCGACAACCGCATCGTGCTGTCGCCGGGCGCCAACCACGCGCTTACGGGTGAGGACGTTGCTCAGGCGCTGAGACGTCTGGTGGCCGATGAGCTCGACGACGACGCCAACGAGATCGCCCCGGCTGCCGGAAGCGTCTTTATCGCCCAGGGCGAATGTGACCTTGCAGCGACTGCCGAGGCGCTTGTTTGCGCTCACGAGCTGGGATTCTATACGGTTTTTAATCCAGCGCCTGCCTGCGAGTTGCCTGCGGAGGTCTGGCCTGCGGTCGACCTGGTCTGTCCCAACGAGACCGAGTGTCAGGTGCTGACGGGCATCTTGCCCGCGGATGATGCGAGCTGCATCGCGGCGCTCAATGCCCTGCTCGCCAAGGGTGCTGGAGCTGCGGTCATCACGTTGGGCGGCGCCGGCTCGGTTACGCTCGGCGATGGCGGTGATCTGCTGCGCATGCCGGCACTCTAGAGCACGGTAGTCGATACCACGGCCGCCGGCGATACGTTTATTGGCGCGTTGGCAGCGGCTCGCCTAGAGGGCTTGCCGCTCTTTGAGTGCATGGCGGCGGGTGCACGCGCCTCGGCGGTGACGGTGTCGCGCTTGGGCGCGCAACAGTCGATTCCCACGCGCGCCGAAGTTGAACATTGGTTTGGTTAAACGATAAAGACGGAGAAGCGGAGTAGAACAATGGCAATCAAGAAGCTGATCCTTGATCTGGATATGGGCGTGGACGATGCGATGGCGCTTGCCTATGCCATCGCGAGCCCCGAGGTGGAGCTCGTGGGCATCAC
>CALBUZ010000021.1 GCA_937969105.1 uncultured Collinsella sp. | reverse complement strand
ACACACGAGCCGCGCCCCTTGCGCGACGGGCTGGCGGTATTGGCGGCGCTGAAAGAAACCGCAAGAATTCGTTAACTGCACATTCGGGATATTTCTCTATATTCGCGCTTCATCAGAAAACTGAAGGAACCTCCATTGAATCGAACTAATATTTTTTTTGGTGAATCGCATTCTGACTGGTTGCCTGTCAGAGGCGGAGAATCTGGTGATTTTGTTTTTCGACGTGGTGACGGGCATGCCTTCGCGAAAATCGCACCTGCTTCCCGCCGCGGTGAGCTCGCTGGAGAGCGTGACCGCCTCATTTGGCTCAAAGGTCGAGGTGTGGCTTGCCCCGAGGTCATCAACTGGCAGGAGGAACAGGAGGGTGCATGCTTGGTGATAACGGCAATTCCGGGAGTACCGGCGGCTGATCTGTCTGGAGCGGATTTGCTCAAAGCGTGGCCGTCAATGGGGCAGCAACTTGGCGCTGTTCACAGCCTATCGGTTGATCAATGTCCGTTTGAGCGCAGGCTGTCGCGAATGTTCGGACGCGCCGTTGATGTGGTGTCCCGCAATGCCGTCAATCCCGACTTCTTACCGGACGAGGACAAGAGTACGCCGCAGCTCGATCTTTTGGCTCGTGTCGAACGAGAGCTACCGGTGCGGCTCGACCAAGAGCGCACCGATATGGTTGTTTGCCATGGTGATCCCTGCATGCCGAACTTCATGGTGGACCCTAAAACTCTTCAATGCACGGGTCTGATCGACCTTGGGCGGCTCGGAACAGCAGATCGCTATGCCGATTTGGCACTCATGATTGCTAACGCCGAAGAGAACTGGGCAGCGCCAGATGAAGCAGAGCGCGCCTTCGCTGTCCTATTCAATGTATTGGGGATCGAAGCCCCCGACCGCGAACGCCTTGCCTTCTATCTGCGATTGGACCCTCTGACTTGGGGTTGATGTTCATGCCGCCTGTTTTTCCTGCTCATTGGCACGTTTCGCAACCTGTTCTCATTGCGGACACCTTTTCCAGCCTCGTTTGGAAAGTTTCATTGCCAGACGGGACTCCTGCAATCGTCAAGGGATTGAAACCTATAGAAGACATTGCTGATGAACTGCGCGGGGCCGACTATCTGGTATGGCGCAATGGGAGGGGAGCAGTCCGGTTGCTCGGTCGTGAGAACAATCTGATGTTGCTCGAATATGCCGGGGAGCGAATGCTCTCTCACATCGTTGCCGAGCACGGCGACTACCAGGCGACCGAAATTGCAGCGGAACTAATGGCGAAGCTGTATGCCGCATCTGAGGAACCCCTGCCTTCTGCCCTTCTCCCGATCCGGGATCGCTTTGCAGCTTTGTTTCAGCGGGCGCGCGATGATCAAAACGCAGGTTGTCAAACTGACTACGTCCACGCGGCGATTATAGCCGATCAAATGATGAGCAATGCCTCGGAACTGCGTGGGCTACATGGCGATCTGCATCATGAAAACATCATGTTCTCCAGTCGCGGCTGGCTGGTGATAGATCCCGTCGGTCTGGTCGGTGAAGTGGGCTTTGGCGCCGCCAATATGTTCTACGATCCGGCTGACAGAGACGACCTTTGTCTCGATCCTAGACGCATTGCACAGATGGCGGACGCATTCTCTCGTGCGCTGGACGTCGATCCGCGTCGCCTGCTCGACCAGGCGTACGCTTATGGGTGCCTTTCCGCAGCTTGGAACGCGGATGGAGAAGAGGAGCAACGCGATCTAGCTATCGCGGCCGCGATCAAGCAGGTGCGACAGACGTCATACTAGATATCAAGCGACTTCTCCTATCCCCTGGGAACACATCAATCTCACCGGAGAATATCGCTGGCCAAAGCCTTAGCGTAGGATTCCGCCCCTTCCCGCAAACGACCCCAAACAGGAAACGCAGCTGAAACGGGAAGCTCAACACCCACTGACGCATGGGTTGTTCAGGCAGTACTTCATCAACCAGCAAGGCGGCACTTTCGGCCATCCGCCGCGCCCCACAGCTCGGGCAGAAACCGCGACGCTTACAGCTGAAAGCGACCAGGTGCTCGGCGTGGCAAGACTCGCAGCGAACCCGTAGAAAGCCATGCTCCAGCCGCCCGCATTGGAGAAATTCTTCAAATTCCCGTTGCACATAGCCCGGCAATTCCTTTCCCTGCTCTGCCATAAGCGCAGCGAATGCCGGGTAATACTCGTCAACGATCTGATAGAGAAGGGTTTGCTCGGGTCGGTGGCTCTGGTAACGACCAGTATCCCGATCCCGGCTGGCCGTCCTGGCCGCCACATGAGGCATGTTCCGCGTCCTTGCAATACTGTGTTTACATACAGTCTATCGCTTAGCGGAAAGTTCTTTTACCCTCAGCCGAAATGCCTGCCGTTGCTAGACATTGCCAGCCAGTGCCCGTCACTCCCACTCGATTGTAAACAAGCACACAAAACCCTTTAGTGACAACAATTTGCAAGAACTATCAGGCTCAGTGCCATGAAAAATACCATGACGAGATCATGAGGTTGAAGACGGCTTGGGCCGGCAGCGTTCACGCTCCTGGTCGGCGAGCTCGCCCGGCTGG
>CALBUZ010000020.1 GCA_937969105.1 uncultured Collinsella sp. | reverse complement strand
CTGTGGTGTAATCGAACTGGCGCATGCGGCTCCTTTCGGTATCACGAACATACTTTCGATATCATAATACCATTAAATGATACCGAAAGTATGTTCGTGATACCGAAAACCAGAAACCATGTTTCATAACTGCTTGGAAAGTTCGGATTTGACTATCTTATTGTCTTGATCTGTAACAGGTAGGACCGAAAATCCCTGCTAGATGTTACAGATCGAGATAAACGGCCCGCACGGGCTCACCAAAAACAAAAAGGCCGCATGCGAACCCGTGGAGGGATTCGCATGCGGCCGACAGGGGGTATGCGGCAAAAGTTAGGCCATGAGCAGGCCGGTCTCCGCGACGTTCTTGTACCAGTACGCGCTCGCCTTGGGATAGCGCTTCTGGGTCTCAAAGTCGATGTAGAACAGGCCGTAGCGCTTGTTGTAGCCGTTGGTCCAGGAGAACTGGTCCTGCAGCGACCACACAAAGTAGCCGTCGACGTTCACGCCGCCGTCGATTGCCTTGAGGATCCACGCGAGATGCTGGCGCATGTAGTCGATGCGAGGGGCGTCGTCGATGAAGCCGTCCTCGAAGTCGTCCTTATAGCCCATGCCGTTCTCGGTGATGTAGATCTTCTTGTAGTTGGGGTAATCGTTCTTAATGCGGAGCAGCAGGTCGTAGAGGCCCTCGGGATAGATGATCCAGTCCCAATCGGTGGTGGGTACGCCTTCGCGCACGCATGACTCGCCCACGCCCTTGAGGAACCAGCGCGAGGAGCCCTTGTCGCCGGTGCCATTGTGGTTGATGTCGTTTTCGCCCTCGGCCGCACGCAGGAACTGACACTTGTAGGTGTTGACGCCCAGGCAATCGTTGTAGGGGAGCGCGGCGGTCAGCGCGGCGATGTCCTCGTCGCGGACGTCGAGCTCGCCGCCGGCGATATGGGCCAGCTTGGTCGCAGCCTCTATGGTGTCGGCTGCATAGTGGCCGCGGAAGGTGGCGTCGAGTACCCAGCGGTTGTTGATGACGTCGGCCATGCGGGCCGCCTCGCAGTCGGCAGCGCTGTTGGGGTCGAGGGGATACTTGGGCTCCAGGTTCTGGACAATGCCGATCTCGCCCTCAAAGCCGCCCTCATGGAAGGCGACGACGGCCTTGGCGTGGGCCACCATCATGTTGTGCATGAGCTGGAAGGCCTTGTCCAGGCGATACTTCTCGCCGTGCGGCCAGTTGCCGACGATAAAGCTGCCCTCGGCGGTTGCGGGAATCTCGTTAAACGTGAACCAGTGCTTGACCTCGGTGAACTCGGCAAAGCAGAACTTGGCGTACTCGACAAAGGCGTCGATCGTCGTGCGCGTCAGGAAGCCCTCGCCGCCGTTCTGGTAAAAGGCCTCGGGCGTATCGAAATGATCGAGCGTGACATAGGGGATAACGCCGGCTTTGTTGCAGGTGGCAAAGAGCTCGTGATAGAAGGCGACACCCTCGGGGTTGATCTCGCCGGTGCCACTGGGGAAGATACGGCTCCAAGCGATGGAGACGCGGATACCGTTGATGCCGAAACGCTGGCACAGGTCAATATCGACCGGGTACTTGTTGTAGAAATCGCTTGCGGGGTCGGGGGAGAAGCGACCCTGAGCAGCCAGGAAATCGTCCCAGGGCACTTTGCCCTTGCCGTGCGTGCGGGTCTCGCCCTCAACCTGGTAAGCGGCGGTGGCGCCGCCAAACACAAAGCCGTCGGGGAACTGCATGGGGTTGGTCATGAGTCATCCTTTCTGTGGGATACGAATAGGGAGAGGTGCCCGAACTGGGGATCCGGGCACCAATAGAGGGAGGAAACTAGTCGAGGTTCTCGCGGAGCCACTTAATGGCGCCGGCGGGGTCGCGGGTAAGGTCGATATATTCCTTACCGCGCGGGGCGAGCAGCTTAATGCCCAGGCGATCGGTGTCGGCCTTCATGTCGTTGTAGTAGCTACGAACCTGCGGGGCAAGCACGATAACGTCGTACTGATCCATGATGGCAGTGTGCTGGCCATAGGCGCCTGCGGAGGAAGCGATGTTCTCTCCGGTCTGCGCGGCACCTTCCTTGATGGCATTGGCGAGCATGGCAGAGGTGCCGGCGCCGGCGCACAGGACGAGGACCTTCAGGCCATCGACGTCCTTCTTAGCGGATGCATCGGAGGCGGACTCGGGCTGATCGGCGACAGGCTTGCTGTCGGCGGCAGCGGCGGTCGGCTCGACGGCAGCGGTGGCCTGCTCGACAGCGGGCGCAGGGGTGCTGGCGGCGATGGTGGCAGCACCATCGGACTCGAGACCCAGCTCGGCGGCGCGCTCGGCCTCCTGGTCGCAGAGCAGCTTATCGTATGCCTTCAAGAACGGCAGGTAGATGATGGCGTCCAGCAAGATGATGATCGCGACAAATACCAGGGCGATAAGCTGGAAGTTCGTGGTGATGAAAATGCCGATGGGGGCAGGGGTAGCCCAAGGCACCACGAAGGAGAAGCCGTTCATGCCCACGTTGTCGATAAAGAACTTGGCAACGCTTACGTTGACGCAACCGGCGGCAACAAAGGGGATGAGCATGTAGGGGTTAAGGATCATCGGCGCGCCAAAGAGCAGCGGTTCGTTGACGGCGAAGGCAACAGGAACAATCGAGGCCTTACCGACGGCTTTGAGCTGCTTGGACTTCATAAAGAGAATCAGCAGAAGCGGCACGATGAACGTGGCGCCGGTGCCGCCGAACTCACCCACAAGCGACATGTTAAAGGTGAGGGAGTGGGCGGGGTGGCCACCGGCCAGCAGAACCTGCAGGTTCTCGGCCTGGTTGGCAAGACGGATGGGGTCGATGCCCGGCTGGACGATCGAGGGGCCGTGGACGCCGATGAACCAGAAGAACGCGGTGGCTGCCTGAATAAGGATGAGTCCGGGGTAGGTCTCTGCTGCAGTGAAGAGCGGGGAGAGCAGCTTGATGAGCAGCTCGGAGAACGGAACGCCCATGAGGTTGCGCACGACGACATCGATGATGCCGCAGATGATGACAGCGCCACCGAAGGGGATGATGTCGCGGAAGTTCTGAGCGATGGCGCCCGGAACCTCCTTGGGCAGCTTAATGGTCAGATCGCGCGAGACGCAGAACTTATAAACCCACACGGTAATGAATGCGGCGATATAGGCCGAGAACAGACCGCGCGTACCCATGCTAGTGCAATCGAAGACCGAAAGCTCGGAGCCGTTGAACTTGGTGGTGAACTGCGTAACAGCAAGCAGCAGCATGCTGCACTGGGCGGCCACCATGGTGGAGCCGTCGTTGAGCACCTTGCCGGCGGGCATGCGACGGTTCATGGAAGCCGTGAAGTTCTTGGCAGTGGTGCCGGCAACCATGATGCCCATGACGCCCATGGTGAAGTTGTACAGCTTGTTGCACCAGTCGATGAGCGGCTGGGGCAGCGTGATGCCAACTACGCCAGGAAGGGTGGCGATCAACAGAAAGATCGAAGAGGTGAGGACGATGGGCATGCACCCAAGGAATCCGTCCTTAATGGCCTGGAGGTAGACGTTCCTCGAGATCTTCTCAAAGAACGGTTGATGCTTTTCGAGCATCTTTACGATGGCGTCCATAAAGCTCCTTTGCTACTTGATGCGCGATGCATGTGGATGGAACTGGTCGTCGATGGATGGTCAGGACTGCCCGGAAACCTTCCTGCTTAAGGAAGGCATTGCGAAATGACAACGTTGTCATTTCGTTAATGACAACGTAAGACATTTTTGGAAGAGCAACAAGGATTTACGGGTGAGCGGTCGATATTGTCCGGTAAACGGTTGATTTGTCAGTCGGGCAGGTAGTGTATGCTAGAACGCAAAAAACAAGCGATGCAAAACCGACTGGAGAAGTAGTGGCAACGATGGACAAGAAAAATGTCTCAATGAATGATGTGGCAGTTGCCGCTGGTGTTTCTCTCAAGACGGTTTCGCGCGTGATCAACGAGCCCGATAGCGTGCGAGAGTCGACACGCGATAAGGTTCATTCGGCCATGGAGGCGCTCGGGTTTCGAGCCAACTTTGCCGCGCGTTCACTCAAGTTGGGCCGTTACGGGTGCATCGGCGTGGTGATGTTCCACTTGTCGGGCGGCAACGTGGACATGATTGACGGTATCGCCGATGCCGCCGCAGAGCGAGGCTTTGCGCTCACGATGATTAAGAAGCGCGCGGGGGAGAAGATGACCCTTGCCGAAGCGACGCGCAGGATGTCGCAGCTGCCTGTTGATGGCATGATCTTCAACCTGCGTCAGATGGTCGATGACTTTGATACCTTTGAGGCACCGAAGGACCTCAAGACGGTGATTATCACGCCGATGGAGCATCCTACCTGCTCTACCGTCAGTGACGATCAAGAGGGTGGCGCGCGCATGGCGTGCGAGTACTTCTTAAATCGCGGGCACAAGAACGTGTACTTCGTCTCTGGTAAGAAAGAGTCGCTGTCGAGCCAGTGCCGTATGAAAGGTTGGCGTGCGGCACTCGAGACGCGTGGCATTGAGCCGCCCGCGCCCCTGCAAGGCGATTGGAATGCGGATAGCGGCTATGCCGCGGGCCTTGTGCTTGCCGATAAGCCCGATTGCACGGCGGTCCTCGCTGCTAACGACTGCATGGCAAACGGCGTGATGATGGCTCTTCGTGACAAAGGGCTCAGTGTGCCCGACGACGTGTCCGTGATCGGCTTCGATGACGAACTCTACAAGACGATTCCCAACTCGATTCTGACGTCGGTGAAGTTCCGCCACCGCGAGCTGGGCGTCCGTGCGCTTAATGAGGTCGTCGCAGGTCTGGAAGCCCCGAGCTCCAGAAGCCGTACGCTCGTCTCGGGCGTGTTGGTCGAACGTTCCAGCGTAAAGGACCTGCGGGTGTAGACGTGCTCGGCTCGTTCATCTCAATCTGTAACAGTTAGGATCGAAAAACTCGGCTAGATGTTACAGATTTAGACAATTCGGTCCGGCATATTCCGTTTGTCTCGATCTGTAACATCTAAGCGGTCAAAAGCGGTCTACATGTTACAGATTGAGATTTTCGGCTTGGCCTGTGCGTTCATCTCGATCTGTAACAGCTTGGACCGAAAAACTCGGCTAGATGTTACAGATTGAGATGAACAGGAGGACGGGTGCGGTCTAAACAAAATGGCCCGCGCATCACACATCGATGCACGGGCCATTTTTTGTCTGCGAGCGGTAGGTAGCGTCAGTGTCTTATGCCTCGAGGTTTTCCTCGATCCAGGCGACGGCACCCTTGGGATCCTTAGTGAGGTCGATGTACTGTTTGCCCTTGGGCGACAGCAGCGTGATGCCCAGGCGGTCGGTGTCGGCCTTCATCTCGTTGTAATAGGTGCGAACCTGCGGAGCCAGGACGATGACGTTGTACTGGTCCATGATGGCGTAGTGACTGCCGTAGGCACCGGCGTTGGCGGTAATGTCGATGCCCAGCTCGTCGGCGCCTTCCTTAAGCGCGTTGGCGAGCAGTGCAGAGGTGCCGGCGCCAGCGCACAGAACCAGAACCCTCAGGTCCTTGCCCTTAAGGGCGGACGGAGCTGCGGAGGCCTCAGTGGCAGAAGCGGTCTCGACAACGGGAGCCTCAACGGCGGGGGCGGCAGCGGTCTTGACGGCCTTGGTCTCCTCGGCCTCTTCTTCGGCCAGGGTCTCGGCCTCCTGTTTGCACAGGACGTTGTCGTAGGCCTTGCAGAACGGGTAGTAGATCAAGAAGTCAACGACCAGCAGGACGACAACCAGGACCAGAGAGATCGGCTGGAAGTTGGTGTCGATGAAGGTGCCGATCGGTCCGGGGAGTGCCCACGGCATGGCATAGATAAAGCCGTTCATGCCCAAAAAGTCGATGAAGAACTTACCAATGAGGACGTTGGCCACGGGGGCAAACAGGAACGGGATCAGGAAGTACGGGTTGAGGATGATGGGCGCGGCGAACAGCAGCGGCTCGTTGACGGCGAACATCACGGGTACGACAGAGGCTTTGCCGACGGCCTTGAGCTGCTTGGAGCGCATAAAGAGCAGGAAGATGATCGGGACAATGAACGTGGCACCGGTGCCGCCGAGTTCGCCGATGTAGTTACCGAAGTTCTCGGTCAGGGCGAGGGCGGGGTGACCGCCGGCCTGCAGCGTGGCGAGGTTGGTAGTGATGTTGCCAAACAGCGCGGCGTTGAGGGCAGGCTTAACGACCGAGGGGCCGTGGATGCCCATGAACCAGAACAGCGGGATCATGAACCAGATGAGGGCGAGGCCGGCGTAGGAATCGGCAGCGGCGAACAGCGGGCTCACCAGCGTGGAGATGACGTTGGCAAACGGGACGGCCAAGCAGGTGCGGCAGATAACGTCGATGACGGCGACAAACAGGATGGAGAAGCTGAAGGCGAAGATGTCGCGGAAGTTCTGGGCGATGGCGCCGGGGACTTCTTTGGGCAGCTTGATGGTGATGTCTCGCTTAATGCAGAAGGCATAGATGTTGACCGTGGCAAATGCGGCGACAAAGGAGCTCAGCAGGCCCTTGGTGCCCATGTTGTCGGTAAAGAACACCGAGACATCGGCGCCGTCGATCTTGGCACTCGTCTGGGTAACGGCCAAGATGAGCATAGCGCACATGGCGGCGACCATGGTGCTCGTGGCGTTGATGGCCTTGCCGGCAGGCATGCGGCGGTTCTTGGAGCCGGTCAGCGCGCTTGCGGTGGTGCCGGCGACCATGATGCCCACGACGCCCATCGTGAAGTTGTAAACCTTGTTGCAGAAGTTCACGACGTCGACGTTCCACCAGTCGGGCAGCGTAAAGCCGCCGACCGTGGCGACAACGCCCGGCAGGGTTGAAATAAGCAGGAAGACAGAAGAAGACAGGATGATGGGCATTGCTGCCAAAAAGCCGTCTTTAATGGCCTGAAGGTAGATGTTCTTAGAGACCTTGTCGAAGTACGGCTGACCTTTCTCCAAGAACTTAACGATCGATTCCATAGTTCACGCTCCTCTTTGCATGAAATCTTAATGGCATGGACGTTGAAAACCTATATGGTCTCCCGCTTGCTAAAAGCCCGGGTGCAGGCGGGGTCGGTCCCAGGGGGAGAGAGGGGAGCGGCTGGGTTTGTATCGCATAGGGCCGCTCCCTTCTCGGGAGAAAGCGAGGCGATGCGCTACTGCGCGTCCGCCATGGTGTCGGCGAGCTCCTTGTACCAGAGTGCCGACTGCTTGATGTAGCGTTTTTGCGTGTCGAAGTCGATGTAGAACAGGCCGTAGCGCTTGTTATAGCCATTGGCCCACGAGAACTGGTCCTGCAGGCTCCAGATAAAGTAGCCCTGGACGTCGACGCCCTCGGCGCGCGCCTGGAGCACCTTCTCCATGTGCTGGTCGACAAAGTCGATGCGCTCGGGATCGGCGACGATGCCGTTTGCGTCGGGCTCGGGGTCCTTGTGGCCCAGGCCGTTTTCGGTGATATAGATGACGGGGAGGTTGGGATAGGTGGCGCTGATGTGCTTGAGCGTGTCGTAGAGGCCTTGCGGGTAGATGAGCCAATCCCAGTCGGTGGTGGGGATACCCGGCATATCGACCTGCTGCCCGACGCCCTTAAACTTAAAGCACGAGGTGCCCTTGTCTCCGGTGCCGTTAAAGCTGTTGGTGGACTCGCCATCGTATGCGGCGATAAACGCCGACTGATAGTAGTTGAGGCCGAACATATCGTTGCGGGGCGCCGCCTTGGCGAGCTCCTCCATGTCGCTGTCCTCAACCGTAAGTGTGGCGTTGTTGGCACGCAGAATCTCGTTGATGAGTGAGAGGGTGCGCGCGGAGTAGTGACCCAGGAAGGCGCCGTCCATGATGAAGTCGGTGTAGAAGGCGTTGTACAGGTCGGCGGCGTGCTGGTCGGCGGGCGAGTCGGTGGCAGGATATGCCGGCGTCAGGACGTTGACCATGCCAATGCGTCCGCCCAGGTGCTCGGTCTCGTCAAGATCCTTATACAGGTTGACGGCGCGGGCGTGGGCAACGAGCTCGTTGTGCTGGCTCTGGATGCCGCTCGTCACATCAAAGTGATGGTTGGGCGGGAAGTTGCCTTGGATGTATTGGGAGTGCGAGAGGCTGATGAGCTCGTTGATGGTGAACCAATTCTTGACCTCGCGGAACTCGCGGAAGCAGAACTCGGCATAGCGCACATAGGCGTCGACGGTCTTGCGGTTGAGCCAGTCGCCCTGGTTGAACAGGGCGGCGGGGGAGTCAAAGTGATGCAGGGACACATAGGGCTCGACGCCATACTTTTTGCAGCAGGCGAACAACTCGTGGTAGTGCTTAACGCCCTCGGCGAGGGGCTCGGCATCGTCGCCGTTGGGGAAGATGCGAGTCCAGGCGATGGACACACGGATGGCGTTGAGTCCATGCTCGGCAGAAAGGCGGATATCCTCCTCGTAGCGGTTGTAGAAATCACTGGCCGGGTCGGGCAAAAAGCGACCCTGGGCGACAAGGTAATCGTCCCACATGGTCTTACCCTTGCCTGCCACCTTCGTGGAACCTTCCGTTTGGTACGCGGCGGTTGCGGCGCCCCAAACAAAGCCCTTCGGCAGCTGCTGTACGCGGTTTAGCAAAGACATATGCATACACCCTCTCGTCTCGCTGTTCGATATTGTGCGTTTGCGCTCAGGAGGCTCCCTGGTTAGCGTTCAGCGGTGAAAAAGCCCGATAAACACTATCTTAAAATGATTAGAACCAAAATGAGCACGTGAACATT
>CALBUZ010000019.1 GCA_937969105.1 uncultured Collinsella sp. | reverse complement strand
TTTTCCATAGGACCATTTCTTCCTGTCTCGATCTGTAACACCAAGGTCCAATTTCCATCCCTAGTTGTTACAGATCAAGACATTTCGTCAACTCCTTTCCCCATCCTATTCAAATACAACAATTTTGTTAGTCTCGGTTAACCTTTAAGCCTAAAACGGGTACCCTTTACGGCGTCAAACAAACGGCACGCAGGAGTGCACCATGCTCAACCATCTCAAACAACACTTTGGTTCCCGGCGCACCGGTGGTCACGGAGGCCTAGACATTGCGCGGCATATCGGCCCCGGGTTGCTCGTCACCGTCGGCTTTACGCTGTCCACGATCATGCTCATCGTGCTGCAGCACAACGCGGCGCCCCTGGGCATCGCCACGGGCATGTGTCTTGCCGAGGCCACGACGCGCCACCTACCCCGCCTCGTCGGGCGTGCGATACTCGGCAGCGCGTATCTAGCCACGGTCGCCACCGCCATGGCCGAAGTCCTGGGCGGTGCGATCGCGCTTCAAATGCTCTTTGGCCTGCCCGTACGTGCCGGCTGCATCATCGTGGCGGCGGCATCGATTGCCATGCTCATGACAAGCTCCTACAAACGCGCCGAGCGATGGATCATCGCCTTCGTAGGCGTGGTAGGACTTTCGTTTTTAGCCGAGCTTGCACTAGTCAAGGTCGACTGGCCGCAAGCCGCCGCAAGCTGGATCACACCCTGTATGCCCACCGGCTCGGCCGCGATTATCGTAAGTGTCCTAGGCGCGGTCGTTATGCCCCACAACCTCTTCCTGCACTCCGAGGTCATCCAATCCATGCACTTTGAAGGCCAAGGCGAGCAGGTTATCGAAGAACGTCTGCGCTACGAGCTCTTCGACACGCTCTTTTCGATGGGCGTGGGCTGGGCAATCAACTCGGCCATGGTCATCCTGGCCGCAACGACCTTCTTTGCGCACGGCATGGTCGTAGACGACCTCGCCGTCGCAGCGGCCACGCTCTCCCCCATCTTGGGCCCGGCGAGCTCGACCATCTTTGCGGTGGCGCTGCTGTTTGCGGGCCTATCGAGCAGCGTGACGGCGGGCATGGCGGCGGGCACCATCACCGCGGGCATGTTCGACGAGGAATACGACATCCACGACCGACATTCCTCGATTGGAGTGGCGGTCTGTTTCGTCGGCGCAGTGGCGGCGTGCCTGATCGTCCCGAATCCTTTTGAGGGTCTCATCTGGAGTCAGGCGCTGCTGTCGCTTCAGTTGCCGATTACGGTCTTTGTGCTCATACGACTCACCAGTTCGCCCCGCGTTATGGGCAAATACGCCAACTCGCGCCCGCTCAACGCGCTGCTCGTAGGGATCGGCGTCATCGTGACGATTCTCGACATCGTGCTGCTAACGGGGATGTAATTGGGATGGCGTGACTGTCCAGATATAACGTCTCAATCTGTAACACGTGAGACAGTTTTAAACCGTCAGATAAATCAAAAGGGTCCCGGCCGAGAATTCGACCGGGACCCTTGGACAGAGCTACATGTTGTTGCAAGTCGTGTGTCTACGAGCTACTCCTCGACGAGCTCAAACTGATCGGGACCGACGCCGCACACCGGGCACACGTAATCCTCGGGCAGCTCGGGCGTGTCGACCTCAACCTCGTAACCACAAACGATGCACACGAACTTATACGTCTTCTTCTCCTCAGCCATGATGTTCTCCTCTCGAACGCGACTGGTGATGTACTTCGCTTATTAGTATATGTTCTCAATAATATAATGCAAGTGTTTTTACAACAATTCTAGCCTTGATAGGACGAGGCCTTCGGAGGCGTCTTGCCCTTCAGAACCTTGTGATAGTAGTCGTACGTCAGCGGCGTCTCGTCGCTCAGGCGCTCGGCATCCTCGACCTCGCCGATAAACAGTAGATGCGTACCCACATCCACAGTGTCGATCAAACGGCAGCTAAACAGGGCCGCCGCGTGCTCGGGCACATAGGGCATGCCCAGAGCCGTCTCGCGGGTCTCGTACTTGGCAAACTTGTCATAATCGCTGCTGGTGCGGAACCCAAAGTTACCGATGTAGAGCATGTCGGCGGTCTGATCGATCACGGTCAGCGCGAACGCTTTGGCCGATGCGATGACGCCCGAGGTAACGTTGTCCTTGTTCACGGCAACCGAAATGCGCGGCGGCATGGACGTCACCTGCACCGCCGTGTTGATGACGCAGCCGGCGCGCAGCCCGTCTGCCGCGGCGCTCACCACGTACAGACCGCTCGGCATGGTAAAGAATGCAGTTTTGTCCATAACAATCACTCCCCTAACCCGGGTTGGAACCTCATGGATGTATGTACCCACAAAAAAGGCGGCGCCCACAACGGACGCCGCCTTTGAGACATATGTGTCAGAACAGTAAGCAAGATGAGGCGCCCGCAGTTGCGGTGAAATAGGGACTGAATAGCCCCTCAAACAGGCAAAACGGTCCGTATTCCACCGCAACTTATACAGAGCGCCTAGCGGTTACGCTCCTTAAGGGCACGGTCAATCTCGCGCTGGACATCGCGCTTGGCCATATCCTCGCGCTTGTCGTAAAGCTTCTTGCCGCGGCCTAGGCCCAGCAGCAGCTTGACGCGACCGTCGGTATTAAAGTAGAGCTCCAGCGGCACCAGGGCATAGCCGCGATTGCGTAGCTTACCGTCGAGAAAGTCAATCTCCTTGCGGTGCAGCAGCAGACGACGGCGGCGATCAGGGTCGCGGTTCCACACGCCACCATGGCTATAAGGGTGAATATGCAGGCCCACGAGCCAGCACTCGCCGCCACGAATCAGTGCAAAGGTGTCGGTGATCTGGCACGCGCGCTCGCGAATCGACTTGACCTCGGTGCCACTCAGCTCAATGCCGCACTCAAAGGTCTCATCGATAAAGTACTCGTGGTGTGCCGAGCGATTCTTGGAGATGAGCTTGCGCTCGCGCTTACTGGGCATCGCCGGCCTCCTTGGCTCCATCGGCGTTTGAGCCCGCGGCGTCGCGCTTTGCCTTGCGCTCAGCATTGAGCTCGGCATCGCTCTCGCGCACCAGTTTGATAATCGCCGCGCAGGCCTCCTCGCCCACCAAGTCGCGAGCACGCACCGTCAGGCGCGTCGCCTCCTGCTTGTCGCCGTCGCTTGCAGCATCGGTCGCGCACATAATCAGGCAGATGGCAATCTCGGCCGAAGGCGAGGTCGGCACGCCTTGCAGGGCCAGTTCACCCATCACGTGGTCGTCGCCCTCCTCGGCGGCATCCGGATAGGTGGTATGAATCTTGTTGAGCAGGCGCGTCGTGTGTGCATCGTTGGGCGCTAAGCGCAGTGCCAGACGCGCGCAACCCACGGCGGCCGAGACATTCTCGGTCTCGGGCTCCAAGAAGTACTGGCCCAGGTTGGAATAGGCGCGGGCGGCGCACTTGCCATCGCTCGCACGCTCCAGCACCGAGAACGAGAGCGATGCCCATTCCTGCTTGTCCTCGAGTGCACGGAACAGCTCGGCCAAGTCCAAGCGATAGTTGCAGTTCATGGGGTCCCAACGCACAGCCTGCATCAGGGCATTACGAGCGCTCACATAATCCTGCTGGCGAATGTAGGCAAACGCCATGTCAGAGTACAGGCGGTCAAACGGCACCTCGACCTGCACGAGCTCGCGCGGATCCTTCTCCACGCGGCGATAGGCCAAGCGCTCAAACTTGCTATCGAAGCTAAAGTATTGGCGCTTCTCCTCCGTCTTGCACTCGGCGTCGATATACTCCTCGGCGAGCTCCACCAGGCGCTCCAGCAGCGGCGTCGCCGTAGCCAGGTCGCCCTGCGCCAGATAGTTCTCGGCATACGTGATGTCTTGCAAGCTGATGGGCAGATCCATGGCTACTCCTCGATCTGAGCGAAACACGGCAGGCGCCGTATATACGGTCGATACACAAAACCCGGGTCTCTTGCGAGGCCCGGGCAATCATTTGTGGGTAGCCCGTACCAGATTCGAACTGGTGATCTCCGCCTTGAGAGGGCGGCGTCCTAAACCGCTAGACGAACGGGCCATAAGCCTCAGCAGAAAAGAAGTGGTAGCCCGTACCAGATTCGAACTGGTGATCTCCGCCTTGAGAGGGCGGCGTCCTAAACCGCTAGACGAACGGGCC
>CALBUZ010000018.1 GCA_937969105.1 uncultured Collinsella sp. | reverse complement strand
GCATACGAGATTCAAGTGTGACTGGAGTTCAGACGTGTGCTCTTCCGATCTAAACGTCCTTGGCAAATACCTTTGAGTCATTGGGGACCTGACGGATTTCGATAACCACGCCATCGTTCACAAGCTCTTGGATATGCTTGGCATCGGTTTCGGTCGCAAAGATCGCGGGGGTCGGATGAAGCGTGGTCTCGGGAGACTTTCGAGTTCCGCCCAAATTGATCTCCTTGATGTCTTTGCAACCCTTAGCAAGGCGATAGGCATCCTCGATCGTCTCGACAATGATAAACAGCGAATACTTGTCGGTGACGCCGCTGTTGAGCGCCTCGATAGCAGCGTCAACATCCTTGATGACGAGTTTAACGCCGCTGGGGCGGGCGAGCCTCAAGGCCGCCTTCCTCATGTCGTCTTTTGCCACGGCGTCGCTGGCACACAGGATGCAATCGACATCCAGCGCATGTGTCCAAGACATGGCGACCTGGCCGTGAATCAATCGGTAATCGACCCTCGTAAGCTTAATCATCGTAATCATCTCCGCACGTAATAAAGGTAATGACAGGGTTGAATTATTCGTTGAAGCTTGAGCTAGAACTCTTCTTCTTCGACATCGGAGAGCATATCCGCCGCCTCACAAAGCTGGATAAACGAACGTGATCCCTCGACCGCGGCTTTGGCCTTGTCCGCATCCAGGGAGTCCAGCTGTGTAACCATTTCCACCAGCAGCGGCAAGTTCATTCCGGTGATCAACGTAAACGATCCGGTGGCCTGCCTCTGGATGAATTCGTTGTTTACAGAGCCGCCAAAGATGTCAGTCACGACAAACCAAGAGTCGGCAGGGTCCCTCGTCTCCATCCATGCATCGATAAGCGCTGCGACATCCCTCGTGTCGTCATCGATATAGGCGCACAGGCACTCGATTCGGTCGTTAGTGCCCATCAGAATCTCCAGAGAGCTTTTCATGCCTTGGGCGAGATAACCATGACTCGCTAGCAGTATCTTATTCATAGTTCTCCAATACCAATAGGACGTACTATATTGTCATAACAAAGTATATTAGCAATCTACCCTACGTGGTGTGTCTATTTTCCAAATCCGCGAACGGTAGCAATTGGTCGGTAAATCGACCAATTTTTCCAAATCCGCGAACGGTAGCAATTGGTCGGTAAATCGACCAATCGATCTCTAATTTACAAATAGAACTTCAGTCGCTCGGTGCAGTACACCTGACGGGAGATGAAAAGCGGCTCGCCGCTTGGCGCATAACGTCTATCGACAAACAGAAGCAGCGGAGAGTCCAGTTCCACGTTAAGGTATGCCGCCTCGAGCTCGCTCGCATAGCAGACCTCGAGCGTACGCGTGTTGGGGCCCATCTTGATTCCCTGGCGATCGAGTACCGCCATCAGCGAATCCTCGAGGGACTCATGCTCCAAAAAAGAAAGCGCAGCGGAATAGCTATTGGTTTCCAGCATCGTGGGCTTGTCATCCACAAGGCGCAGACGACGACTGCGCAATACCTTTTGGGTATCGTCTACGCCCAGGAACTTCGCGTCTCGCAGGCTTGGGAAGTCCCAGCCCATTGCGAGAACCCTGGTAGACGCCTGCTTGCCCGCAAGCTGGCACGAATGGGTAAAGCTCTCACGGTCGTCCGCGGCATACATCTGTGTGTCCGACGAAACGAACGTGCCCTTGCCTCGGGCCCTCTCAACAAGCCCAGCATCTTCCATTTCTTTAATTGCGGAGCGAACCGTTATTCGGCTCACGCCAAATTGCTCGATGAGCTCCGCCTCGGTCGGAAGCTTATCTCCCGGGCGGTACGTGCCGTTGGCGATCGAATCAGAGAGCGCACGGACAATCTGTTTGTACAGGGGGATAACGCTATTTGCTTCAACCATATCAACCATACCTTTGCAAGGAATCAGCAGCTTATAGATAGATGACTTATATTGTATTAGAACTTTTTAGGAGTCCATATATTTCCTAAATGATTCGGTAAACGGGGTGTTATTTCACTTTAGCGGGGTGCAGCGGCTATCCGCGGCATTCGTTATTAACCTAGCTAGGCTAGTCCACCCACATCGTCTCCAGTTCGCCGCAGAACAGCGGCCCCATATGGGTATACTCTCGAGGATTCGACTCGATTCGCCCCCACTGGGGCGTCAAAGGAGACTGCATATGCCCACCACCTCAACCGATCCGCGCGCCGCTGCTGCCGCGCTGCTGGTACCCGGTACCATCTGCCACGGTTTTGCCGTCGAGCGCTGCGAGACCGTGCCCGAGCTCGACTCGGACGCTTACGTGCTGCGCCACACCGCCTCGGGCGCTCGC
>CALBUZ010000017.1 GCA_937969105.1 uncultured Collinsella sp. | reverse complement strand
TCTTAGAACGCTTAACGTCGCGAAATCCCACGGTCCCTCCTGGTGTGTATTAAAGCTGTCAAACGGAGGATGTTTCACGTGAAACATTCCGATTCGATATCAACCGCCATGTTTCACGTGAAACATGGCAAGTTGTTAGCATCCATTATGTTTCACGTGAAACATCTAAGCAAGCGGATTCTTCTTTGCCATGCCATTTGCACGAGGCAATGAAACGGATGCTGGATGACTCTTCTTAAGAACAATGAACTCCCTGTGGCCCAAGCCCTCAGGCAAATCGATTGCTTCATTCAGAAGCAAAGTGAAGCCGCAGATCTTAGCTGCCGACATGCCAGAAGCAAGCTCCTCATCCGATGGATTGCCCTTCGTGATAACAAATAGCCCTCCATCCTTGAGGTACGGAGCCGCATACTCAACAAGAATCGGTAGAGGGGCGAGTGCGCGGGCAGTTACGACGGAGAACTGCTTCTTATGGCTTCGAGCATATTCTTCAAGGCGATCATGGACTGCATGACCATATTTCAATCCAAGAGCATGAACAAAAGAATTGACAGCATCAACCTTCTTGCCAACAGAGTCAATATAAGTAGCCTTACGATGCGTGGCTATCGTTAATGGAATACCAGGGAAGCCAGCACCCGTTCCCATATCAAGCAAAGATCCCTCAGGAGCCTTACGTAACTAGGAGCGTGGTTACACAATGCAGGAGGCATGGGAAGGCTTCAAGGAAGGCATCTGGACGGGAGAAGTTGACGTCCGAGACTTCATCCAGAAGAACTACACCCCCTACGAGGGCGACGAGTCGTTCCTCGTCGGTCCGACCGAGCGTACCAAGGAGCTGTGGGGCGAGGTTCTCGACCTGCTGCTTAAGGAGCGCGAGCAGGGTGGTGTCCTCGATATGGACACCAAGATCGTCACGGGTATCGTGAGCCACCCCGCTGGCTACATCGATAACGCCCACCGCGAGAAGGAGACCATCGTCGGTCTCCAGACTGACAAGCCGCTCAAGCGCGCGCTGCACGTCAACGGTGGTATCCGCATCGCTTGTCAGGCTGCCAGCCAGCACGGCTATAAGGTCGACGAGAACGTTGTCGAGCGCTACACCTTCGAGCGTAAGACCCACAACGCTGGCGTCTTCGATGTTTACACTCCCGAGATGCGTGCTTGCCGCTCGGCTCACATCATCACCGGTCTGCCCGATGGCTATGGCCGCGGCCGCATCATCGGCGACTACCGTCGTGTTGCCCTGTACGGCGTCGACTACCTGATCAAGGACAAGGAGGCCCAGAAGGCTTCCACCCCGACGGTCATGACCGCCGACAACATCCGCGATCGTGAGGAGCTGCAGGAGCAGATCCGCGCCCTCGGCGAGCTCAAGATGATGGCCGAGACCTATGGTTTCGACATTTCCAACCCTGCTACCAACACGCAGGAGGCCATTCAGTGGATGTACTTCGCCTACCTTGCTGCCGTCAAGGAGCAGAACGGCGCTGCCATGTCCATCGGCCGTACCTCTACGTTCATCGACATCTACGCTGAGCGCGACCTTGCCAACGGTACCTTCACCGAGGAGCAGATCCAGGAGTTCGTGGATCACTTCATCATGAAGCTCCGCATGGTCAAGTTTGCCCGTACCCCCGAGTACCAGGCCCTGTTCACCGGCGATCCGCAGTGGGTCACCGAGTCCATCGGCGGCATGGGTGTCGACGGCCGTACGCTCGTTACCAAGATGAGCTACCGCTACCTTCACACGCTCGAGAACATGGGCACCAGCCCCGAGCCCAACATGACCGTTCTGTGGTCGACCCGTCTGCCCGAGAACTTCAAGAAGTTCTGCGCCAAGACTTCTGTCGCCAGCTCCTCGATCCAGTACGAGAACGACGACCTCATGCGCGTCTATCACGGCGACGACTACGGCATTGCCTGCTGCGTGTCCTCCATGCGCATTGGCAAGGAGATGCAGTTCTTCGGCGCCCGCGCCAACCTGGCCAAGTGCCTGCTGTACGCACTCAACGGCGGTGTTGACGAGGTCTCCAAGAAGCAGGTCGGCCCCAAGTACCGCGCCGTCGAGGGCGATACGCTCGATTACGACGACGTTGTGGCCAAGTACAACGACATGATGAAGTGGCTCGCTGGCGTGTACGTCAACTCGCTGAACATCATTCACTACATGCACGACAAGTACTGCTACGAGCGCATCCAGATGGCTCTGCATGACAAGCACGTGCACCGCTGGTTCGCTACGGGCATCGCTGGCCTTTCCGTCGTGGCTGACTCCCTGTCCGCCATCAAGTACGCCAAGGTTCACCCCGTCCGTGATGAGAACGGCATCATCGTCGACTTCGAGACCGAGGGCGAGTTCCCCAAGTACGGTAACGACGACGACCGCGTCGACCAGATCGCTCACGACGTTGTGCACCAGTTCATGGAGTACATCCGCATGAACGATACCTACCGCAACTCCGTGCCTACGACCTCGGTTCTGACCATTACCTCCAACGTCGTGTACGGTAAGAAGACCGGCTCCACGCCCGACGGCCGCAAGGCTGGCCAGCCGTTCGCCCCGGGTGCTAACCCCATGCACAAGCGCGATAGCCACGGCGCCATCGCTTCGCTGTCTTCGGTTTCCAAGCTCCCGTTCCGCGATGCTCAGGACGGCATCTCCAACACCTTCTCCATCATCCCGAGTGCGCTCGGCAAGGAGGACCAGGTGTTCTTTGGCGATATCGACCTTGATCAGCTGGGCGAGTAACTATTGTTAGTGCTATACTAACAATAACGATTACTGATTAGCGCGCCGGTTTCGGCCGGCGCCTATTAATCGAAGGAGACACATTATGAAGGTTTCTGAAGTTTCCGAGACCCAGGCCGATAACCTGGTCCACATGCTCGACGCTTACGCCGAGAAGGGTGGCCACCACCTGAACATCAACGTCTTCAACCGTGAGACGCTGCTCGACGCTCAGGCTCACCCCGAGAAGTATCCGCAGCTGACCATCCGCGTTTCCGGCTACGCCGTGAACTTCCACACGCTCACCAAGGAGCAGCAGGACGAGGTCATTGCGCGTACCTTCCACGACAAGTTCTAAAGGGACTCAACTCCCACCGGAGACCCGGTAAGGCCTACGCACTTTGCCTCTCAAACGTCCTCGCCGCTTCGCGGCTGCGGAATGTTTGCGAGACAAAGTGCTCCCGGCCTTGCCGGGTCTCCTGCGTTGTCGTCCTTTAGGGAACCACGCTAAATTAAATTGGTGTCCTCGGACATGCAAAGAGGCTCGCTGCGCACTTCGTGCGGCGAGCCTCTTTGCGTCCTGCGGAATGTTTTGGGAGGTAGCCCAAACAGCCCCGGCTGGGGTCCTGTGTAGTCACCCTTTAGGCGGAACTCTCCTAATTATTTGGATGAGTCGTTTACTTACTTGTACTGTTACCGTCTTCCCGCTGTTGTTGGGGTATGCTTTGTTCGTATGTAAACGTATGACATGTTGATGGGGGAGGGTGCTATGGCTCGCGAGAGTGCTCGTTCTAAGGATACGGCTAAGCCTGGCATCAAGGAAGTTGCAGCGGTGGCGGGGGTTTCGCCTACTACGGTATCTCGCGTGCTTAATAATCGCGGCTATATTAGCCAAGAGACCCGCGATAAGGTCCATGCCGCGATGGAGCGCATCAACTATACGCCCAACGATATCGCCCGTGCCATGCTCAACGGTCGACTGAATCTTATCGGTATGATCGTTCCCTTTGTGAGCAGCCCGTTCCATGCTCAGGTTGTGCAGGCGGTCGAGCGCACGTTAGCGGAAAACGGCTTTAAGATGTTGCTGTGCAACAGCGCCAATCGACCCGATCTTGAGCGTTCCTATATTGACATGCTCCGCCGCAATATGGTCGACGGCGTCATCGTCAACTCCCTCAATATCGGTGCCGAGGCATATGCCGAGATGGGCTTGAGCCTGGTTGGCATCGACTGCGATCTTGGCGAGGGCTCTGTCCAGATTGCAAGTGACAGCTATGGCATTGGCGAGCTCGCCACGCGCCGTCTGATTGATGACGGCTGCAGGCGTATCCTGTGCCTGCGCAGCAATAGCCGCATGCGCATGCCTGCCAATAAGCGTACCGATGCCTACCTCGATGTTGTTGAGCAGGCCGGTTTGTCCGCGCTTGTCCGTGAGGTTGAGTTCGTTAAGCCCGACGACGAAAAGGGCGCGGTCGTTGCGAAGATCCTCGATGAGAACCCCGATATTGACGGCATCTTTGCGGGAGACGATACGATGGCGGCCATCTGTCTCAACGTGATGAAGCAGCGCGGCTTGAGCACTCCAGACGATATTAAGGTCGTGGGCGCGGATGGCGCTCGCCGAACTATGACGTTTATGCCTGACTTAACAACCGTACGTCAAGATATCGATCGCATCGGAGAGCTCGCGGCGCAATCCATCATCGCTCTTATTAACGGCGATAATCCCGAATCGAATATCAAGCTCCCCGTTGAACTCATTGAGGGCAAAACCGCGTAGTTCATCCCGTGCCAAAAGAATTCCTCAAACGCCTCTGATGACCGTTCACCGGCATATGTCAACCGTTTGCCGACGACTGGAACTGCGAAAAGACGTATTGGTGTGAAAACGTTTGACATATGAAAACGATTGACATATCTTGCCATTGTACCGAGTTAGTATGTCGTGGAAAGGAAGTCTCGGATGCACAAGGTGTATTACCAGCCTGAGGGAATTTGGGTAGGCGACATCATGCCGTACGGCGAGGACGGCACGTTCTATCTCTATCATCAGCGTGACACGCGTAACCCCGAACCTTTCGGAGAGCCGTTTGGCTGGGCACTCGCTACGACCAAGGATTTCGTCAACTACAAGGACTTTGGCGAGAGCCTTGAGCGTGGCGGCGACGAGGAAGTCGACCAGTATGTTTATGCCGGCACGGTGTTTAAGGTGGGCGACAAGTACCATGCGCTCTACACTGGTTGCAATCGCGATAAGGTCCGCGCACGTTTGATGAAGCAGGTTCTTCTTCACGCAACGAGCGACGACGCCGTCAAGTGGGAGAAGAACATCGCCGAGACGCTGCTTCCGCCCCAGGAGGGTTACGATGACCGCAACTGGCGCGATCCCTTTGTGCTTTGGGATGAGGAGAACGAAGAGTACATGCTCATCCTCGGCACGCGTGTGGGCGAGGACAAGCGTCTGATGACCGGCCGCCTGGTCAAGTTCACCTCCAAGGATCTGACCAACTGGGAGTTCCAGGGCGACTGGTGGAACCCGGGCCTGTACACCATGTTTGAGATGCCTGATCTCTTTAAGATGGGCGACTGGTGGTACCTCGTCTTTTCCGAGTACAGCGACGGCAACAAGACCCGTTACCGCATGTCCAAGTCCATCAACGGTCCTTGGATTACCCCCGCTGACGACTCCTTCGACGGCCGCGCGTACTACGCCGCTCGCACCGCATTCGATGGCGAGCGTCGCGTTCTCTTTGGTTGGGTTCCTACGCGTGACGAGGGCGGCGACCCCAGCTCTTACCTATGGGGTGGCACCTTTATGCCCCTCGAGATCGTTCAGCGTGCCGACGGAACGCTCGGCACCAAGCTCCCCGACAGCATGCTTGGCGCCTTTGGCGAGGCTAAGGCAGTCGAGACCTTTGAGCTTTCCTGCGAGTCGGGCAAGGTCGAGCAGGTGCTCGCCGCGGATGCCGGCTCCACCTACTTGCTCGATGCCGACATTGAGCTCGGCGGTAACGCTGCCGGCTTCTCGGTCAAGTTCGCCGAGGACGCCGAGACCGGTCTTGCCTATGAGTTCCGCGCCAACCTGCGCGAGGGCAAGCTCGAGTTCACGCCGGCTCCCCAGTACCCGTGGTTCCAGGTCAACAACATGGGCCTCGAGCGTCCGTTGTTCTTTAAGGGCGAGGGCACTCACCATGTGCGTCTGGTCGTCGACGACGACATCGCGACCATCTTTGTCGATGACGTTGCGCTCAACGCTCGCTTCTGCAACAAGCAGGGCCAGGGTGTGGCGCTTACCGTCACCGACGGTGCGCTCAAGTGCGCAAACGCAACGATCGCGTCTCTGTAGCGGCAACGAACCGTTTTATGATTTAGAAAAGGAATGGAGAGGAACATGGACTACAAGGCAGTGTCCCAGCAAGTCGTCGACAACGTCGGCGGACTGGAGAACATCGAGGGCGCCACGCATTGCGTGACCCGTCTGCGTCTGGTGCTCAAGGATACGAGCAAATACAACAAGGCCGAGCTCGAGAGCATCGATGGCGTCAAGGGCGTGCTGTACAACAGCGGCCAGCTCATGATCATCTTTGGTACCGGTACCGTCAACAAGGTTTACGACGCCTTTATGGCTCTGACGGGCGTCAAGGAGATCAGCGCTTCCGAGGTCAAGGGCGCCGAGGCGGACAAGAAGGGCAAGTTCTTCTCGGTCCTCAAGGTATTCTCGGACATCTTTATCCCCATCATTCCCGCTTTCGTCGGCGCTGCTATCATCATCGGCCTTAAGTCGCTGATCGTTGCCAACGGCCTCTTTGGCATGGAAGGTAGCCTCGCCGATCACAGCGAGTTCCTCAAGAACCTCGCAAGCTTCTTTGCCATTATCGCCACCACGTTCGACTACCTGCCTGTCCTGGTTATGTACAGCGCAGTCAAGCGTTTTGGCGGTAACCCGATCCTGGGCATCCTCGTCGGTATCGTCATGGTTCACCCGAGCCTTATGAACCGCAACACGTTCGTTATGGACCCGACGGGTGCTGAGTACTGGAACTTCGGTCCGCTATCCATTCCCATGGTTGCTTTCCAGGGCGGTGTGTTCCCCGCAATCCTGACTGCCTGGTTTATGGCTAAGGTCGAGAAGATTGCCCAGAAGTACATCCCCGAGGTCGTTTCGTTCGTCTTTGTCCCGACCGTTACCCTGATTCTTGCTAACGTTGCCCTGTTCACCGTGTTCGGCCCGCTCGGCAACCTGATCGGTGACGTCCTCGCCGGCGTAATCGATATCCTGTACAACAGGATGGGCGTCTTTGGTGCCTTTGTCTTCGCCGCGTTCCTGCAGCCGCTCGTCGTTACCGGTACGCATCAGTTCATCCAGGGTATCGAGGCAAACCTTGTTGCCACGACTGGCTTCAACTACATCCAGGCCATCTGGTCGGTTTCCATCATCGCCCAGGGCGGCGGCGCCATCGGTATGTACCTCATTCACAAGAAGCACTCCAAAGAGCGTAACATCTGCATGTCGTCCTTTATCCCGACGCTGGTCGGAATCTCCGAGCCCGCTATCTTTGCTGCAAACATGCGCTATTCGATCATTCCGTTCATCTGCGCATGCATCGGTGCAGGCTGCGGCGGTGCCTTCGTCAAGCTCTTTGAGGTGCGCGCTATCGGTCAGGGTCTGACCGGCGTGCTTGGCCTGCTCATCGTCACGCCCGAGACCCTCGTGTGGTATGTGGCTGGCAATCTCATCGCCTTTATCGTGCCGATCGTCTTGATCTTTGCCTACAACAAGGCAAAGGGCGTGCCGACCACCGATGAAGAGGGCGCTGGCGCTGGCTTCGACGTTAGCTTCTAGTTGAGCCGTTCAGTGTAATCTGAGGATAAGTCCATTTGAGGAAGGGCGTTCGACTCGTGTGAGTCGAGCGTCCTTCCCCATAGACGAGAAAGTCAACGGCGATGTTAAATCAAAAAAACAAGGTGACACGCGCGGACTATGAGCAGTGGCGTGTCGGACAGGATGAGACGGCGGCTCGCATCGCGTCCGACCCCGATAGGCTTCTGTTCCATGTGGAGCCTGAGCTTGGCTGGCTCAACGACCCCAACGGTTTGGTTCAGATTGGTGATACGTATCACATCTATCATCAATACGATCCGTTCGATGCTGCGCATGGCGGTCCAGTGCTTTGGAACCATCTGACGACAAAGGATTTTGTGACGTACGAGAATCACGGCCCCGTGCTGTTCCCCGATTCCGATTTGGATTCGAGCGGAGCGTATTCTGGTTCTGCCTTTGTACGTGATGGCAAGATTCACTACTTCTATACCGGCAACGTCAAGCATTTTGACCGCGATGATTACGACTACGTGTTGACGGGCCGTGAGCAAAACCAGATTCATATGGTTGCCGAGAATCCCGACGAATTGGGCGAGAAGCGCATGGCTGTTGGACCAGTCGATTACCCCGACGATATCGGTACGCACGTGCGCGACCCCAAGATCCTTGAGCACGATGGTATCTACTACATGGTTCTGGGCGCTCGTACGAAAGACGACCGTGGCTGCGCGCTTGTCTATACTTCGCGTGATTTAGGGGTCTGGAGCTATGCGACGCGCATTGAGCTGGGCGAGAAGTTTGGCTTTATGTGGGAGTGCCCTGATCTGTTTGAGCTTGATGGCGAGCTTATTCTCGTTTGCTGTCCGCAGGGTGTGCCTGCCGATGGTTGGCGTTACCGCAATCCGCATCAGTGCGTGTGGTTCCCTATCGAGGCCGATTGGGAGGCGCCGAGTTTTAAGATCACCGGGCAGGGCATGCCCCCGATGGTCGATGCCGGTTTTGATTTCTATGCTCCGCAGTCCTTTGAGGATGCTGCAGGCCGGCGTTTGATGATCGGATGGTCGGGCTGCCCCGATGCGACGGCGGAAAACCCGACGGTGGCGCGCGGGTGGCAGTGCGCGTTGACGGTGCCGCGAGAGCTGAGCATGCGCGATGGTAAGCTCTGCCAGCAGCCGGCGCACGAGATTGAGAGGATGCGCGGCGACTGCGTTCGCGCGACAGGCGGTGAAACCGTTGAGGAGCCGGGCCGCCTGTTTGATCTTGTGGTTTCCTGCGAGGGCGCCAAGATGGTCGAGCTCGAAATCCGCAAGGGTGTCTTTGTGCGTTATACGGACGGGATGCTTACCCTCGATATGGGTGACGAAGGCTATGGGCGCGACCAGAGGTTGATTGAGCTCGGCGAGCTTCGCGACCTACGCGTGCTTTCGGACACTACGATGGTCGAGATTTTTGCAAATGGCGGCGAGGCGGCACTTACGAGCCGTACCTATTCGCCGGCGGTTCCGGCGATGGAGCTGCACGCCGAGGGTGCGGCATCGATGAATTTCTACCGCCTCGCGCATTAACCGTGCGTGGAGCACGATTGGATTTACTGGACGGAATGTGTCGCAGTTGTCGCGGCCAACTGCCGCTTACCGCATATAGCGACCGTTTGCGGAATAAGTAACCCTCCTTAATAAACCGTATGGAATCCTAGATAAGCACGGAGTTTTCCAAGGAGACGCTGTCCTTTGTTGTGTGCAAGGGGCGGCGTCTCTTTGGCGCTTGGACGCTGTTGTGCAACAGTGCGGCGGTGCGTGCCATGTATTGAAAAGCCAATGTTGAGATGGGTCGTGATAATAATGGGCAAGTACGTAATCGTGGTTGAGTCTGGGTCGGATGTGACGCCGGAGCTTTGCGAGCGCTACGGCATCGTGCGCGTGCCCATGCATGTCACGATTGGTGACGAGACCGTCGAGGACGGCTCGATCGATCCGCTCGAGATTTATTCGCGCTGCAACGAGTTTGGCGTGATGCCCAAGACCAGCGGCTGTGCGCCTGCGGATTTTGCGCACGTATATGACCGTATCCATGCCGAGCAGCCCGACGCGACTATTCTGCATCTCGCGTATTCCGAGGCAACGACCTGCTCCCATCAATCATCGAAGATCGCCGCCAAGGGTCGCGACTACGTGTTCTCCATGGACACGCGCTTTGTCTCGGTGGGCCAGTCGCTCGTTGTCGTCGAGACCGCCAAATACATCGAGGCTCACCCCGATGCCACCGTCGACGAGATCTTTGCATTTACGAACTCCGTCATGGACCGTGTGCTGCTGGGTTTTGTTCCTACGGACCTTGCCTTCCTTAAGGCGGGCGGTCGCTTGTCCAACGTCGCGTTCCTGGGCGCCCATCTGCTCAAGATTAAGCCCTGCATTGAGGTGACGGGCGGTAAGTTCGTGGCGACCAAGAAGTTCCGCGGTTCTATGCTCAAGTGCGCCCGCGCCTTCATTGACCACATGGTTGCGAAGGGCGAGATTGACTACTCGCACATTGGCCTGGCGTATTCGGTGGGCCTTTCCCAGGAGCTGCGCGATGACATGGAAGTCTATGCGCATGACCTGGGCTTTAAGGACGTTACCTGGACTCAAGTCGGCGGCGTCATCTCGAGCCACTGTGGCCCGACCGCCTTCGGTGCGGTGCTCACGCTTAAGGCATAAAGGCCGCAGGCGAGCGTTCTTCAGCCTGACATCTCGACGTAGACCCCAACCATGGTGATGGGGGATAGATTAAAACGTGCCGTTCTAGTCCGAGACGTTTAAACGCAAACGCATGGGCTAGAATGGCTCTGGCATTTTAATTGGTTGCATCCAAGGAGAGGCAAGGTAGCGCGAATGGCAGAAATGACGCTTGAGGGTGTGGACGCTCGTCCTGAGGACTCTGCGTTTGCCCTGGGCCGCGTACATTCGATTGAAACGATGGGTACGGTCGATGGGCCCGGCATCCGCTTCGTAGTGTTTGTCCAAGGCTGCCCCATGCGCTGTGCGTATTGCCACAACCCCGATACCTGGTCGGTTAACGGCGGCACGATGGTGACCGTCGAGCACCTTATGGACGAGTTCCAGAGTAACCATGAGTTTTACCGCAGCGGCGGAATTACGGTTTCGGGCGGCGAGCCACTTCTGCAGCCCGAGTTTTTGGCCGACCTGTTCCGTGCAATGCACAACAACCCCGATGGTCGTGTACATACCTGCCTGGATAGCTGTGGCTACGCCTTCGACCCTCAGCATCCCGAGAAGTTCGATGCCGTTCTCAACGAGACCGACATGGTGCTGCTCGACATCAAGCATGCCGATCCGGCTGAGCATAAAAAGCTGACCGGCTGCGATCCTGCACGTATCCTGGCGTTTGGCGATGAGCTTGCCCGTCGCAAGATCAAGGTCGTTATCCGCCACGTGGTTGTGCCGGGCATTACCGACACGGTGGAGGAGTGCGAGAAGCTCGGTCGCCTCATCGCTCCATGGCACAACGTGGTGGGCCTGGAAATGCTGCCATATCACACGATGGGTGTCGTCAAGTACGAGCAACTGGGCATTCCCTATAAGCTCGAGGGCGTGCCCCAGATGGATACCGCGCGCATGCCCGAGCTGCGCAATGCCGTTATGACCGGCATGAAAAAGCGCCGTGCGGAGCTCAGGTCGGCCATCGGCTAACAAGCCATTTTTGCCCCTTTATGATATCCGAGCTGTACTGGCCTAACGGCTTGGTGCAGACACGGTTGAGTCAAAATGCTGGTACCATACCGTGGATAAGCAATTTGCACGGATTTGGGGGATGGCATGGCAACCATCGCGATCATAGGCGCACTCGAAAAAGAGGTTGCGCAGATTAAGGAAGAGCTGAGTGGCACGCATGAGTCGCAGGAGGCGGGCTTGACCGTTGTGAACGGTGGGCTTTCGGGTCTGACAGTAGTCGCCACGACGGCAGGCATGGGGACCGTGAACGCCGCTGCCGCAACGCAGCATCTCATCAGCAAATACGCCCCGCAGGCCGTTGTGTTTTCAGGTATCGCGGGAGGCCTAAACCCTAAACTGCATATTAACGACGTGGTTATAGGCAAGTGCCTGCGCTATCTGGATACCGATACGGCACTCATCGCCGAGTCCGCGCCGGGGCTCGAGGAGTTTGTCTCGACGCCGGCGTTGGCTGATGTTGCCGCCGCCGTGCTTGCCGAGCATGGATTTGTGGATGCCTCGGCGGATGAGACTTCTGCGAAGAAGGACCCCAAGCAGTTCCTGTGTGGCACTATCGCCACGGGTGACCGCTTTGTTACGGGTGACGCCATGCGTAACGCTGCGATTGAGGCCACGCATGCCGATTGCGTCGAGATGGAGGGCGCGGCAATTGCGCACATCGCGGCCAAGAATGGTGTCGATTGCCTGGTGCTGCGCGCTATCAGCGATAATTGTGACGAGGCATATGACGCGTTTTGTGAGCGCGAGTTCGATCTGGATGAGTACGCTCGTACCGCGAGCGGCATCACGCTTGACATCGTTCGTCGTATCGCCGCCGCGTAATAGCGCGCCCGTTTTGTAAAAACCTACGACCAAGGAGTGTCCATGGCCGATTCCATTAACTACCAGCTTGCCAAGTTCGTCGCCAGCTATGGCAAGGTTTCGCAGATCCCCGAGTCCACCTGTCCCGAGGTGAGCTTTGTGGGCCGCTCCAACGTGGGCAAGTCCTCCATCATGAACAAGCTCTTCGGCCGCAAGAACCTCGTCAAGGTTTCGAGCACGCCGGGCAAAACGAGCAATATCAATTTCTTCGAGGCCGACGACGTGCACTTTGTGGACCTGCCGGGCTACGGTTTCGCTCGCCGTTCCAAGGCCGAGCGTGACCGCTGGGCAGAACTTATCGGCGACTTCTTCGACTCCGAGCGCAGCTTTAACCTGGTCGTGTCGCTGGTGGACATTCGCCACGATCCCAGTAAGCTCGACCATGACATGATCGACTACCTGCAGGGCAACGAGTTCAACTTTATCGTCTGCCTCACCAAGGCCGACAAGCTCAGCCGCACCCAGCAGGCCCGCCAGGCAGCAGCCATCAAAAAGCAGCTCAACGTCCCGGCCGAGAACGTGATCATCACAAGCTCCCAAACCGGTACCGGCATCGACGAGCTCAAGCGCCGCATTGCCGAGGCCTGCCTTTAGTAAGGGCTCTTGGCAGGCAATAGTTTGCATCTATCTATATCACCCCAGTGATAGTTATTGGTACACTATCGCTGGGGTGATATTTTTGTTTGGAGGTCGATATGGAGCTTTGGCACGGGTCGGAGGTTGTTGTCGAGCATCCGTCGTTGGATAAATGCAGACAATTCAATGACTATGGGTGTGGGTTTTATTGCACGCCACATGAGGAAATGGCAATGGAGTGGGCATGCCGGACTGAGTCCGATGGTATCGCGAATCGATACGAGCTCGATATGGATGGTCTTGCGGTCTTGGACTTGGAGTCCGGGGAGTTTTCAATTCTCAATTGGCTTGCGATTTTGGCTAACAATAGGGAGTTCAATGTTTCGACACCGCTGGCGCGCGAAGGACTTCGCTATCTGCTGGATAACTGCCTGATTGATATTTCTCCCTATGACGTAATTCGAGGTTATCGCGCCGACGATTCCTACTTTTCGTTTGCAAGACAGTTCGTTAACGGCATGATCTCGCTTAGGCAACTGCAACTCATTATGCGTTTGGGCGATTTGGGCATCCAATACGCTCTTATGAGTGAGCGTGCGTTTTCAGCAATCAGATTCCGCGAATGGAGGCAGGCGTTGGGATCTGAGTATTATCCCAAGCGCTTTAAGCGAGAGCAGAACGCGCGGCGCAAGTACCTGGAAACTGTGAATGGATTCGACTCTGAGGGTGTCTACATTAGGGATTTAATGACAGGGAGGATTGATTTAAATGATCCAAGAGTTAACGGATTGTGGGCCGAGTAGGACATACCCCGTCTACTACCTCGAGGATGCAATGAACAACCTCGGCGACTGCTTCGACTATGCCGTGAACGACTATGGAGCGGAAGGGTCCGAGGTCGCTGAACTCTTTTGCCTGAGCGGCGTAGCCCGTGAGTTTGAGCGTGGCAACGCATGGGTCGTATCGGGAAAATCGGGCGTTGAGCTATTCGCGCTTATCGCCGAAAGGTCGGGCTACCAATCAAGGCCGATGCCAAATCGAACCTACCGATTCGAAAAGACACCGGAATATTGGACAGGCTGGATATTGGCATACCTTCAGTGGCGCCTAGGAGAGTCTTTCGAAGACCTGCTGCATGTCGTTCCGTTTGACGCACTGCGCAGTCTGTACTATCCCTGGCACGAAGCCTCGGAGGAACGCGTGGCTCGCCTCGTCTGCGATATGGCGAAAAAAGCGTCCAGGCAAACCAAACTTGCGTTAGCAAGAAAGAAGCTTAAGAAAACCCAACAAGACCTAGCATACGAATCGGGTGTGTCACTCCGCTCAATCCAAATGTACGAGCAGCGCCAGAGAAACATTAATGAAGCTTCGGTAACAAGCGTAAGAGCCATAGCAAAAGTCCTCCACTGCAACATCGAAGAT
>CALBUZ010000016.1 GCA_937969105.1 uncultured Collinsella sp. | reverse complement strand
GGAGAACCTCGTCGGCATCCGGCGCCTCGCAAGCCTGACGAATCAGTTCCTTGGCGCGGGCGCAATGGGGGTCTTCACCGTAACCGCTCATTGCCTCCATGTTGGTATCGACCAAAGCTGCCAAAACCTCCGGGCAAGCGCCAAAGGAATAATCGTTCTCAAACGTAACCAAAAGATGCTCCTTCTTCTCGGTCTGCGGTAGATCGTCAGACGCATTACCGCAGCGGTTATTCAAACATAAACGAACACCGGGGCATGGCAAACAACTCGATGCATCGCCATATCCCGGCACCATAGCTCACGCTAATCGTCGTCGCCGCTCGCTCCCAACTGGCACAAAACGGCAAGCGCTGCGGCAACGGCAGCAAACACCTTGCCGCAGCCCGTACCCAGAAGCCTGAGCGCATCGTACAGCACAAGATCGCAGAGGAAATATGCCAGGTCATCGGCATGTTGGACATCAAGACCGTCGCGCTGCCAGTCAGCCAGCACCGCGGAGTAAATCTTCACGTGCTCCAGCAGACGTGTCTCGTCGTCGTAGCGCATGGTGTCCATGAGCGAACCCTTGCGCGCCACGCGGTAGTCATACAGCTTGTTCGAGATAAGCGCGGTCTTGCGCGAACGACCGTACACGGCAAAATCGAAGACCTGGTCCTCACCATACTTAACGGTTTCGTCGAACACGATCCCGTTGCCCAGCAAAAACTCACGCTTGCAGGCGGTGCGCCATGCAAAGGGGCGAGATGCTTCCTTAAACAGCAGATCGGAGCTATAGCCTTCAAACGACACATCGCGCGGGCTCAGCACATAGTTAAGCCACGGATACCCCGCCTCCAGCGGATACGGGTTCGCGCCAAAGGTCAAAACGTCGCAGTCCTCGCGCTCAAAGGCATCGACGATCACGCGGCATGCATCGGGCGTAAAGCGGTCGTCGGAATCCAAGAACGCGACGATAGGCGCCGTGGACGCAGCGATGCCGGCATTACGTGCACTCGACAGGCCACCGTTCTCCTTATCGACCAGGGTAAAGCGCGCGTCCTTTTCGCAATAGGCAGCCGCAATATCGCGCGAGCCATCCGGCGAGCCATCGTTGACCAGCACGCCTTCCCAATCGGGCATGTCCTGCGCAAGCAGGGAGTCCAGGCACCAGGCCAGGCACTCCTCCACCTTATAGATGGGAACGACAACGGAAATCTTGGGGTTAGCCATAGTCACTCGCTCCTACTGTGCGACCGGAACGTCATCAGGGTGTGGGTTGTCGCCGTAGGTGCGCTGATACGTCAGCACGCGCCAGACCAGCGGCAGGCCGCCAATCTTAAAGTAATGCTTAAACGTATTGAGCT
>CALBUZ010000015.1 GCA_937969105.1 uncultured Collinsella sp. | reverse complement strand
GTCCAGACGCAGCAGCTCTAAGCGATGGAGCAGATTCGCCGCGGGTTAGTATACCCGTACTCCGTATGCCCCCACGTAAACCACAGATGACGGGGTGGACGAGGTGGGCCCGGCTGATTGTCTCAATCTGTAACATCTACAGGGCGAATCTTCCTCTACGTGTTACAGATCGAGACAAACGGTCGACACGGTTCACAAGCGTCTCAATCTGTAACAATTACCGAGTAAAATCGGTCCTAATTGTTATAGATCAAGACAGAGGGGGATTTCCGTCCAGTCCAAACCAAATCTCTCGGTCTTCCTGCAATTTCGAACATGTGGCCTATAATGTTGTTTTGGTTACGCTATATATTGCGCAGCCATTTAATACGTCGCCCACCGGGGGCCATTAATTCCTATCGCCATATTGGCTAGGAAGCAATCAAAGGAGGTATCCGTGGCAGCAGAGACGCCTTGCTCGGTCCTCTATAACGATATTCGCTCGTTCGGCGGTCTTAAACATCTCGAGATCGCCCGAATGCTCATCAATGGAAACTCTTATCTCGGCAGTACCCTGCTCGAGAAATGCTCTTCCAACCGCTCGTATCTCACCCGTTACATCGTCCATCGCAAGCCTGACCAGTGCGCGCCCTCCATCTACAGCGACTTTACCGTCACCACGCTCAACCTTTCCTCGGCAATCTGCAGCAAGCTCGGCGGCGGCGAGTCCGCCTATCGGGCAATCGCCGAGCACTATCGCGGTCCGGCCGCCAACGAAATGATGTCGGCTCTCGCCAGCTACAAGCTGGACAGCCGCCTATATGCAAATGCCCTCAATCGCATCGACAACTTTGACGGCAATGCCGTGCGCGAAAAAAGCACGCTTTACCTTATGCTCTTTGTGGCAACGGGGGCGCTCGCCGATCCCGTTCAGGGCGTGGCCACCGTCGAGCGCTTTTGCGACAGCAAGACGGGCGGGCACTTTGGCACCACCGAAACTACCGTCGGACGTGGCTTTATGAGCAGCCTGGAGCAGCCGCGCACTGTCGCCCCCAACCTCGGTCTGCTCAGAACCCATGCCGACAACTGCGCCGACATGCAAATCCATCCCCTCACACGCGATCCGCGCGGCACGGTAATTGGGTCCCTGCCCAAAACCTCGCCCAGCATCACCGATGTAGGCGTTGATGCATCGCGCGAGCATCTCCGCATTTGGCTCGAAGGCGGACGCTGGTACGCCCAGGGCCTTGGGTCGACCAACGGCACAGTGCTCGAATCGGGCGCGGGTGACGGCGATATTGTGATTGAGCCGCCGCGCGACCAACGCGAGCCCGGCAAGATCTATCCCCCGGTGAAAATCGAAAACAGCGACAGGCTCCATCTGGGTCTCTACACGACATTCCTTGTCATTGTGGACTAGCACGGACGGCGATCGAAAGACGGTCGCCGTCCGTCTTTCGTCTTCTACCTTCTGCGTCGTAAGCGACAATGCTCAGCGGCATGCGTGGGCAGTGCGGCTATCATGGTACTTTACCGATATCCGCACTGCTAACGTATACGTGCGGCAACCCATGCCAGACAAAGGAACGCCATGGATACTACCGATAGCACCTATGGCGACAAACTCATCCGTCTCGATACGTTCGATACCGCCGTGGCGGTCGACCCCAGCGCCGAGGACGACGCCAAGCGTCGGTTTATGACGCTTATTCTCCAGACGACCCACCGCAACAACGGCAACATCGGGCACGTGCTACGCGCGACCAACACGAGCGGCGAGGTCTTTGCCGTCAAGCTACTCAAGGACAACGCCATCCTTTCTGGCCAAGCCCCCGGCCGCTCCGCCGAGCAATCGGCAGCGCACCTGGCCAACACCGCTGCGCTGTTCGAGGAGTACCGTCATCTGTGCACCGTCTCGCACCTGCGCGGATTTCCGCGCGTCTATGGCTACGGATCGTGCGAGGATGACCCTCTCATCCTCATGGAGTGGGGCGAGGGCACCTCACTCAAGCAGGCGCTGCCCCTGCTTCCGCACGACGCCTCGGGCGGGCTGACCACCCAGATGGTCGCCGCCGTCGGAAACGCCGTGCTTCGTGCGCTCTTGATGACCCAGGGCCTCGTGAATCCGGTCATCCATCGCGACCTGTCGCCAGCCAATATCATGTTCCGCACCACCAGCCGAACGCTCGAGCAGCAGATTGCCGATTGTTCCTTTGACCCCTGCCTCATCGACATGGGCTCCGCGACCATGGCTCTCGGCAACGACACGATCACCCGGCGCGCCGACATCTGGCGCTTTGCCACGCCCGCATACGCCGCGCCCGAGATGCTCACGCAGGATATCGAAGGCATCGCGGCCCTTCGCCGTTCGCCCGCGATCGACGTCTATGCGCTTTCGAGCATTCTGTACCAGCTCTACAGCGGTCGCAAACCGTTTGACTTTGAGTCGACGGACGCCGCTGCAACCGGCTCGTTCTATCTCGTAAAGACCAAGACCAAGCCGGCACCGCTCGAGCCGCGCTGCGAGGGCGATGCTCGTCCAAATCATCATGAAGGGCCTCTCAGTCGATCAGTGCGATCGTCCCACCGAGCAGCAGATGCTCGAGGTGCTCTCGGCATACCTCACCGATGCCGAATCCGAGGGCCGCGAAGGCGCGGGCAGTGACGCCGCAATCGGCATCGACTCCGGTACACACCTTAAGGTCGACGTCGCCGGCGAGCGCGCGCGAGAGATCCTGGAGCAGGCCCGGCACGATGCCATGACCCGCCGCCGCTTTATTATCGGTGGCGTTGTCGCAGCCGTTGCGGGGCTCGGCGTTATCGGGGCGGCAACCCATGGCTTTGGCATCCCCGACTACCTTGACGGCATCCGCGGTTCACTTGACGACTACACCTGGGATCAGCTGCAGGAGATTTCGCTCAAGATTAAGGCCGCCGAGACCCGTAGCGAGGCACGCGAGATTGCCAAGCGCTATCACCTGCTCGATGCCGATGGGCATATCCCCTATCCGTGTGCCAAGCGTGTCACGCTCACCAACGGGCTGCAGGTTGGCGCGCAGCTTGTGGGCATCCGCCACGACGAGCTTCTAGACGGGACGGGCAAGGCCGGACTGACGTTTATGTTCGACGCCGGCATTGCCGAGCGCGATGCTGCGGCTGAACCGCCGAGCGCCGGCTGGGCAGATTGCGAGCTGCGGGAATGGCTCGACGACGACGGCCTTAAACTGCTGCCCAACGAGTTGCGCGGACTCATTAAAGGGGTCAAGAAGGTCTCGAACAATGTAGGCGTTGCCAGAAGCGCATCGTGTCTGAGCGAGCTGCCTGCGACCCTTTGGCTGCCTGCCATGGTCGAGCTGTGCGGAGTGCAGCCGCCCGAGTCATTTACCGAGGACTATCA
>CALBUZ010000014.1 GCA_937969105.1 uncultured Collinsella sp. | reverse complement strand
CAAACGGTGAACTGGGCGTTTTCTGTGTTCCAATGGACATCGCGAACGTAGTCGCGCACGCCCGTCGCATCTCGTGCTTCGAACAACTCAAGAATATGGGCATGTTCGCTGTTGGCTTTATTGAGCAGTTTGCACGCCGTCTCTTGGTCGACGGTCTCGTAATCGCGCTTGATAAAGCAGCGCTCGAGTTGCGAGATCATGTCGCGCAGACGGTCGTTGCCGCAGCGGTTGAAGTACGTAAGGTGAAAGTCTCGCTGAATATCGTCGTACTTTCGGATAAGACCGCCTTGGATCGCAAGGTCCATGGAGCCGACGAGAAATTTAAGCTGCGTAATGTCATCGTCGGTTAGGTTCGGGCAGGCGAGGTACGCTGCCTGCCCATCCAGCGGCCCCATGATCTCGAAGACTTCAACGGCGTTTTGCTGATCGAACCCGCGGACACGGAATCCGCGGCGGGGGAGGTTGTCCAGATAGCCATCGCTTGCCAGCTGGATGAGCGCTTCGCGAACCGGCGTGCGCGACACGCCCATGGCATCGCAGATCGCTTGCTCGCTCAAACGGTCGCCGGCGGACAACTCGCCGGCGTCAATGCGGCTCGAAATGTAGTCGTATACGTGGTCCTTCAGGGGCCTTCTGAGTGTTTCCATGAACGTATATCCTTTAACTGTATATTTTTAAAACTGAATACATTTCACTTGAATAGCTCAGTTGAATTATAGAACGACCAGTTAAATCATGCTACTTCGTGCCGAAACGTGAGAGTACGCTCACCGAGAAATATCTACCGTTCATGATTGTATACAATATACAAAACAGGAAAACCGCCCTATGATTAAGCCATCGAAAGGAGGGCGGACACAAGGAAGTTCGCCCTCGGCTAGGAGATCCAAGGAGGATCATCATGACCAAGTTCAGCCACGTTATCATCCGTCGTCCCGGCAAGTCCCTGAGCAATGGCATCACGAGCGCACCCGAGCTTGGCCAGCCTATCTACGAGCGCGCCATTGAGGAGCACTACGATTATGAGCATGCGCTCGAGCAGTGTGGCGTGGACGTGTCGGTGCTGCCTGCCCTCGAGCAGTATCCCGACAGCTGCTTCGTCGAGGACCCGGCCGTCATCACTCGCTGCGGCGCCATCATTACCAACCCCGGTGCTGACAGCCGCAACGGCGAGAAGGACGAGATCGAGCCGGTCGTCCGTCGCTTCTTTGACGACGAGCATGTCAAGCACATTGTTTCTCCCGGCACGCTCGACGGCGGCGACGTCATGATGGTCGGCGATCATTTCTATGTCGGTCGCTCCGCTCGCACCAATGAAGAGGGCATTCGCCAGTTCTGCGAGATTCTCGAGGGCTGGGGCCTCGAGGGTTCCGAGGTTCCGCTGGAGGAGGTCCTGCACCTCAAGACGGGCGTCAACTACATCGAGGACAACAACATGCTTGTCTCCGGCGAGTTCATCGATAAGCCCGACTTTGCCCAGTACAACAAGATTGTCGTGCCCGAGGACGAGGCCTATGGCGCTAACTGCATCTGGGTCAACGGTACGGTCATCGTTGCCGAGGGCTATCCGACCGTGCTCAAGGCCGTGCAGGATCTGGGCTACAAGACGCTCGTCGTCGATACCTCCGAGTATCGCAAGGTCGACGGTGGCCTTTCTTGCCTGTCACTGCGCTTCTAGTGTGGTCGCTGTACTAGCTTATTGATCGCTTGACCGATGGCCCGGCACCCGATTCGGGACGTCCGGGCCATCTTTATGCGGTCGTTTGATTGAGGGGGTGCACGTATATGGCCTCGAAAACTTGTAACGATGAGATTATCGATCCCAATGGTCTGGACCTCTTTCGTCTGACCATGATGGTCATTACCGCCAGTATTTGTGGCGGTATCTTTTCTCTCGCCGGCGATATGGCAGCGGGCGGAGCCAATACCGGTGCGGTTATCGTCTCGTGGGGAATTTGTTTTATAGGCGTCTTTGCGTTGATGATGGTGTTCAACGGTCTATCTCAGGCTCGTCCCGACTTAACCGGCGGCATCTATGCATACGCTGCGGCAGGCTTTGGTGATTACATTGGTTTCAACTCCGCCTGGGGCTACTGGATCAGCGCATGCCTTTCCAACGTGAGCTTTGCTCTCTTGCTGTTTAGCGCACTGGGCTATTTCTTTCCCGCGTTTGGTGCGGGCAACAATCTGCTTTCCATCATCTGCGCCAGCGTATTTCTATGGTTCCTTACCGCGCTTGTGCTTCGTGGCGTTAAAGAGGCCGCGGGCATTAACACGATCGTCACCTTGGCGAAGCTGGTGCCGCTGGGACTCTTTGTGCTGAGCATTGTGCTCCTGGGTAAGTTCAACGTCGATATCTTTATGGACAACTTCTGGGGAGAGCCGGCGGGTCCTGGCTTTGGCGAGCAGGTTGTCTCGACCATGATTGCCCTTGTTTGGGTCTTCACGGGCATCGAGGGTGCCGTCGTCATCTCGGGCCGTGCAAAGTATGTGCGCGACGTAGGTCGCTCGACGGCACTCGGATTTGCTGCCGTGTTCACGCTGTATCTGATTATCTCGATGCTGTCGCTTGGCATTATGCCGCGCGAGGAGATGGCACAGCTCGCAACGCCTTCTATGGCGGGAATTCTTGAGCGCGCAATCGGTCCTGTTGGGGCTGCCATCGTAAACCTTGGCGTTATTCTCTCGCTGGTCGGCGCGATGCTGGGCTATGTCATCATTGCATCCGAGACGCCGTTCGAGGCAGCGCGCCAGGGATCCTTCCCTCTGGCGTTTGCCAAGACGAACAAGCACGACGCCCCGGTGGTAACGGTTCTCGTGAGCTCCGGTATCACGCAGCTCTTCTTGATTGTGTCGTATGTGGCGGCGAGCACCTACCAGTTCTTCTATAGCTGCGCGGTCAACACGATTCTGGTTCCGTACGTGTGCTCGGCAGCCTACTACATGGTGATTGGCTGGAAGAACGAGCATCTGGACGGGCCGCATGCGCCAAGCGTCGGCAAAGCCCGCTTCTTCGGTACACTCGGCTTCATCTACACATTGTTCCTGGTGTGGTCGACTGGTCTCCAGGGCGTTATGATCACGACGATTCTTTTTGCTCCGGCCATTCCCGTCTATATGCTGGGTGAGCGAGGCCGCGGTAAGCCGGTGCTTCCGCATCTGCACGACAAGCTGATCGCAGCGGTGGTCATTGTCGTGGCAATCATTTCGCTGTATCTGCACTTTGCCGGCATTGCGCCGATTGTCTAGGACTGCGGCAAGCTTCATCGCTTGGTACGCCGACTGAGGCATCGCATGCCGGTGCCGTTCGGTAATCCATATCTTATGTGGGCCTCTTAACGTGCCTTTGTGAGTGCCCACCAAACCCGTGCAGGTGACCACGGTTGCCTGCACGGGTTTTTGCAGTTGCGGTGAAATGGCTCCTGTTTTGGCTGGTTAAAGCCACGGCCAGGAGCTATTCCGCCGCAACTTTGCTTTGATCCACCGGGGACGGAGGAGAGCTGATTATTTTGGGTGGTGGCAGGCTGCTATTTCAGCGTTATGCAGGATGCGAGGAGGTTGGCGTAATCATCGCCGCTCATTCCGAATGGCCTATCGTCGATTGTCTTTCCGTTCCACTCGCCATATGACCCGCCCCAGACTCGAACTGTATGGCCCTGTGTATCGCCGAGCTCCTTATAAAAAGCGCATCCAACACCGGGCAGGCCATTTGTGTCAGCACAGATGCCGAAGTTTGGACATAAGTTTGGGTTGTTTTTCCCGTTTGGATAAAAGCTATCTTTTGCGGTTACTAGGACCATGGTATATGCACCCATCCCATCCCCCTGGTCTGCATGGTCGGTTGTTTGAACCGTAAACTGATCGATGGGGAACCAGTCGGGAAGGACCATAGTGAAGTAATCGGTTTCGATGGTCCTTACCCGTTTTGCCTCCTCGGTCTTCCTCGCCTCTTCCTCCGCCTGGCGCCTTGCTTCCTCCTCGGCTTGCTTTGCCGCCACGGCGTCGTCGCGGCGCTTGGTCGCGGCGGTCGCGAGCGCCTCGGCGTCAATATTGAAGCCGGCCTTCTTGGCGCCCTCGTCCTCCTCGGCGTACTTCTTTGCCGCGGCGATCTGGTCGTCGGTCACTTCGGGCGCCTCGATCGGCTCCAGCGCCACGTCGCCCGCGTCAATGGTCTTCTTCTCGGCGGCCTTTTCGCCCAACTTGATGTTGAGCTTGTCGGCGGGGACAGCGTAGATCGTGCCGTCGCCGGCGATAGGGGAGGCGGCGACCTCGACCTTGTAGCTTCCGCGCCGGAGCTCGACGCCCTCGCCGTCGCTGTCCACGTAGCGCACGGCGTCGACCTTCTTGCCGCGGTCTTCCTTGCCTGTAATATGAACCGGCAGCCTGCTCGCTCCCGCCGAGGTGTCCCAGCCCTGGGCCGAGACGCTAAAGCGCACGGCGTGCTTTGCCGCGAGCGCCTCCTGTTCGGCCGCCTGTCGAGCCTGCTCGGGGGCGTAGACGCCGAAGTAGTAGCCGGCACCGCCGCCCGCAGCGAGCAATGCGATCACGACGGCCGCGATCGCGAGGGGCCTCTTTGAGCGCTTGGCCTTCGCCGGCGCCGGTGCCGTCGGCTGCGCCTCGGCTGCCGGGGCGGGTTGATAGTCGCTCTGCGATTCGGCCGGGGCTTCATATTCGGCGGCAATGGGCTCGCCGCACACGGGGCAGAACCTGGTCCCGTCCTCGACCTTCGACCCGCAATTTCGGCAGAACATGTGCAGACTCCCCTCGATCGGTGCCCGCGCGAATACCGGGCGCATTTCCTTCTGTCCTCATGCTAAGGGCGAACGCTCGTCCGTTGTTGCGCAACATTGCTGTGCTCTCCGTTCGGAAACTGCGTCCCGTTTCTGCTGCAGATTCCGGGACGCAGTTTCCGCTAGAGGCCTCAACCGGAAAGCGCATCCCGTTTTGACGCTTCGGAGTGGGATGCAGTTTCCCCAGGAGCTCCCATCGGGAAACTGCATCCCGGAATTCGCCTGAATAGTGGAGTGCGGTTTCCGAAAGGGTGCCGTCTGGGAAACCGTGTCCCGGAACCCCCTCCCGCGCCTGGTTGTTCCGCATCGCATCTATTGGGCAAAGCGATCTGTCCCCATTGCACCGATCTGTCGATTGAACATCGTTGTGTGTTCGCGCTATCATGCATGGTTACAATTGGTTAGCCATGGCAAACGGTTAGCCATGGTAAACAAAATGCAACGCCCTGTGGGCGCCGGGGGAGGAACACGGACGTGAAGCTCGATACGCTCGAGATTGGAAAGGACGCCGTTGTCGCATCGGTGACATCGGACGACCAGGCACTCCGACAACATATTTTGGACATGGGCCTAACACCGGGCACCGAAGTTACCATGATGAAGTACGCCCCCATGGGCGACCCGCTCGAGATTCGCCTGCGTGGCTACGAGTTGACGCTGCGCAAGGACGATGCCGCACGGATTGAGCTCGTGGGTGTTCACGACACCGATACGGGTCCGCGCGCTAACGCCGCAATCGGCACGACGGAGCACCCGGCACTCGGCGAGGGGACGTATTCGCCCCGTGCGGCAAAAACGGCCGTGCCCGAGGGCGCACCGCTTCATTTTGCCCTCGCCGGCAACCAAAACTGCGGTAAGACCACGCTGTTCAACCAGCTGACGGGCTCCAACCAGCACGTTGGTAACTTTCCCGGCGTGACGGTCGACCGCAAAGATGGCACCATCCGCAACCATCCCGAGGCGAGCGTTACCGACCTGCCCGGCATTTACTCCCTGTCGCCGTACACAGGCGAAGAGATCGTCAGCCGCCAATTCATTTTGGACGAAAACCCCGACGCCATCATCGACATCATCGACGCCACCAACATTGAGCGCAATCTGTACCTGACGCTGCAGCTCATGGAGCTCGACCGCCCTATGGTCATCGCGCTCAACATGATGGACGAGGTGACGGCCAACGGCGGCGCCGTGGATGTCAACCTGCTCGAGAGCCTGCTGGGCGTGCCGGTCGTGCCTATTAGCGCCGCCCGCAACGAGGGCATCGGCGAGTTGGTTGATCATGCCCTGCATGTGGCGCGCTTTCGCGAGCGCCCCGGTCGCCTGGACTTCTGCGCGCCCGATGGCCCAGACGGCGGTGCGCTGCATCGCTGCATTCACGGCATTGCCAACCTTATCGAGGACCATGCCGCGACGGCGCACATTCCCGTGCGTTTTGCGGCGACCAAGCTGGTTGAGGGCGACGAGCTGGTGACCGAGGCGCTTCATCTGGATCGAAACGAGCTCGACGCTATCGAGCACATCATTACCCAGATGGAGGGCGAGGCCGGCACCGACCGCCTGTCCGCGCTGGCCGATATGCGCTTTAGCTTTATCGGCGACGTGTGTGGGCGTTGCGTCGTTAAGCCTCATGAGAGCCGCGAGCATGTGCGCTCCGTCAAGATTGACCGCATCCTGACAGGTCGTTACACAGCCATTCCGGCGTTCCTGGTGATCATGGGCCTCGTCTTTTGGCTGACGTTTGGCGTGATCGGCGCGGCGTTGCAGGGACTCATGGAGGACGGCATCGCTGCCATCGTCGCCTCGGCCGATGCGGGTCTCAAGGCGTTCGGCACCAACGACGTGGTGCGCTCGCTGGCTGTCGACGGCGTGCTTACGGGCGTAGGCAGTGTGTTGACCTTCCTGCCGATTATCGTCGTGCTCTTTTTGTTCCTCTCCATTCTGGAGGACTCGGGCTACATGGCGCGCGTCGCCTTTGTCATGGATAAGGTGTTGCGTCGCTTTGGCCTGTCGGGCCGCAGCTTTGTGCCCATGCTCGTCGGTTTTGGCTGCACCGTGCCGGCTATCATGTCGACCCGTACGCTCCCATCCGAGCACGACCGCAAGATGACGGTCATGCTCACGCCGTTCATGAGCTGCTCGGCCAAGTTGCCGGTCTATGGCCTGCTGTGCGGGGCGTTTTTCCCGCAGGCGACGATCCCCGCCATGGTCTCGCTCTATCTGATTGGCATTGCGGTCGGTTGCATCGCGGCCTTGGTGCTCAACCGCACGGTATTTAAGGGCGACCCGGTGCCGTTTATCATGGAGCTGCCCAATTACCGCCTGCCGAGCGTCAAGACGACAGTGATGCTGGCATGGGATAAGGCCAAAGACTTTATTACCAAGGCCTTTACCATTATCTTTGCCGCGACCGTGGTCATCTGGTTCCTGCAGACGTTCGACATCCGCTTTAATGTGGTCGCCGATCAGTCGCAGAGTCTACTTGCGGGCCTCGGCAGCATCATTGCGCCGGCGCTGGCGCCGCTTGGGTTTGGCGACTGGCGTGCATCCACGGCGCTCGTCACCGGACTTATTGCCAAGGAGAGTGTCATCTCGACCCTCACGGTGCTTTTGGGCGCGACCTCGCCCGCGGCACTGTCGACCATGTTTTCGCCGTTCACTGCCTATGTGTTCCTGGTCTTTACGCTGCTGTACCCGCCCTGTGTGGCAGCCATCGGCGCCGTCAAGAGCGAGCTGGGCGCGCGCTACGCCGTTGCCGTGTTCGCGTTTCAAGTGACGGTCGCCTGGATCGTGGCGTTTGTCGTGCATTCGGCGGGCATATTGCTGGGGCTGGCTTAGTTATTTATTGACGGCGCAACCTTTGTGTATCGAATTGTTTTCGGCCCTGCATCTGTTGCTGACGGATGCGGGGCCGTTGCTATATAATCGCCTCCACTCAAAATGATTGGAGACGTTATATATGAGTCAGGCAAGGCAAGACGGCATCACGCTCAGGCAGTGGCTCCCGCTCATCGGGCTCACCTGCTGTGCGTTCGTGTTCAACACGTCGGAGTTTATGCCCATCGGCCTTTTGACTGATATCGCCGCGTCGTTCTCGCTCACCGAGGCCCAAGCTGGCATCATGATCTCGGTCTATGCCTGGGGCGTCATGCTGCTGTCGTTGCCGCTCATGGTGTTTGCCTCGCGCTTCGAGTTCAAGCGGATGCTGCTGGGCGTGCTCGCCGTGTTCTCGCTGGGCCAGTTTCTGTCCGCCTTGGCACCGACCTATCCCATCTTAGTCTGCGCGCGCCTGGTGGTTGCCTGCGCGCACGCCGTGTTCTGGTCGGTCGCCTCGATCATGGCGTCGCGCCTGGTTGACACACGCCACGGGGCGCTCGCCATCAGCATGATCGCTACGGGCTCTTCCATCGCACAGATCTTCGGCCTGCCTCTCGGTCGCGCCATTGGCTTGGCCGTGGGCTGGCGCATGACGTTTGCCGTGGTCGGGGGCCTCTCAGCCATCGCGGCCGTCTACCAGGCAGCGGTGTTCCCGGCCATGCCGGCGGGTGAGCGCTTTACCGTCAAACAGCTGCCCGAGCTGCTCAAGAACCCGCTCCTCATCGCGCTCTACGCAGTCACGGTCTTCATGGCGACCGGCTATTACGCAAGCTACAGCTATATCGAGCCCTTCCTGGCGCAGGTCGCGCACGTCGATGCGGGCGCCATTACCATGACGCTGACGGCGTTTGGCTGCTCTGGTTTGCTCGGAAGCTGGCTGTTCGGCCGCCTGTTCGATGGGCATCGCTTCCCGTTCTTGGCTATCACGCTCTCCGGCGTGCCGGTGGCCCTGCTGCTCATGGGGCCGGCCGCATCGTCGCTCGCGACAGTGCTTGCCGTCTGCGCACTGTGGGGTTGCTGCGCCACGGCCTTTAACGTGGCGTTTCAGGCCGAGCTCATCAAGCACACGCCGGCGGACTCGTCGGCCGTCGCCATGTCGATCTTCTCGGGCCTGTTCAACCTCGGTATCGGCACGGGTACCGCGATCGGCGGAGCCGTGGTTTCGGGCCCCGGTATCTCCTGGATCGGCTTCGCGGGCGGGGCGATTGCCGTCGTGGGCGTTATCCTCGCTATCACGGTGATGTTCCCGGCCATTCGCCGCGCCAAACCCGTCGCCTAATCACGTTTCCTCATCAGTTGCGGTGGAATAGTTCCTGTTTAAGGCCTCTGAAGGCCCAAGCAGGAACTATTCCACCGCAACTTATTTTGGGGAAGAGGATACAAGCCGGGCATACAATGGATGTCGTTGTGTTGCGCTTACCGGGAGGTTGCTATGTGGGCATACGAGACGACGTTCTATCAAATCTATCCGCTGGGCTTTTGTGGAGCTCCGCGCGAAAACGCCGCGCCCGTTGCCGAGGATGAGCTCGCCCAGGCTGCCAACGCCGCGCCCAACCCCGATGCGCCCATCATGAAGATTGCCCAGTGGGCCGACTACCTGCAGGAACTCGGCGTTGGCGCTGTGCTCATCAACCCGCCGCTCGAGTCCGATAGTCACGGCTACGATACACGCAGCCTGCGCCATATAGACCGTCGCCTGGGTGGGGACGCCGACTTTGCCGCCGTGTGCGAGACGCTGCACGCCCATGGCATCCGCGTGGTGCTCGATGCTGTCTTCAACCACGTCGGTCGCGGCTTTTGGGCCTTCCGCGATGTGCAGGAGCGCAAGTGGGATTCGCCGTACAAGGACTGGTTCCACATCAGCTTTGACGGTGACTCGTGCTACGGCGACGGCTTTTGGTACGAGGGCTGGGAGGGCCATTTTGAGCTTGTGAAGCTCAACCTGCAAAACCCCGCCGTGGTCGATTACCTGCTTGAGTCCGTGCGTCGCTGGACCGAAGTCTTTGGCGTCGACGGTCTGCGCCTGGACGTCGCCTATATGCTCGATCGCGATTTTATGCGCCGCCTGCATACTTTTACCCGTGGGCTCAAGCCCGACTTTGTGCTGATTGGCGAGACGCTCCACGGCGATTACAACCAGATCGTCAACGACGAGATGCTCGACTCCTGCACCAACTACGAGTGCTACAAGGGCCTGTACTCTAGCTTTAACTCGGTCAACATGTTCGAGATTGCCCACTCGCTTCATCGCCAGTTTGGCGGTGACCCGTGGTGCATTTATCGCGGGAAGCATCTGCTGTCGTTTGTCGACAACCACGACGTGCCGCGCCTGGCAAGCATCCTCACCGACAAGTCCTGCCTGCGCCCCGCCTACAGCATACTCTTTGGTATGCCGGGCATTCCGTGCGTCTACTACGGTAGCGAGTGGGGGATTACTGGCGAAAAGGGCGGCCCCGATGGCGACTGGGCGCTGCGACCTGCGCTCGATGAGCCTGCGCCCAACGAACTGACGGCCTTCATCGAGCAGCTGGCGCACCTACGCTCGGCAAACGACGCGGCGGCCCGTGCCCTCAACTACGGTGCCTATCGCAACGTGGCGATCCAGAACAAGCAGTTGCTGTTCGAGCGCGCCTGCGACGACGCGACGGTGCTCGTGGCGGTCAATGCCGTGAACGAGCCCTACACCTTTGGAGCCGGCGAACTCAGCGGCCCCTTCGTCGACCTGCTTGCCGACGATGCGCCCACGGTCGAGCTGACGGGCTCCCTTGAACTTGCGCCCTACGAGGTGCGCTATCTGCTGAGGGCATAGCTCGTGGCCGCGCCGGACGAGGGCTATCAACATATTGAGCATGGGTTTGAGCCCGTGTTTGACGAGCACTCGCGCGTTTTGGTGCTGGGGTCGTTTCCCTCGGTGCTCTCGCGCGCCAATGCCTTCTACTACGGCAATCCGCAGAACCGCTTTTGGCGCGTGATGGCCGCGTGCCTCGGTGTGCCCGTGCCGCCCAACGAGGGCAATCCTTTGGCAAGTGGTGAGCCCGCGACGCTCGATGCCTCGATTGCCGCCAAGCGGGCTATGCTTCTGAACGGCGGCGTGGCCCTGTGGGACGTGATCGAGAGCTGTGACATCAAGGGCTCAAGCGACGCGAGCATCAAAAACGTCGTTCCGGCGCATGCCGAGCGCATTACCGGCACAGCTCCCATTGAGCAGGTGATATGCAACGGTGGTACAGCTGGCCGGCTCTACAAGCGCTATCTACAAGAACGCACCGGGCTGCCGGCCATCGTTCTGCCGTCGACAAGTCCCGCCAATGCGGCGTGGCGTCTGGAACGCCTTGTCGAGCGCTGGCGCGATGTCGTTGATTGGGGCGCTCTGTAATTTAGATATCTGGTTGGGCGCGGGTGCCGAGGCGTTTCATGATGGCATGCCAGATCGGTGCAGGCAGCGCGGGCTTGGCGCGCACCATGCCGTCGGCATCGACGCTTTCGGCATTGCCGCCGCCAAGTCGCTGCGCATGCTCAACCGAGCAACCCATGCGCACGGCACCTACGAGCTTGTCCAGGGCCTCCGAAAACGGCCGGCGCAAGAGGCCCATGCGTGGGGAGCGGCGAAGCGCCGCTATGCCGCTGCCGGTGCAGACGATGACGCCTCCACACCACGACAGTCCTCGACGCTCGCACACTTCGTGCAGATGGCCAACGACCGTGTGCGCCTGCTCGGAACTCCTACAGTCGGCTTGAACAACCACATAGACGCGTGTTCCTGCGCCTTCAACACATTCGAGCGCCCGTTCAACGACGGCCATCGCCTCGCCATCGAGCACATCTTCAACAGCGAATACAATGCCGTCCACAACGCTGCCGGCATCATCCGCCTCCAAGTCAACCGGGCGGGGGAGCGCGGTGCCAGAAAGCTGAGCATAGGCGGCGATGGCATCCTGCAGGTCCCAGAGCAAAAACTCAAGATCGGCGCTCTCGGGAATACTGACAAACGCGATGTTATGCAGTGCTTTTGGTACATCGCCGCGTGCGGTCGTTTCCATGCCACCTCCTTTCCGATTGGTTTCCGTTTAGGTTACACCGTCCGGCGGCGCCTCGCCGCGCTATCCTAGTGCAACCCTTACGAAAGGAACGCCATGCGTCTGCCCATGAATACCTCGCTTGCCACGCTCAAGCCCTCCGGCATCCGTCGGATCAATGCGCTCGCCGCCCAGCATCCGGGATGCATCGCGCTTGCGCTTGGCGAGCCCGATTTTCCCACGCCCGATGTGATTAGCGCCGAGGTGACCGCCGCGCTGGACCGTGGTGACACGCATTATCCGCCCAACAACGGTCGCCCCGCCCTGCGCGAGGCGCTGTCCAAATATATGGGTGACGCGGGCCTGGCATTTTCCGCCGACGAGGTCATCCTGACCGACGGCGCGACCGAGGCCCTGTCGGCAACATTCATGGCTATGCTCAACCCCGGCGACGAGGTCATTATCCCCACGCCGGCCTTTGGCCTGTACGAGAGCATCGTCGTGGCCAACCACGCCAAGGCGGTCTTTTTGGATACGGAGCCCGCGCAATTCCAGATTGACGAGGACGCACTTCGTGCTTGCGTGACGCCGGCGACCAAGGCCATCGTCATCTGCACGCCCAACAATCCCACGGGCTGCATCCTCAACGCGGCATCGCTCGACGCCGTGGCGCGCGTAGCGGAGCAGGCGGGCATCTACGTAGTCTGCGACGACGTATACAACCGTCTGGTCTATGTGGATGGCTACGAGCGCTTTGCCCAGCGCCACCCAGAGCTACGCGAGCAGACGGTCGTCATCGAGAGCTTCTCCAAACCCTGGGCCATGACCGGCTGGCGCCTGGGCTGGCTCGCAGCGGCAAGCCCCGTCATCGCCGAGATCGCAAAGGCCCACCAGTATTTAGTATCGAGCGCCGTCTCCTTCGAAATGGACGCCGCAGCTCGAGCCCTGACCGTCGACCCAACCCCCATGCTCAAAGTCTACCGAGCCCGCCGCAAACGCGTACTCGCAGCCTTAAGCGCCATGGGCTTCGACGTAGTGGAACCGGCGGGAGCCTTCTACACTTTCCCGAGCATCAAACAATTCGGCCTAACAAGCGAAGACTTCTGCATCAAAGCCATCAAAGAAGCAAACGTAGCCCTAGTCCCAGGCGACTGTTTCGGCACCGAAGGCCACATCCGCCTCAGCTACTGCGTCTCCGACCAAGACCTAGACGAAGGCCTAAATCGCCTGTCCACCTTCATTTCAACCTTATAGCCCAACGGGACGCAACACATCAGCCTACCGACCCAAGCATTAATGAGTGGGGGCGTCAGCCAACGAAAACCCGGGCTGCCCCATAGTTGACGCAGGCCGCGCCGCCGAAGGCCGGGCGCAAGGTTTTCGTAGATTCCGCACGAGCCGGAAAGCACTTAATGTGCTTTCCGAGCGAGCCCAGGACTTGACCGAGCGAAAACCTTGCGCCCGGCCTTCGGCGACGCGTGCCGGATGGTGGAATTGTGTACAGCCCGGTTTTCCGTTGACCGACGCCGGGGTCCCCGCCATAATACTTTCGGTTCACGCACGAATCCGCTGCCAGAGACAGCCGGTGCAAACGGGCATCGCCCGCGAGCTTAATGGGATATCCCGCCAGCCGAGGTGGTCGAGTAGATATGTCTTCTCGCCCCCGTCGCTCATGCAGCGCGGGGGCTTTCTTTTTGGACATGCCCCCGTCACGTCCTTGTGGCGGACCGTGCCCGGAAAGAATTCGAGGAGGTGTAATTCATGCCCCAGCAGTACAAAATCGACAAGGTTGCAGAGATCGAGTCCCGTATCGCCGAGAACGCCGGTCTGTTCGTCGTCAACTACAACGGTCTGACGGTTAAGCAGGCTCAGGAGCTGCGTCATCAGCTTCGCGAGTGCGGCGCCGAGATGAAGGTCTACAAGAACAACCTGGTCAAGATCGCTCTCAAGAACCAGGAGCAGCCCGAGCTCGACGAGATCCTCGCCGGCCCCGTCGCTTATGTGTTCTACGAGACCGAGCCGGTCGAGGCCGCTAAGACCCTTAAGGACTTCTCCGCTAAGTCCAAGGGTGTCCTTGAGATCAAGGGCGGTATCTCCGACGGCAAGGCCGTTTCCGCTGATGATGTTAAGGCTATCGCCGAGCTGCCCACCAAGGATCAGCTTCTCGGCCAGATCGCCGGTCTCATCTCCGGTTTCGCTCGCGACATCGCTGTCTGCGTCAACGGCGTTTCCTCTGGTCTCGCTCGTTCGATCCAGCAGGTCTCCGAGCAGAAGGCAGCCTAGTCGCTGTTTTCACCCGCGGCGGCAACGCCGCACCCCTGGCGCATTCGCGCTGTGTTTTAACTGATCTCCGTGCATCCGCACGGAAACCGAAAGGACTTAGAAATGGCTAAGCTTACCACCGATGAGATCATCGATGCTCTTAAGGAAATGACCCTTCTCGAGGCTTCCGAGCTCGTCAAGGCTATCGAGGACACCTTCGGCGTTTCCGCCGCTGCTCCTGCCGCTGTTGTCGCCGCTCCCGCTGCTGGCGCTGCTGAGGCCGAGGAGAAGACCGAGTTTGACGTCGTGCTCGAGGGCTTCGGCGACAACAAGATCCAGGTCATCAAGGCCGTCCGTGAGCTCACCAACCTTGGCCTGAAGGAGGCCAAGGAGGTCGTCGAGGGCGCTCCCAAGGCTGTTCTCGAGGGTGCCAAGAAGGAGGACGCCGAGGCTGCCAAGGAGAAGCTCGAGGCTGCTGGCGCTGCTGTCACCCTCAAGTAATCAGGCTTTCTCGCCAGATTTCTTTGCAGACGGGGTTCGCATTGCGAGCCCCGTCTTTTTTTGTTTTTTGGTCCCTCGGCATCGGTTGTTCAAACTGCCATGTTCTGTGATTTGTGTCGTATCGCGTGCTCTGCCGTTGGGCAATAAAATTGCACCATTCGAGCAATAATTTGCGTTGACCTGCTGAAGAATTGTCTCTGCCTTGTAGTGACATATAGTTCCAGCGGTAAGATGCTTAGGTATCGCAATTTGGTCTGCGGCTGTGTGCCGCACGCATGGGGCGCTTTTGCGCCTGCGAAAGGATCTTTGAATAACATGAAGGCAATCATCCCCGCCGCCGGTCTTGGCACGCGTTTTCTGCCTGGCACCAAGTGCACGCCCAAAGAGATGCTGCCGGTGCTCGACAAGCCCGTCATTCAGTACGTCGTCGAGGAGGCGCTCGACCCCGAGGAAGTCGACGACGCCATCATCGTTACATCTCCCGGTAAGCCCGAGCTACTGAACTACTTCCAGCCCGATCGCTCGCTCGAGAACCTGCTGCGCGAGCGCGGCAAGAACGCCTATGCCGATGCCGTCGCCCACGCTGGCGGTATGCCGGTCGACTTCCGTTATCAGTACGAGCCCAAGGGCCTCGGCCATGCTATCCGCTCTGCTGCCGACGCCGTGGCAGGGGAGAACTTCCTGGTTCTTCTGGGCGACTACGTTGTGCCCAATCGCGACATCTGCGACAAGATGCTCGCCGTTTCCAAGGAGCACGGTGGAGCTTCGGTTATCGCCGTCGCTGCTTGCTCGCCCGAGGAAGTTAGCCGCTACGGCGTTATCGCCGGTGAGCGCGTCGGTTCGCTCGAGGGCGCCGAGGACGTTGCCGATGCAGAGCCGGGCGCTGTCTGGCGTATCGGCGGTCTGGTCGAGAAGCCCGCTCCCGAGGCGGCTCCGTCCAACCTGTACATCGTCGGTCGCTACCTGCTGAGCCCGCTGGTCATGGACCTGCTGGCAGATCAGCAGGCCGGCAAGGGCGGCGAGATCCAGCTCACCGACGCCATGGCCCGTTCGCTCGATCGCGAGGCCATGTATGCCGTCGTCATCGACCCGCTGTCGGGCTACGACACCGGCACTCCCTCTGGCTGGATGGCCACCAACGCCCTCATGGCTGCAAGCGATCCCCGCTTTGCCGATGCCTTCTGGGACGCCATCGACGAGCGCGGCGGATTGATGCGCAAGTAAGCCTTCGGACATCGACATTTACGGGCGCGGACCTCGGTTCGCGCCCGTTTTTTATAAGAGCTGCGATTGCCGGCTCTCTGTTCACAGAAAATATATGAACAGATGTTCGATACACATACATCTACCTGCGTGTTTTCTGTCGAAAAACTTTGCTACTCCAAAAACTCAATCGCGTCAAGGCTTTTCTTGCCCAACGGTCGGTACCTGATAAACTATTAGGTTGCGATAACTGGCGAAGCTATGCCTCGCCAACCCACCGAGCATTTCCGTGAAGGAGGAAAAACCTGGTGACCTACGCATACACTGCCACTGAGCGCAAGCGCGTCAGCTTCGGGAAAATCCCGGAGGCCATGGAGCTCCCCAACCTTATCTCTGTTCAAAGGGAATCCTTAGAGCGTATTAAGGACGACGGCATGCTGGAGGCGTTCAAGG
>CALBUZ010000013.1 GCA_937969105.1 uncultured Collinsella sp. | reverse complement strand
GTCGCGGCGGACGCCATGCTTGCTGCGCACGATGACAGCCTTGACGACGTCGCCCTTCTTAACGGAGCCGCCGGGGGCTGCCTTCTTGACAGAGCAGACCACGACGTCACCAATGTTTGCGTATCTCTTGCGGGTGCCGCCCAGCACGCGGAAGCACATCAGCTCCTTGGCACCGGTGTTGTCGGCAACTTTGAGATAAGTTTGCATCTGAACCATATCAGATATCTCCTTTCAAACTGTTCAAAGCAGCGGGCAAAGATTACTTTGCCTTCTCAACGATACGGACCAGGCGCCAGCGCACATCCTTGCTCAGGGGGCGGCACTCCATGATCTCAACACGGTCACCGATACCGCACTCGTTCTTCTCATCACGAGCCTTGAACTTGGCGGTACGCTTCAGGATCTTCTTGTACAGGGGGTGCTGCACGCTATCCTTAACGGCAACCACGATGGTCTTATCCATCTTGTCGGACACGACGACGCCGACGCGGGTCTTTCTCAGATTACGTTCTTCCATCGTTTAACCTCCTTACTGCTTCTCAGCCAGAACGGTCATCACGCGGGCGATGTCCTTCTTGACTGCTTCGATGCGGCCGGGGTTCTCCAGCTGGTTGATGGCATGCTGGAAGCGCAGGTTAAACAGCTCAGCCTTCAGGTCTGCCAGCTTGCTGGTCAGCTCTGCGGTCTGCATTTCGCGGAGTTCATTAGCCTTCATTGGTGCCATCCTCCTTCACGGAGTCCTCACGGACTGCAAATTTGCACTTGATGGGCAGCTTGTGCATAGCCAGGCGCAGTGCCTCACGAGCAGTTGCCTCATCGACATCTGCCAGCTCGAACAGAACGCGGCCGGGCTTCACAACAGCGACCCAGTATTCGGGAGAGCCTTTACCGGAACCCATGCGGGTCTCAGCGGGCTTTTCAGTCACGGGCTTATCGGGGAAGATCTTGATCCAAACCTTGCCGCCACGCTTGATGTAACGAGTCATGGCAACACGGGCAGCCTCGATCTGCTTGGAGGAGATCCATGCCGGCTCCAGAGCAACAAGGCCGTACTGGCCCTGGCACACCACGTTGCCGCGGGTAGCCTTGCCGGTCATGCGGCCGCGCTGGACGCGGCGGTACTTAACACGCTTAGGCAGTAACATTACTTGTTGCCTCCTTCCTTCTTCTGGACGGTCTTAGCGCTCTTCAGGACTTCGCCCTTGTAGATCCACACCTTAACGCCGATGCGGCCGTAGGTGGTAGCAGCCTCTGCAAAGCCGTAGTCGATGTCGGCGCGCAGGGTCTGCAGGGGGATGGTGCCCTCGTGGTAGCTCTCGGTGCGGGCGATATCAGCGCCGCCCAGACGGCCGGAGCACATTGCCTTGATGCCCTTTGCGGGAACGGTTGCGCGATCGCGGGGGCTCATGGCATTGCGCATGCACTGCTTCATAGCACGACGGAAGGTGACGCGGTTCTCCAGCTGACGAGCGATGTCCTCAGCAACCAGCTGTGCGTTGGTGGAGGGGCTCTTCACCTCGATGACATTGACGATAACAGTCTTGCCATACTCCTTGGTCAGCTTGTTCTGCAGGGCGATGCGCTCTTCGCCGCCCTTGCCGATGACCATACCGGGCTTAGCGCAGTAGATGTTAACATTAACACGAGGAGCGGAAGTGGAAGGATCCACAGTGCGCTCGATCTCGATCTTGGGGACGCCAGCGTCCTTCAGCTGAGCCTTCAGCTCAGTGCGGATCTTGTGATCCTCGACGAGGTTATCGCTGAAATCCTTCTTGGAGGCAAACCAGCGGCTGTCCCAGTCTTTAATAACGCCGACACGAATGCCGTGCGGATTTACTTTCTGGCCCATTGTTTTCCCTCCTTACTCTTTCTCTTTCAGAACAACGGTCATGTGGCTGGTGCGCTTCAGGATGCGGTAGCCGCGGCCCTGTGCACGAGGCATCATGCGCTTCAGCGTCGGGCCGGGGCAGACGTAGCACTCGGCGACGTAGAGGTTGTTCTTGTCCATATTGAAGTTGTTTTCCGCATTAGCGGCTGCAGACTTCACCAGCTTCAGAAGGGGCTCACAAGCTGCCTTCGGGGTGTACTGCAGGATTGCCAGCGCTTCGTCCAGGGGCTTGTTACGGATCAGGTCCATAACGATAGACACCTTACGAGGACTAATGCGGGCATAACGAAGAATTGCCCGAGCTTCCATGTTGTGTTCCTCCCTCTATTACTTAGAATTACCAGTGTGGCCCTTGAAGGTACGGGTGGGAACGAACTCACCCAGCTTGTGGCCAACCATGTCCTCAGTCACATACACAGGCACATGCTTGCGGCCGTCGTGGACGGCAAAGGTGTGACCAACGAATTCGGGGAAGATCGTGGAGGCGCGGCTCCAGGTCTTGATGACCTGCTTCTTGCCGGAAGCGTTCATCGCTTCAACGTGCTTCATAAGAGCAGCCTGGACGAAAGGTCCTTTTTTAATGCTTCTACCCATTGTCTTAAACTCCTCTCTTACTTACCTGCACGCTTCACGATCAGCTTATCGGAGCGCTTATGATGCTTGCGAGTCTTGAGACCCAGAGCGGGCTTGCCCCAGGGAGTCATAGGACCGGAGTGACCAACAGGTGCGCGGCCCTCGCCACCACCGTGGGGATGGTCGCAGGGGTTCATGACGGTACCACGGCTGCCGGGACGCACGCCCATGTGGCGCTTGCGGCCAGCCTTGCCCAGGTTGACGTTCTCGTGGTCGATGTTGGAAACCTGACCGATGACTGCGGTGCAGTTCAGGGGCACGTTGCGCATCTCACCGGAGGGCAGACGAACCAGAGCGTAGCCATTCTCCTTAGCCATCAGCTGAGCCATGTTGCCAGCGGAACGAACCAGCTGAGCGCCGCGGCCGGGATACAGCTCGATGTTGTGGATGATGGTACCGACGGGGATGTTCTCGAAGGGCAGGCAGTTGCCGGGCTTGATATCGGCAGACTTGCTGCTGACGACCACGTCGCCCACCTTCAGGCCATCGGGAGCAATGATGTAGCTCTTGACGCCATCGGTGTACTCAACCAGAGCGATGAATGCGCTGCGGTTCGGATCGTACTCGAGAGTCTTGACGGTAGCGGGGATATCGGTCTTCTGACGCTTGAAGTCGATGACACGATACTTGGTGCGGTTGCCGCCGCCCTGATGGCGGACGGTGATACGACCGGTGTTGTTGCGGCCGCTGTGCTTCTTCATGGGCTCCAGCAGGCTGCGCTCGGGAGCGACCTTGGACAGGACGCTGTAATCCGTGACGGTCATGCCGCGGCGGCCCGGAGTAGTGGGGCCATACTTTTTGATAGCCATTGTGCTATTCTCCTTTGTTTATCTTATGAATTATTATCGGGGTCATATCCCCATAGAGGAACCCTCGGCGGGTTCGGCTTAGACCATGCTGTTGAAGAACTCGATTTCCTTGGAGTCCTTGGTCAGGGTCACGATTGCCTTCTTGGAAGCGGCAGTGTAACCAGCATGCATGCCCTGGCGGCGGAAGCGGCCACGCACGGAAACGGTGTTGACCTTAGCGACCTTTGCGCCGGGGAACAGGGTCTCGACAGCCTGAGCGATCTCGACCTTGGTAGCATCGGTAGCGACCTTGAAGGTGTACTTCTTGTCAGCGATGCCAGCCATGGAGTTCTCGGTAATGACCGGCTTCAGGATGATATCATGTGCGGTTTTCATTAGCCAAGCACCTCCTCGAGCTTCTTAGCTGCGTCGACGCTGATGATCAGCTTGTCGGCGTTCAGCACATCGTAGGTGTTCACGCTGCCTGCGAAGGTGGTCTTGACACCGGCGATGTTGCCAGCGCTCTTGACGAACTTTGCATCGACAGTCTCGTTGACCAGCAGGTTCTTCTTGCCGGCGCCCACAGCGTTCAGCATAGCGACCACAGCCTTGGTCTTGTACTCGTCGCAAGCGAACTTGTCAACGACGACCATGTTGCCATTGGCAGCCTTGTCGGACAACACGCTCAGCAGAGCCAGACGCTTGACCTTGTTGTTGATGTGGTAGTTGTAGCTGCGGGGCTTGGGGCCCAGAGCAACGCCGCCGTGGGTCCACTGCGGAGCACGGATGGAGCCCTGACGAGCGTGGCCGGTGCCCTTCTGACGCCAAGGCTTCTTGCCGCCGCCGGAAACTTCCATGCGGATCTTGGTGTTCTGGGTGCCCTGACGCTGGTTGGCCAGGAAGTTCACCACAGCAATGTGGACAGCCTTCTCGTTCGGGGTGATACCGAACACGGCGTCGGAAAGCTCGATCTCGCTAACATGCTGACCGTTCATATCGACTACATTAAACTTTGCCATTGTAGCTTTCCTCCTTACGCCTTCACGCTGTTGGCCAGAGTGATGATGGTGCCCTTGGAACCGGGGACCGCACCCTTGACAGCGATCAGATTGTTCTCGGTGTCAACCTTGACAACGGTCAGGTTCTGCACGGTAACGCGCACGCAGCCCATGTGGCCGGGCAGGCGCTTGCCGGGGAACACGCGAGAGGGGTTGGAAATAGCGCCCATAGAACCTGCATGACGTGCCACCGGGCCAGTGCCGTGGCTCTCACGCAGACGGTGCTGGCCAAAGCGCTTGATAACGCCCTGGTAGCCCTTGCCCTTGGAAACGCCTGCAACGTCAACCTTGTCGCCTGCTGCGAAGACATCAGCCTTCAGCACGTCGCCAACGTTCATTGCGGAAACATCTTCCAGACGGAACTCGCGCAGGGTCTTCTTGGGGGCAACGTTTGCCTTCTTGAAGTGACCTGCAGCTGCCTTGTTGACCTTCTTGGCGGAAACCTCGCCGAAGCCCAGCTGAACAGCCTGATAGCCATCGCTCTCGACAGTCTTCTTCTGCACGACGGTGCAGGGGCCTGCCTCGATGACGGTGACGGGGATAACCTTGCCGCTCTCATCGAACAGCTGGGTCATACCGACTTTCTTGCCGATAATGCCTTTAACCATTTTCTTTTCCTCCTGTAAAGGTTATTGGTTGGCAGCGCACGTCACTGCCAACATGACCCCTCGGGAAACGAGGGCATCGAATTTGATCGTGTGTGGTTTACAGCTTGATCTCGATGTCCACGCCAGCGGGGAGCTGGAGGCTCATCAGAGCCTCGACCGTCTTGTTGGACGGCTTCAGAATGTCGATCAGACGCTTATGAGTGCGGCTCTCGAACTGCTCGCGGCTATCCTTGTACTTGTGGGTAGCGCGCAGAACGGTAACGATCTCACGATCGGTGGGCAGGGGGATGGGGCCGGACACGCGGGCACCAGTGTGCTTTGCGGTCTCCACGATCTTCTCTGCTGCGGCATCGATCAGCTGAGCATCATAGCTCTGCAGACGGATTCTGATTTTCTCTTTGACTGCCATTGCTTACGCCTCCTGAAAAATTGTTTTTGCCCTAGGCGAGCCGATAAATTGCTCTACACAGTTCCGGGTGTTCCTCGATTTGGCACTATAAAAACCGGTGAACCGCATGGCAGTTCTCCCGGAAACATATTAGCAAATCAAATCCGAACATTGGTTCCGCCCGTTTCGCAGAGGAGTAACTTCTCTGCCGAGGGAACGTATTCCATCGCTGTCAGTAATTCTTTCGCCCGGTTCTAAGATCGGACATACTCCGCGGAAATAACCCATCGCAGCTATCGCCGGATGACAACCTCCCGCATCTACGCATATCGCTGGCCTGCACGACTTGTATCGCACAAGCCCTTTGCAGCCGAGAGATATTTTATCACATCTGCGTGCATTTGGCAAGTGTTTTTTCAAAAAAAT
>CALBUZ010000012.1 GCA_937969105.1 uncultured Collinsella sp. | reverse complement strand
GCCTATGACACCCTGACCGACTCCCAGAAGGAACTGGTCAAGAACTACGAGAAGCTGACTGCGGCAGAGGAAGCTTACACCGCCCTGGTCGACGCCGCTGCCGCAAAGGCTGTGGATGACCTGATCGACGCCATCGGCGAGGTCACGCTTGAGAGCGGCGACGCGATCAAGGCTGCCCGCGCCGCCTATGACGCCCTGACCGACACGCAGAAGGAACTGGTCAAGAACTATGAAAAGCTGCTCGCTGCCGAGGAGCTGTATGAGGAACTGACGGCATCGGCTGCGGCAATCGCCCAGAAGGCCGCTGAGGAAGCCAGGAAGGCACAGGAAGAGGCCGAAGCCGCGCAGAAGGCTGCCGAGGAAGCCGTTGAGGCCGCCAAGGCCGCGCAGGAGGCCGCCGAGGCCGCCGCTGCCAAGGCCGGCGAGAACAACGCCGCTGCCGAGGAAGCCCGCAAGGCTGCTGAGACCGCGCAGGCCGCTGCCGAAGCCGCACAGGCCAAGGCCGAAGAAGCTCAGAAGAAGGCTGAAGAGGCCAAGGCAGGCGCTGACGCTGCCCAGAAGGCTGCCGAGGAGAACAACGCCGCCGCTGCTGCCGAGGCTGCCAAGGCTGTCGCCGAGGCCGTGAAGGCTGCGGAAGAGGCAGGCCGCTCCGCGCAGAGCGCCGCACAGGCTGCTCAGAGCGCTGCGCAGGCTGCCGACAGCATGCTGAAGGCACAGGAAGCCCAGGCTGCCGCCGAGGCTGCGCAGGCTGCTGCCGAAGCCGCCAAGGCAAGAGCCGAAGAGGCTCAGAAGAAGGCCGAGGAGGCCGCTGCGAAGGTTGCATCCGAGCCTGCGCCCGCGCCCAAGCCCGCGCCTGCGCCCAAGCCCGCCGCCGCGAAGCCCACGCCCGCCGCACCCAAACCTCAGTCCAAAAAAGCCGCTCACCCCAAGCCCGTCGAGCCCAAACCGAGCCGTGACGAGATGACCTTTGCCCAGCGCATGGTCACCTCCAAGGAGCCTGCGGGCGAGAATGAGATCCCCGGCATGGCGCCGGCTCAAAAAATCATCATCGTGCTCGCCCTCATCGCGTTTATCGTCTTTATGGTCTACACGATCACGGGCAGCATGGGCCTGCACTAACCTGTTCGCGCCGGGCTCCATGCCCGCACGTTCGCCTGACCCAACCCTCAACCTCTGCACAACACATCCGAAAGGTCGCCCCATGGCTTTGACCGACATCTCGCATCCTACCGACATCGCAATGCTCACCGATCTGTACGAGCTCACTATGGCCCAGGGCCTGTGGGAGAGCGGCAAGGCCAATGAGCAGGGTTGCTTTACGGCGTTTTACCGCGACCATCCCTTTGGCAGCGCGTATGCCGTCATGTGCGGCACCGCCGAGCTGCCCGAGCTTGTCGAGAACCTGCGCTTTACACCCGAGGACATCGACTACCTCGCCTCGCTCCAGGCTCCGGCCGGCGGCGCGATGTTTAAGCCTGCATTCCTCGACTACCTGCGCAACTTCCGTGCGCACGTGAACATTGACGCCGTGCTCGAGGGCGAGCTCGTCTTTCCGCGCGAGCCCATGGTGCGCGTCACCGGCCCGGCGCTGGAGTGCCAGCTGCTCGAGACCGCGCTGCTCAACATCGTCGGCTTCCAGACGCTCGTCGCCACCAAGACGGCGCGTGTAGTACTGGCGGCCGATGGTCGCCCCGTCGCCGAGTTCGGCCTGCGTCGTGCCCAGGGTCCCGATGGCGGCCTGGCTGTTGCGCGCGCGAGCTACGTGGCGGGCTGCTCGTCTACGTCCAACGTGCTTGCCGGGCGCCGCTACGGCATTCCCGTCTTTGGCACACACGCGCACAGCTGGGTGATGAGCTTTGACTCCGAGCTCGAGGCCTTCCGTGCCTTTGCCAAGTCGAGCCCCAAGAATTGCACGCTGCTCATTGACACCTACGACGTGCGCGAGGGCTGCGAGCATGCCATTACGGTTGCCAAGGAGATGGAGGCGGCGGGCGAGCGCCTGTCGGCCATTCGCATCGACTCGGGCGACCTGGCTAAGTTGTCCAAGTATGTCCGCGGCCGTTTTGACGCCGAGGGCCTGCCCTATGTGGGGATTTCGGTCTCCAACGACCTTGACGAGTACACGATTCAGTCGCTGCTCGACCAGGGCGCGCCCATCGATAGCTTTGGCGTGGGCACCAAGCTTGCGACCTGCTACGATCAGCCGGCGCTGGGCGGCGTGTACAAGCTTTCCGCCCGCCGTGCGAGCGATGCGGACCCGTGGACGCCGGTGGTGAAGCTTTCCGAGCAGCCCTACAAGCGCACGATCCCCGGCGTGCAGCGCGTGCGCCGTTATTACGACGGCTTTGGCGGCCCGGTCTGCGACATGATCTATGACGTGGACCATCTGGCAGGGGAGGGCGCCGCGCGCGGCAATACCCTTGTGGCGGTAAACGACGCTGCCTTGGTGACCGATGTGTCCGAGCTCGAGTATCGTGAGCTGCTGGTGCCGATCGTGCGCGACGGCAGTGCGGTTGCTCCGCGCGAGAGCATCGAGGACGCGCGCGAGCGTTGTGCCTGGGCGCTCGATCATCTCGATGCCGCTTACAAGCGCTTCCTGTATCCGCAGACCTACGTGGTGGGTATGGAGCAGGGCCTGGCCCAGGTGCGCGACGAGCTCGTACGTAAGAACATGGCCGCGGCTTCGGCCTTCCCCTGGGCAAAATAATCCGAAGGGGACGGAGGAAAACAGACCATATTCCCGTTCGCCCGTTCGCCCGCCTGCTCAACACTCGATTGGTTTGACGTATGACGACTTCTTATAAAACGATGGTGGTAAAGATCGGCTCGTCCACGGTGGTGGGTGCCGACGGTAAGGTCAACCGCGCGTTTATCGGTGGCCTGGCCGATCAGGCCGCGGCCCTGCGCAAGCTCGGCTGGCGCTTGGTCGTGGTGAGCTCCGGCGCCATTGCCTGTGGCTATCCCGTTCTGGGTTTCGACCGCAAACCGGTTGGCGATCTGCCGAGCCTGCAGGCCTGCGCCTCGGCCGGCCAGTGCATCATCTCGTCGGCCTACGACGAGGAGTTCCATGCGCGTGACCTACTCACCTCGCTCGTGCTGCTCACGCGCCATGACACGGCGCGCCGTACGTCCTACCTGCACGCGCGCGACGCCCTGCTGCGTCTGGTGGAGCTGGGCGTGGTGCCGGTCGTCAACGAAAACGACACCGTCACCGTCGACGAGATTAAGTTCGGCGACAACGACACGCTGGCGGCGCTCGTGAGCTGCCTGGTTTCCGCCGACCTGTGCGTGACGCTCTCGGACATCGACGGCCTCTACACCGCCAATCCGCACGAGGATCCGACGGCCGAGTTTGTCCCGGTCGTGCATAAGATCGATGCCAAGATCATTGCCTCGGCGGGTGATTCTTCGACCTCGGTGGGTACGGGCGGCATGATCACCAAGATTCGCGCGAGCCGCATTTTGATGACGGCCGGCATTCAGAGCGTGATTTGCTCGGGCGAGGAGCCCGATGCGCTCGTGCGCCTGGCCCGTGGCGAGAGCGTGGGAACCCTGTTCGATCCGCCGGCGGAGCGTCTGGACATCGCACCCCGCAAGCTGTGGATCGCGCTGGGCGACAAGGCGCATGGCTCGGTGACGGTCGATGATGGTGCTGCGAAGGCGCTGGTCAGTCGTGGCTCTTCCTTGCTTGCGGTGGGTATTCGCGAGGTCGATGGCCAGTTTGCCGAGGGCGATGTGCTCGACGTGTGCGACCCGAGCGGCATGGTTGTCGCCCGCGGTATCGCCGAGGCCGATTCGGACGTGCTGGAACTTGCCGCCGGCCGCCGCCAGGACCAGATCGCCAGCAACCGCCTGCTCGCTAACCTGGCCGAGAAGCCGGCGATCCATCGAGATAATCTGATCGTCTTCGCCTAACGGGTCGACGCTGCAAACGCCCCTAAGCGGCAATCTGACGTTCAATCGTCGGGCATGACCAAAAGGTCAATGCCCTCCTCTTTCACGTCACCTTGCTCGCTTAGGGGCGTTTTCGCTGTCGTTGCCAAGACACCGGCGTTGCCTTGGTCGCAAGTAGTCATTGGGGACGCTCTTTAATG
>CALBUZ010000011.1 GCA_937969105.1 uncultured Collinsella sp. | reverse complement strand
GATTCCCCTCGTCTCCACCCGAGCATTGAATGAGGCTCCAACGCAAGTTGGGGCCTTTTTTCATATAGGAACACAAGGTCAAAGGCGGCAGCATGATCCTCCTGGTCGACAAGATCGAAAAAAGCTTCGGCGCGCGCGTCCTCTTTAGTGGCGCGTCCTTCCAGATCAACCCCGGCGAGCGCTTCGCGCTCGTGGGCCCCAACGGCGCCGGCAAAACCACCATGCTCAAAATCATCATGGGCATCGACAGCCCAGATGCCGGCCAGGTCCAGTACGCCAAGGACTGCCAGGTAGGCTACCTAGAGCAGGAAACCAATCTAGAGCAAAAGGACACCACCATCCTCGCCGAGGTCATGGCCGCCGCCAAGGAAATCCGCCGCATGGGCGAGCGCGCCAACGAGCTGCAGGCCCAGATCACCGAGCTCTCCGAGCAGGGCAAGGACGTCGACGCGCTCCTTAACGAGTACGGCCAGGTCCAGGACCGCTTTGAGCACCTGGGCGGCTACGAGCTCGAGAGCAACGCGCGCAAAATCCTGTCCGGCCTGGGCTTTAAAGTCACCGACTTTGAGCGCCCGTGCTCCGAGTTCTCGGGCGGCTGGCAGATGCGCATCGCGCTGGCCAAGCTCTTCCTGCGCCATCCCGACTTGCTGCTTCTGGACGAGCCCACCAACCACCTGGATCTCGAAAGCGTCCAGTGGCTGCGCGGCTTTATCGCCAACTACGACGGCGCTGTCCTCATCGTCAGCCACGACCGCGCCTTTATGGACGCCTGCGTCGACCACGTCGCCGCCCTCGAAAACCGCCGCGTAACCACCTACACCGGCAACTACAGCAGCTACCTAAAACAGCGCGAGGACAACCTGGAGCAGATGCGCGCCAAGCGTGCCGCCCAGGAGCGCGACATCGCCCACATGCAGGTCTTCGTCGACAAGTTCCGCTACAAGCCCACCAAGGCCGCCCAGGCCCAGGAGCGCATCCGCAAGATCGAGCAGATCAAAAAGGAGCTCGTCATCCTGCCCGAGGGCCACAAGCACATCGACTTTAAGTTCCCCGATCCGCCGCGCTCCGGCGACATGGTCGTGGGCCTGGAGGGCGTGTCCAAGTCCTACGGTGAAAAGCGCATCTACAGCGACATCGACCTCAAGCTCTACCGCGGCGAACACGTGGCACTCGTTGGCCCCAACGGCGCCGGCAAGTCCACCCTCATGAAGATCCTCGCCGGCCTGGAGCCGCCCACCACCGGCACCCGGGACCTGGGCACCAACGTGGGCGTAGCCTACTACGCCCAGCACGCGCTCGAGGGCATGACCGAGTCCAACACCGTCCTGCAAGAGATCGACACTGTTACGCCCAAGTGGACCGTGCCGCAGCAGCGCAGCCTGCTGGGCGCCTTCCTGTTTAGCGACAACGATTCCATCGAAAAGCAGGTTCGCGTCCTTTCCGGCGGCGAAAAGGCGCGTCTGGCCCTGGCAAAGATGCTCGTGGCCCCCGAGGCGCTCCTGTGCCTGGACGAGCCCACCAACCACTTGGACATCGACTCGGTGGACATGCTCGAAAACGCCCTGCAAAACTTCCCCGGAACCATCGTGCTGATCAGCCACGACGAGCACCTGGTGCGCGCCGTTGCCAACCGCGTGATCGACATCCGCGATGGCAAGGTAACGGTCTACGACGGCGACTACGACTACTACCTCTACAAGCGCGAGGACCTTGCGGCCCGCGCCGCCGCCGAGGCGGCAGGGGAGAGTGTGCCGGCCACGGCCAAGTCCGCCAAGGTCACCGCGGCCCAGCCCGATGCGCCCGCCGCTGCTTCCAAGCCGGCTGAGGGCAAAAAGACCAAGGAGCAAAAGCGTGCCGAGGCCCAGGCCCGTGCCGCGCTCAACAAAAAGCTCAAGGGTGTGCGTAACCAGCTCAAGAAGATCGAGGCCGAGCTCGACAAAAAGCGCGCTCGCTATGACGAGCTTATGGAATTGATGGCAAGCGAAGAACTTTATGCCGATCAGGACAAGTTCAACGCCGCGCTGGGGGAATATAACGGCCTTAAGCAAGAGCTACCCAAGCTCGAGGATGAATGGCTGGAGCTTTCCACCCAGATCGAAGAGGAGGCCGCGCGTGAACTCTCGTAAGGCCGCTGCCGTGGCGATGAGCATCATCGCCATTGCCTGTCGCATCTGCGGCATCTTTATGAGCGCGATGACCGTGCTGCTGTGCTTTAGCGGCCTCACCGCCAAGTTGCAGATTGTGGGCTTTGTCGTCGAGCTTTCGCGCGCACTGCCGAGCGCCATCGCCGGCTACGGCGTCATCACTTCTCCCTTTGGCGGCGTGTTCCGCCTGGATTACGCCATCGTGGCCGTGATTCTATTTGTGGCCGATTACCTGCTCACGCGCGCCTCGCGCCGCGTCCGCTAGGGGATCGTTATGTCCAGCAGCTACTTCATGAACCTGCTCGCCAGCGCGGTCGCCGTCATCCTGGGCATCGTGATCCACGAGAGCGCGCACGCCGCCGCGGCCTGGGCACTCGGCGATAAGACGGCCCGTTCGCGCGGACGCGTCTCGCTCAACCCGCTCAACCATGTCGACCCGTTTGGCACCATCCTCCTGCCGCTGCTGATGCTCGCCGCCGGAGGCCCGGTGTTCGCCTTCGCCAAGCCCGTTCCCGTCTACCTCAACAACCTTAAGCACCCCAAGCGCGATGAGGTCCTGGTGAGCGCAGCCGGCCCCGCATCGAACATCGCGCTCGCGTGCCTGGCCGCAGCCCTCATGCACCTGACCTACGGCAACCTCTACACCAGTATGTCCTTTGCCGTAGCGTCGCAAATCATGAACTTTGGCGCTACGTTTATCGTGGTCAACCTATCGCTTGCGTTCTTTAACCTCATTCCGATTCCGCCGCTTGACGGCTCGTCGATCATCGTGCCGTTCCTCAAAGGTAAGGCGCTCGCCAACTACTACCACCTGCAGCAATACGCCATGCCCATACTCATCATCGTGCTGTATCTGCTGCCCATGTGGACCGGCATCGATGTGATCGGCCGCTATTTCGACGTTACCGTGTATCCGCTGGCCGAGTGGCTGCTCAACTTCGCAATCGCCAGCATCTAAGGTAAACTTACAGGTCGACCGCGCAAAACGGTCGCAACATGCACTCAAACCGCGCCGCGAAGGCGCCGTCAAAGGAGGTCGAAGATGTCGTATCGCGTGTCGACGCAGGTCTACAGCGGACCGTTCGACCTGCTGCTGCAGCTGGTAACCCGTCAAAAAGTAGACATCGGCGCCATCTCGATTAGCGAGGTGGCCGAGCAGTACCTTGCCGAGGCCGAGCGCATCGAGGCGCTGGACCTAGACGTGGCGAGCGACTTTTTGCTGGTCGCGGCAACCCTTTTGGACATCAAGGCCGCCTCTCTGGTGCCGCAGGAGGCCCCGCACAAAGTCGATGACGACGATGACGAGTTCGACGAAGACCTCGAGGAACTCAGCGCGCTCGACGGCGACGCCTTGCGCGAGGTCCTGATCCAGCGCCTGATTGCCTACAAGCAGTTTAAAGGCGCGGCTGCGGCCCTCGGTGCCCGCATGCAAGCCGAGAGCCGCATGCACCCGCGTGTGGCCGGCCCCGATCCCGAGTTCCTAGGCCTTATGCCCGACTACCTGGCTGGCATCACCCTGCGCGGCCTAGCCGTTATCTGTGCCGACCTGGATGGCAAGCGCCAGACCTTCCTGCTGGAAGCCGAGCACGTGGCACCGCATCGCGTGCCGCTCGACCTGACCGTGGCCTCAGTCGACCGCTTTACCATGGCGCACCAAACCTGCACCTTCCGCGAGCTACTGGACGGCGATGCCACCACCGAGCAGCTCGTCGTCACCTTCCTGGCCATGCTCGAGCTCGCCAAGCGCGGCTCGCTCACGCTGAGCCAGGACGAGATTTTTGGAACCATCCGCATCAACCGCGTCGAGGGCGCCGAGGCCTACGTGCCCGGCGAGGGCCCCGAGCTCACCGAATAGGAGCGGCAACCATGTCAACCCTTTCCACGCTGGAGGCAAACAGCCTCAAAGGCGCTCTCGAGGCGCTGCTGCTGGTGTCAAGCGACCCGGTGAGTGCGCCCGCGCTGGCCGGCGCACTGGATATCGCCCCCGGCGAGTGCGCATCGCTGCTCGCCGAGCTCAAGGTTGAGTACGAGGAGGCCAACCGCGGCTTTCAGCTGCGCGAGGTCGCCGGCGGCTGGCGCCTGTTTACGCACCCCGCTTACCACGACGTGGTCGAGGCCTATGTGTTGAGCTGGGACACGCAAAAGCTGTCCCAGGCGGCGCTCGAAACCCTGGCCGTTATCGCATACCACCAGCCCGTAACGCGCGAGGTGGTCAAGGGCATCCGTGGCGTCAATTCCGACGGCGTCATCGCGTCGCTCGTGGACAAGGGCCTGGTGCGCGAACTCGGCCGTGACCCCCAGCGCGGTCAGGCCATCATCTACGGCACGACCAACGCCTTTTTGGAAAAGTTCGGTCTGCGCTCCACCCGCGACCTGCCCGATCTGGAGCAGTTTGCCCCCGACGAGCAGTCGCGCCAGTTTATCCGCGAGCGCCTGAGCGGCCGCAGCATTCAGTCCACGCTCGAGGAGCAGGCCGAAGATCTGGACGAAGAGCGCGAGCTGCTCGATACCGATGTTGAGGATGTTGAGGCAGTCGAGGACTTGGAGACCCTGGTCGTCGACGAGACCTCGGAGGACATGCATGATGAGGACTAACGAAGCAGGGGAGACGTGCACCGCAAGTGCCACGGGCGCCACAACGCCCGCAAGCGGCGCCCAGTCCGTCTACCCGCACACGATGCGCCTGCAGCGCTTTTTGGCGCGCGCGGGCGTGGCGAGCCGCCGCGGCTCGGAGGACCTGATGACCGCAGGCCGCGTGATGGTTAATGGCCAGGTCGCGACCGAACTGGGCACCAAGGTCGACGTCGACCGCGACAACATCGAGGTCGATGGCATGCCCGTCAAGCTCAACCAGGGCGCCGTGTACCTGATGCTCTACAAGCCGACCGGCTACCTAACCACCATGAGCGATCCGCAGGAGCGCCCCTGCGTGGCCGAGCTGGTCCCGCGCGACCGCTTTCCGGGGCTCTTCCCAGTGGGTCGCCTGGACCGCGACACCACGGGCCTTTTGCTCTTTACCACCGACGGCGATCTGTCGCAGGATCTGCTGCACCCGAGCAAGCACGTCTACAAGACCTACCAGGCGCTCGTGGACGGCGAGCTGTCCGACCGCGATCTTACACCGCTGCGTCGCGGCATCGAGCTCGACGACGGCCTGTGTCAGCCGGCGATCTGCCGCGTCATTAACGCGCGCGAGGCCGAAGCCGTGGCTCCGCAAGGCGTCAAGCCCGGCACCACCGCCGTTGAGGTCATCATCCGCGAGGGGCGCAAAAACCAGGTCAAGCGCATGCTGAGCAAGATCCACCATCCGGTGATCCGCCTGCACCGCTGTAACTTTGCCGGCCTGGAGCTCAAGGACGTGGCCAAGGGTTCGTGGCGCGAGCTCACCGACCGCGAGGTGCAAATCCTCAAGGCCGGCGGCATCCCGCCTAAGCAGGCCAGCTCCAAGCGCGCCGCCGCGTCGGCGACCAATACCGAGAGTCGCACGCGTCACCACGGCAGCCACGGCTCCGCGCCCAAGCGCAACACCTACCGCGAGCGCTACACGGGCTAGGCAACCCGCCGCGCCCCAGCGCCCGCGTCCCATACCAGCACGTCAACCACCGAAAGGAAGCATTGCATGATCGTCGCCATCGACGGCCCCGCCGGTTCCGGCAAGTCCACTATCGCCAAGGAGATCGCCCGCCAGCTGGGTTTTAACAAGCTCGACACGGGCGCCATGTATCGCGCCGTCACCTTCGCCGCGCTCGACCGCGGCATCGACCTGGACGACGAGGCAGCCATCAACGCCCTCGCCGAGCAGATCGAGATCCGCTTTACCAACGGCACCGGCGAGGACACGCGCCTGACCATCGACGGCAAGGACGCCTCAGCTGCCATTCGCACCCCGCAGGTGGACGCCAACGTCTCCAAGGTCTCGGCCTATCCGGGCGTGCGCTCGGCCATGCTCATCCACCAGCGCCGCGCCGCCGAGGACCGCGATATCGTCGCCGAGGGTCGCGACATCGGAACCGTCGTGTTCCCCAACGCGCAGGTCAAGGTGTTCCTGACCGCCGACCCGCGTGAGCGCGCCCGTCGACGCGTGCTGCAGCGCCACCAAAACGACGCCCAGCCGCTTACTGCCGAGCAGCTCGAGACCGAGGTCGACGAGACCCTCGACGCCCTCAAGCAGCGCGACAAGCTCGACAGCAGCCGCGAGGTCGCACCGCTCGTGCCCGCCGAGGACGCCGTGCACGTCGACTCCACCGCCCACACCATCGACGAGGTCGTCCGCATTATCGAGGACCTCATCAACCAAAGGAGGTAGCCCATGCGCCTGTTTAAGCAGACGCCCGAGGATTACTACAACGCCCCCTATGCCGAGTTCCCCGCGCTCATCCGCGGCACCGTCTTCGTGGTCATGGCAATCCTTTGGGCTTTCTCCAAGCTCATGTGGCGCTGGAAGGTCGAGGACGCCGATTTGCTCTTTGAGCGCCAGGAAGGCCGCGGCAGCGTGATCATCTGCAACCACACCTCGATGGCTGAGCTCCTGGCCGTGGAGACGGCGCTGTTTTTTGGCGGTCGCCGCATCCGCCCCATTTTTAAGTCCGAGTTCGCCAAGAGCAAGATCGTACGCTGGGCCTTTAGCCGCGTGGGTGGTATTCCCGTCGAGCGCGGCACCGCCGACATGAAGTGCCTGCGCGCCGCCCAGCATGCGCTGCAGCGCGGCGAGGACGTCCTGATATTCCCCGAGGGCACGCGCATCCGCTCGCGTGAGATCAAGCCCGAGGTCCATGGCGGTTTTGCGCTCATCGCCCAGATGGGCAAGGCGCCCGTGAACCCGCTCGCCATCTGTGGTTGGTCTGATATCACGCCTGCGGGCAAAAATCTTATGCGCCCCAAAAAGTGCTGGATCCGTGCCGGCAAGGCCATCTCGCTATCCGATGCTCCGGCCGAGCTCAAGCGCAAGGAGCGCCTGGCATGGTTTGAGTCCGAGGCAATGAGCCGCGTATACGCCATGCGCGACGACCTGTGCGCCGAGCATCCGGGCAGGTTCTAGTCATGGGTGAGAACGTCATGAATACCGCCGCGACCGCCGCTGAGGGGGTCGTCCCCACCATCGAAATCGCTGCCCACGCCGGCACCTGCTACGGCGTGCAGCGCGCGCTCGATATGGCATTGGCGGCCGCCCCGCAGGCAGGGGAGAGCACTCAGGTCCACACGCTGGGTCCGCTCATTCATAACCCCATCGTGGTACGCGAGCTCGCCGAGGCAGGCGTCGGTTTGGCCGACACCTTGGACGACGCCGCGTCGGGCACCGTGATCATCCGCGCCCACGGCGTGGTGCCGCAGGTCATTGACGCCGCTCGCAAACGCGGCCTTACCGTGGTCGATGCCACCTGCCCCTACGTGAAGAAGGTCCACGTGGCGGCCGAGCGCCTGGTGCGCGAGGGCTACCGCGTGATCGTCGTGGGCGAGCCGGGGCATCCCGAGGTCGAGGGCATTCTGGGCCATGCCGGCGATGACGCGCAGGTAGTGAGTTGCGCTGCCGATGCGGACGCGCTTCTGCTCAAGGGCAAGGTGGGCCTGGTTGTGCAGACCACCCAAACTGCGCAGAACCTGGCCGAAGTCGTGGCCTCCATCACCCCACGCGTGCAGGAACTGCGCGTGATTAACACCATCTGCGCTGCCACAAGCGAGCGCCAGCAGGCAGCCGCAACCCTCGCCAACCGCTGTGATTGCATGGTCGTCGTGGGCGGAAAGAACTCGGGCAACACCCGCCGCCTGGCACAAATCTGCGCCGACGTCTGCGAGCACACGCACCACATCGAGGAAGCTTCCGAGCTCGAGGCCGCGTGGTTTGCTAACGCGCGCCACATCGGCATCACCGCCGGAGCCTCCACCCCGCAAGAACACATCGAACGCGCCGTTGCGCGCATCAAGGAGCTTTGCCGCTAATCATGGACCAGACCGTACCCGCATACGCCGCCGAGGTGGCCGATTACGGGCGCAGCCGCGACCCCGAGCCGGGTGAGGGCGCGCTCGTAAAGAGCGTGCGTCCCGAATCGCCCGCATGGGATGTGGGTATCGAGCCGGGCATGCGCGTGCTCACGGTCAACGGCGAGCAGCTAACCGATATGATCGTGTGGCTCTGGGAGGCAGACGACGACACCGTCGACCTCGAGGTTCTCGACCCGCGCGACAACACCGTCACCCCCGTGGAACTTGATCGCTTCCCGGGCGAGGACTGGGGCCTTGAGTTCGACGGCCCCATCTTTGACGGCATGCGCACCTGCGTCAACGCCTGCGTATTCTGCTTTATGACCATGTTGCCCAAGGGTGGCCGCTCCACGCTCTACATTCGCGACGACGACTATCGCCTGAGCTTTTTACAGGGTAACTTTGTCACGCTCACGAACCTTTCCGACGAGGACGTGCAAAACGTCATCGACCGCAATATGAGTCCGATGAACGTGTCGGTCCATGCCGTGAGCCCCGATGTTCGCCGCCGCATGATGGGCCGCAACGCCCAGCGCGGCATGGACGTGCTCGAGGCCATCATGGCCGCCGGCATCGAGATCCACGCGCAGATCGTTTTGTGCCCCGGCATGAACGACGGCGAGGAGCTGGAAAAGACCCTACGCTTTTGCGAGGAGCACGAGCAGATCACGAGTTTGGGCATCGTGCCGTTGGGCTTTACCAAGCACCAGAACCGCTTTAGCTGGTCCTACAGCGACAAGCCCGAGCTCGCGCGCGAAACCATTGCCATGATCCGACCCTTCCAGGATCGCGCGTACGAGCGCTTTGGCCGCCACACGTTCCAGATGAGCGACGAGTTCTATCTGGACGCCGGCATCGAGCCGCCCGAGGCGGACTTTTACGACGGTTACCCGCAGTACTACGACGGCATCGGCATGATCCGCTCGTATCTGGACGAGACCGACGACGTGCTTGCCACCGAAGCCGAGCGCCTTGCCCGCGTTCGCAAGGCTATGACCGACCGCGACCAGCGCCTGGTATGTCTTTCGGGCGCCAGCGCACGCGATACCGTCGCCCGCTTCGTGGAGTCTCCACGGGGCCTTGCCGGCACTGTCACAGCCATCAAGAACCGCTACTTTGGCGGCAACGTGGACGTGACCGGCCTCATCGTCGCGAGCGATATTCTTGAGCAGCTGCCGCAAGACCTGTCGGGGGTTATGCTCTTTGTGCCTAAGCTCATGTTCAACGCTGACGGCATGACGCTTGACGAGTATCATCGTGACGATTTACTCGCAAGCCTTACCAGTCGCGGCGCCGAGGTTCATGTGGTGTCGACCATGCCGCATGAGCTGCTCGATACCCTGGAGCACATCCTTGGCATTGTGCCTGCCGACTCTACTAATTCCACTGACCCTACCCATTAAAGGAGAGCAGATGAAACCTATCGTCGCCGTCGTCGGACGCCCCAACGTGGGCAAGTCCACGCTCGTTAACCGCCTGGCCCAAACCTCGGACGCCATCGTCCATGAGTCCCGCGGCGTCACGCGCGACCGCTCGTATCACACGGCCGATTGGAACGGCCGTGAGTTCACCATCGTCGACACGGGCGGTATCGAGCCGCTCAAGAGCGACGACGTCTTTGCCACATCCATCCGTGACCAGGCACTCGCCGCCGCCGAGGAAGCCGCCGTCATCCTGTTTGTGGTCGATGGCCGCACCGGCGTCACCGAGGAGGACGAGTCGGTCGCCCGCATGCTCAAGCGCTGCGACAAGCCGGTCTTTCTGCTGGTGAACAAGCTCGACAATCCTGATCGCGAGAACGACAGCATCTGGGAGTTCTATTCGCTCGGCATCGGTGAGCCCACGCCGCTCTCGGCCTTACACGGCCATGGCACGGGCGACCTGCTCGACGACATCGTGGCCCTGCTCCCCGAGGAGGAGGACGAGGTCGCCGACGAGTTCCCCGACGCGCTCAACGTGGCCATTATCGGCCGCCCCAACGCCGGTAAGTCGTCGCTGTTCAACCGCATCCTGGGTGCCGACCGCTCCATCGTGTCCAACATCGCCGGCACTACGCGCGATGCCATCGACACCGTCGTCGAGCGCAACGGCAAGCACTACCGCATGGTCGACACCGCGGGCATTCGCAAGAAGAGCACCGTGTACGAGAACATCGAGTACTACTCCATGGTCCGCGGCCTGCGCGCCATCGACCGCGCCGACGTGGCGCTGCTCGTCGTCGATGCCTCCGTGGGCGTCACCGAGCAGGACCAGAAGGTCATGGGCCTTGCCATCGAGCGCGGCTGCGCCATCGTGGTGCTGCTCAACAAGTGGGACCTGCTCGACGACGACCGCAAGCGCGAGGCCTGCATGGAGACCATCGACCGCCGTCTGGGCGTCATGGCTCCCTGGGCCCAGTACCTGCGCATCTCGGCCCTGACCGGCCGCAGCATCGAAAAGATCTGGGGCATGGTCGACGCCGCCGAGAAGACGCGCTCGCAAAAGATCAGCACCTCGCGCCTCAACACCTTCCTCACCGACCTGCGTGAGTTCGGTCACACCGTGGTGGACGGCAAGCGCCGCCTGCGCATGCATTACGTGACCCAGACGGGCGTCAACCCGCCGACGTTTACGTTCTTCGTCAACCACAGCGACCTGGTCAATGACACCTACCAGCGCTACGTGGAGAACCGCATGCGCTCAACCTTCGATTTTGCCGGCACGCCCATTCGACTCTTCTTTAGGAAGAAGGAGCAAAAGGATGCTTAATCCGATTCTGCTGACCGCCATCTGCGCCGTGGTCTCGTTCTTTATCGGGGCGATTCCGTTTGGCCTGATCCTGGGCCGCGTGTTCAACCACACGGACATTCGCAAGGCGGGCTCCGGCAACATCGGCACCACCAACGCCCTGCGCGTAGCCGGCCCCAAGGTGGCCGCGCTCACGCTGTTGCTCGACTGCCTGAAGGGCGCCATCTGCGTCCTTATCGCGCGTCCGCTCATCGCGAGCGTGGGTTATGGCTTCCCTGTGAGCATCATGGCTCCCGGTGCTGACGGCGATTGGATGCTCGGCGTCATCTGCCTGGCAGCGGTGTGGGGCCACATCTTTTCTCCCTACCTTAACTTCCACGGCGGTAAGGGTATCGCCGTGGGCCTGGGCGTGATTCTTGCTTGGTACTGGCCCATTGGCCTGTCGCTGCTGGGCATGTTTATCGTGGCCGTCGCCATCACCAAGTACGTGTCGGTGGGTTCACTTGCCGCCGCCATCGGTCTTCCCATCGCCGCCTGTGCGGTCTTTCCGTACAGCAGCCTGGGCCTCAAGTTTTGCATGGCGCTGATCGGCATCACCGTGGTGTGGGCCCATCGCTCGAATATCCAAAAGCTCATGACCGGTAAGGAGTCCAAGCTCTCGTTTACCAAGCGCGTCACCGAACCCGACGATAAGTAGGAGAGAGTCATGAATGTTGCGCTGATTGGCTCCGGCTCCTGGGGAACCGCCGTCGCCGGCCTTGCCGCCGCGCGAGCCGAGCGCGTGACCATGTGGGCCCATAGCGAGCAGACGGCCGCCGGCATTAACGGCGAGCACCGTAATCCCCGCTATCTGGTGGACTACGAGCTGCCGGAAAACGTTGTCGCCACGACGGACTTGGCCCAGGCGCTCGACGGCGCCGGGGCCATCATCTTTGCCGTGCCCTCCACGCACCTGCGCGACGTCTGCCACCAGGCGGCGCCGTTCATCGCGGACGAGACGCCGGTTCTGTGTCTCACCAAGGGCATCGAGCCCGAGTCCGGCCTGCTCATGAGCGAGGTCATTGCCAGCGAGATCGGCAACGAGGCGCGCGTGGCGGCGCTTTCGGGCCCCAACCATGCCGAGGAGATCTGCCGCGGCGGGCTCTCTGCCGCCGTCATCGCCAGCGAAGATCCGCAGATAGGGGAGACCTTTAAGGAGCTGCTGCTTTCCACGGCCTTCCGCATCTACCTGTCGCAGGACATGACCGGCGTCGAGGTATGCGGCGCCATGAAAAACGTCATCGCTATCGTATGCGGCATCTCTGCCGGCTCGGGTGCGGGCGATAACACGCTCGCCCTCATCATGACGCGCGGCCTGGCCGAGATCAGCCGCCTGGTGCACGCCCGCGGCGGCCAGGCCATAACGTGCATGGGGCTTGCCGGCATGGGCGACCTTATCGCCACTTGCACCTCGGAGCATTCGCGCAACCGCACCTTTGGCTACGAGTTCGCGCATGGCGTGTCGCTCGACGAGTACCAGGCGCGCACGCATATGGTGGTCGAGGGTGCCGTCGCGGCCCGCAGCGTCAGCGAGCTCGCCCGTTCACTAGGCGTAGACATTCCGCTCACCTTTGCCGTGGAGCAAACGCTCTACAACGGTGTTACTTTGGATAGGGCGCTCGAGATCCTTACCGACCGCGTCCCCTCTCAAGAGTTCTACGGACTCGCCGACTAGCACAGAAAGGCTACTACCATGGGTTCCATCAAAATCGCTCCATCCGTCCTTTCGGCCGATATGGCCAACCTGAAGGGCGAGCTCGACAAGATCGCCGGTGCCGACTACGTGCACTTCGACGTCATGGACGGTCACTTTACCGGCAACCTGACCTTTGGCGTTGACATCCTTAAGGCCGTCAAGCGCTCCACCGATGTGCCGGTCGACGCGCACCTGATGGTATCGAACCCCGACGAGACGATCGATTGGTACGCCGACGCCGGTGCCGACATGATCACCGTGCACTACGAGGCCTCCACGCACCTGCACCGCACGCTCACCCATCTGCAGCAGCGCGGTGTCAAGGCCGGCGTGGTGCTCAACCCCGCCACCCCCGTGTGCGTACTCGAGAGCATCATCGACGTCGTGGATATGGTGCTGCTGATGAGCGTGAACCCCGGCTTTGGAGGCCAGAGCTTTATCCCTGGTACCATCGCCAAACTTCACGAGCTTACGGCCATGTGTGAGCGCCACGGCGTGTCGCCCCTGATCGAGGTCGATGGCGGTATCTCTTCCAAGAACATCGCCGAGGTCGTCAAGGCCGGTGCCAACGTGCTCGTGGCCGGCTCTGCCGTATTTAAGTCCGAAGATCCCGCCGCCGAGGTTGCGCTGCTGCAGAAGCTGGGCAACGAGGCCGCACAGGAGGCATAAACCCTTATGACCGCAGGTCAAAACCGCATACCCGTGAATCTTGACTATGCCGCCTCGACGCCCATGCGCGCCGAGGCGCTCCTTGCGCAACGCGAATATGACGACAGCGAGCTTGCCGGCGTCAACCCCAACTCGTTGCACTCGCTTGGCCGCAAAGCTGCCGCACGCCTGGAAGTCGCCCGTCGCGAGATCGCCCGTAGCTTTGGCGCACGCGTTCGCCCGTCCGAGATCATCCTTACCAATGGCGGCACCGAGGCCAACCAGCTGGCGCTGCTCGGTCTTGCCGAGGGCGCTCGTCAGCGCGATCGCAAGCGCGATCGCAAGCGCGATCGTGTAATCGTTTCGGCCATCGAGCACGATTCGATTCTGGACAACCTGCCGCTGCTGCGTGCCGCCGGCTTTACCGTCGACCTGGTGCAGCCCTGCCGCGCGGGCTACATTGAGCCTGCCACGCTTGTCGAGCTGCTCGACGATGACGTGGCGCTCGTGAGCATTATGGTCGCCAACAACGAGACCGGCGTGGTGCAGCCCATCCGCGAGCTGGCCGCCGCCGCACATGCTGCCGGCGCCTTGTTTCATACCGATGCCATCCAGGGCTACTTGCATATTCCGCTCGATGTGACCGAACTAGGCATCGATGCCATGACCGTTGCCGCGCACAAGATCGGCGGCCCTGTGGCATCCGGCGCGCTCTACCTTAAGAACCGCACACCGCTGCGTCCGCGCATCTTTGGCGGTGGACAGGAAGCCGGCCGTCGCGCCGGTACGCAGGATCTGCGCACGCAGTTGGCTTTTGCCGCAGCCGCCCGTACGCTGGCGCCCCACGTGGCCCAGGAGCGCGCGACGCTGCAGGCCCTGTCCGATAAGCTCTACACCACGCTTACGGCTCATCCTCGCATTCACGCCACGATGGGCGACTACGCGCAGGCAGATCGTCTGCCGGGTATGGTTTCGATCTACGTCGACGGCATGGACTCCGAGGAGCTCATCATCAAGCTCGACGCTGCCGGCTTTGAGGTCTCGGCCGGATCGGCTTGCTCGAGCGGCAACATGGACCCGAGCCACGTTTTGAGCGCCATGGGCATCGGCCGCGAGCAGGCATTGGGGTCGCTGCGCATCTCGTTTGATGACCGCGTGAACCCCGCCGACCTGGACGACTTTGCCCAGACGCTGCTTTCGATTGTAGGCGCCGCATGATCGTCTCCGAGCTTGAACGTGCGCTGCTGGCGCGCTATCCCAAGGCAGACGCCGAGGGCTGGGATCATGTTGGGCTATCTGTGGGTGATCCCGCTGCCAAGATCCGCGGTGTTGCCTGCGCACTCGACGCGACCGAAGCCAACGTGCACCGCGCTCTCGAGGCCGGCGCCAACGTGCTGCTGACGCATCATCCCATCTATATCAAAGCGCCCGAGGCCTTTTGTCCGGCCGATTCCGCGCGCCCCCAGTGCAGCGCTGCGCTGTACGAGGCGGCTCGTTGCGGCGTGAGCATCATCTCGCTTCACACCAACCTGGACCGCTCGCACGAAGCGCGCGTTCGCCTGAGTGAGCTGCTGGGCGCCGAGCCTATGAGCTCGCTGGAACATGTGGACGAGCCTGAGCTCACTGGTCTGGGCGCACTCGCGACCCTCCACGACGCCTGCAACCTGCGCGATCTCGCCAACCATGCCGCCACGGCCTTTGGCAGCGACCCGCGCGTATGGGGCGAAGCCGAGCACCCGTGCCGCACCGTCGCCATTCTGGGTGGCTCCCTCGGCGATTTTGGTGAGCTTGCCATCGCCGCGGGCGCAGATGTTATTGTGACCGGAGAGGCCGGCTACCACGTGGCGCAGGACCTTACCTTGCGTGGGCTGCCGGTGATCTTGCTCGGCCACGACCGCTCCGAGGAGCCGTTCGTGGATATCTTGATGAACTCTGCAGTTGACGCCGGGGTCGACCCCCGTCATACGATTAAAATACTGAACCCTTGCCAATGGTGGACTGTGACAAAAGGAGAGAACTTATGAGCGCCGGCGCTACGCTACTCAAGCTGCAACAGATCGATTTGGAGCTCGCGCGCAACAAGAGCGAACTTGCCAATATGCCGGAGCTCAAGGAGCTCGCTTCCAAGCGCAAGACCTATGTGAAGCTCAAGTCCGAGATGACCAAGCTCTACGCCCAGCGCAAGGATCTGGACATTGAGCTCGACGACCTCAACACCACCGAGATCCAGACCAACAACGCCATCGAGGCTGCCAAGAAGCGTCACGTCGACGGCTCTGATTACCGTGAGGTGCAGGACCTGGAGAATGAGCTTGCCACCCTGGCAAAGCGTCTGGACAAGATCGAGCATACCCGCAAGGATGTCGTTGTCGCCCATAAGGAGGCGCTCGACCGCGAGGCTCGCGCGCAGGCCATCATCGCAAAATTCGAGGAGGGCGTGAAGGCCGATACCAAGGCCGCCCGCGCCAAGGCCGCCGACCTGCAGGCTCAGATTGACGCCGCCACCAAGGAGCGCACCGCCCTTGCCGCCACGCTGCCGACCGACGTGCTCACCGACTACGAGCGCCTGCTCAAGCAGTTCCGTGGCCTGGCCGTCGAGACCATCAAGGGCAACATCCCCACGGTCTGCCACACCGCGCTGCAGGCGTCGTCCATGAGCGACCTCAACCACGACGGTAGCGAGATTACGCACTGCCCGTACTGTCACCGCCTGCTCGTGCTCCCCAGCAAGGAAGCCTAAACGATGGCGGCGTCATCCAACAATTCAATGCGACTTGAGGGAAAAACGATCCTGCTGGGTATTACCGGCGGGATCGCCGCCTATAAGTCGTGCAATATCGTGCGCCTGCTGCAAAAGCGCGGCGCACGCGTCAAGGTCGTCATGAGCGAGCATGCCACGGAGTTTGTGGGGCCTACTACATTTCGCGCGCTCACGCATGAACCTGTCGCCGTGGGCCTGTTCGACGATCCCTCCGACCCCATCCATCACATTTCGCTGGCCCAGGAGCCCGATCTGGTGGTCGTAGCACCTGCGACGGCCAATATCATCGCCAAGATGGCCAACGGCATTGCCGATGACCTCATCTCCACGACGCTGCTCGCCACGCCGCGACCCATTGTGATCGCGCCGGCCATGAACAATGGCATGTGGAAGGCGCCGGCGACCCAGGCCAATATGGTCACGCTGCGCGACCGCGGGGTGCACGTGGTCGGCCCCGGTAGTGGCTACCTTGCCTGCGGTGACGTGAACACGGGGCGCATGAGCGAGCCCGAGGACATCGTCAAAGCCATCTGCGAGGTACTCAACCCCGTGCCACAAGACCTTGCAGGCAAGCACATCGTCATCACTGCCGGTCCCACGCATGAGCCGATCGACCCCGTGCGCTTCATCGGCAACCGGTCGTCGGGAAAGATGGGCATCGCCCTGGCAGGGGAGGCCGTACGCCGCGGCGCTGCGGTCAAGCTCGTGCTGGGACCGACGTCGCTCGGTGTTCCCTGCGGCGTGGAGTGCGTACGCGTGCAAACCGCCGCAGAGATGCTGCAGGCCGCACTGAGCGCTTTTCAGACGGCCGATGCGGCCATTTGTGCGGCAGCTGTCGCCGACTACACACCCGCCGCTCCCGCCGACCATAAGCTCAAAAAGGCCAACGAACGCTTGGATCGCATCGAACTGGTCGAGACCGTTGATATTTTGGCCGAGCTCTCGCGCCAGAAAGGCGAGCGCCATGTAATCGGATTTGCAGCCGAGACCGATAACGTCGTGGAGTACGCTGAGCGTAAATTGGCCCGCAAGGGCTGCGATGCCATTATCGCCAACGATGTCTCGCGCGCCGATTCGGGCTTTGGATCTGATACCAATAAGGCCTGGATCGTAAGCACAGCGGGTACGCAGGAACTTCCTGTGCTAACAAAACCCCAGCTTGCAGATACAATTTTGGACTTGCTCAAAAATAATTAAAAAAGTTCTTGCACAAGGCCAAAGTTTCGGGTTAATATACTCCCTGTTGCGAGCGAGAGCACAGCAACAAACAAAAGCTTCGGGACGTGGCGCAGCTTGGTAGCGCACTTGACTGGGGGTCAAGGGGTCGCTGGTTCGAATCCAGTCGTCCCGACCAGAAGTTTGCAGGTCAGGCACCTAGTGCCTGACCTTTTTTGTTTTAAGCAATTGATTAATTTTGATTAATCAACAGGGTGCCAAAAATCTACCTGCGCGATAATCGCTTTTTGCGGCTACTTGCGCGTTTTGCACACGCTTGAGCCGATTTATTAACGCGGCATGAATCTACATACGCGTAGCTGGTATGCAGCCGAGTACAGGCTGTATTTATCGCGGCGATTTACACAGATATAGCGACTGTAACGAACAAGCGTGTCGCTGTATTTATCCAGTAGTTCACTTGATCGGTGGACAAGTGGGCTGTTCCTGCGAAACGCCGAGCAGGATGGACTCTATACGAGGGCGCAGCAGAGGTAATGGCGGGGGAGTGCGGCAGACGCTCTGAGAGCCGCTGTATGACCCTATTTTTCCTCAAAGCGACTACCTGTGCCGTGAACCTCAAATCGTTCGAGTAGTCGCCAAAAGAAAAGCCCGCGCAGGATTGTGCGGGCTTTCGGTGTGTGCACACAGAATTAGAAGCACCAAGCGGGGCAGACGGAAATCAAGCTCGCCGCATTGTCGAGGCTGTAGAAC
>CALBUZ010000010.1 GCA_937969105.1 uncultured Collinsella sp. | reverse complement strand
CGTGCAGAGAGAGATCAGGACCGACCATAAGAATCTTCGCATGTACTTTTTTGTTAGTGGAGCCCATCATCATCCTTTAAGCCGCGAACCTAGGCAGCGAGCGGGAACCCCCCCCAGATTGAATACTCGGGTTCCACGTCTTTGGTCACCACGGCGCCAGCAGCAATTACGCAGTGATCAGAGATATGGACGCCCTTGAGAATCGTCACGCCGCTGCCCATCCATACGTCGTTACCGATGACGACGTCCCGATCGTTATCGGGGAGTTTGTCCTCATCGGTAAGCTCCATCATGGGGCGATCGAGAACGTCGGTGCGGTGATCGCCAGTGACCACCGTCAGGTTGGGGCCGCTCATGACATAGTCGCCGATGCGAATCTTCGCATGGGTCGTAAGCAAAGTGGCGCCAGGGCCCAGGTACACGTTATTGCCTATATAGATGTTAGCCGCGCCGGCAATTTCGCTTCGGCGGCCGAGCGCCACGTTCTCGCCGCACGTTGCGAAGGAGCGGCGCAGCGCAGGCAGCAAGAGCAGCTTGTTATAGGCACGGGAGACGCCATCAAGGATCTTATAAGCGAGACCCATGGCTAAGCCTTCCTCCACACCATCTTGTCAACGACGCCGGTGTAGCTCTGGATGATCTTGACCACCTTGGTGGACACGGTCTCGTCGGCGTAGTCGGGCACGGGCGCCTCGGGAAGCGACCCCTCCGCGTCGAGCTCGACGGCGGTGTGGACTGCCTGGAGTAGGCCCTTCCTGCTGATACCGGCCAGGGTGAAGCACGCCTTGTCCAGCGCCTCGGGGCGCTCGGTCGAGGTGCGGATGCACACTGCCGGGAACGGGCGGCCGATGCTGGCGAAGAAGCTCGATTCCTCGGGCAGGGTGCCGGAGTCCGACACCACCGCGAAGGCGTTCATTTGCAGGCAGTTGTAGTCGTGGAAGCCCATGGGCTCGTGCATTCGCACGCGAGGGTCGAGCTCGAAGCCGGTGGCCTCCAGGCGCTTGCGGGAGCGCGGGTGGCAGGAGTACAGGATCGGCATGTCGTATTTCTCGGCCAGCGCGTTGATCGCGGTGAACAGGCTCGTGAAGTTCGCCTCGGTGTCGATGTTCTCCTCGCGGTGCGCGGACAGCAGCATGTAGCGCTTGGGCTCCAGGCCGAGCTCGGAGAGGATGCTCGAGGCCTCGATCTTCCCCAGGTTGGCGCGCAGGACCTCGGCCATCGGGGAGCCCGTGACGTAGGTGCGCTCCGGCGCGCAGCCGGTGTCCTTGAGGTAGCGGCGGGCGTGCTCGGAGTAGGCCATGTTCACGTCGGAGATCACGTCGACGATGCGGCGGTTGGTCTCCTCGGGCAGGCACTCGTCCTTGCAGCGGTTGCCCGCCTCCATGTGGAAGATGGGGATGTGCAGGCGCTTGGCCGCGATGGCGGACAGGCAGCTGTTGGTGTCGCCCAGGATCAGCAGTGCGTCGGGCTGGACCTCAACCATCAGCTTGTAGCTCGCGGCGATGATGTTGCCCACTGTCTCGCCCAGGTCGGCGCCCACGGCGTCCAGGTAGACGTCCGGGTCGTCCAGCGACAGGTCGCGGAAGAAGATGCCGTTGAGCGTGTAGTCGTAGTTCTGCCCGGTGTGCGCCAGCAGGCAGTCGAAGTGGCGGCGGCACTTCTTGATGACCTCGGACAGGCGGATGACCTCGGGGCGGGTGCCCACGATGATCAGGAGCTTAAGGCGGCCGTCGTCCCTGAATGCGATATCGGAATAGTCCTTGCCCATGCGGCTAGACCTCCTCGTAGTAGGTGTCGGGACTCTCGGGGTCGAAGGGCTCGTTGGCCCACATGACCGTCACGAGGTCCTCGGTGTCGGACAGGTTGGTGATGGAGTGCGTGTAGCCGGGGATCATCTCCACGGCGCGCATGTCGGTGCCGCTCACCACGTACTCGTCGACGGGGAACGGGTTTCCATCGGAGTCCACCCCCACCTTCCTCAGCTTGATGGAGGCGGTGCCGGAGACCACCAGGAACCTCTCCCACTTGCTCATGTGCCAGTGGTTGCCCTTGGTGATGCCGGGCCTGGACACGTTGATGGAGACCTGGCCGCGATCCGGCGTGCGCAGGAACTCCGTGAACGAGCCGCGCGCGTCCGTGTTGGGCCTGAGGCTATAGGCGAAGTGCCCCGGCTCGTAGTAGGAAAGGAACGTGCTCCAGAGCTTCTTGGAGAAGGAGCCCTCCGCGAGGTCGGGCACCGAGAGCGTCTCGCGGCTGTCGCGGAAGCAGTCGAGCAGGCAGACGATCTCGCCCAGGGACTTCACGTCGGTCTTAGGGACGTAGCAGAAATCATCACCGTCGACGCGGTCGAGGCCCTCGTAGCCGCAGCGGTGCTCCTCGCCGAGCAGGGCGCCCAGCATCTCGTCCACGAGGTCGTCGATGTAGAGGAGCTCCAGCTCCACGCTGGGGTCGTTCACGGTGTAGGGGCGGCCGTTCGCGACGGCGTCGCAGAAGGTGGCCACGGCGGAGTTGTAGCGCGGGCGGCACCACTTGCCGTAGAGGTTCGGGAAGCGGTAGATGAGCACAGGGGCCCCGGTCCTCTCCGAGTACTCGCGGAACAGGCCCTCCCCCGCGAGCTTGGACTCGCCGTAGACCGAGCCCTCGAAGCGGCCCGACAGGCTCGCCTGCGCGGAGCTGGAGAGCATGACGGGGCATTTGTTGCCGTGTCGCTCGAGCGTCTCGAGCAGCGTGGAGGCGAACCCGAAGTTGCCCTCCATGAACTCGGATTGCTCCTTTGGGCGGTTGACGCCGGCCAGGTTGAAGACGAAGTCGGCGCGGGAGCAGTAGTCCTCCAGCTCCCCGGGCGTGGAGTCGACGTCGTACTCCATGACCTCGAGGGGAAGGAGGGGCTGGCATTTGGCACGGCGGTCCTTGCCGTCCCTTATGTTCTTGAGGGCGCAGCAGAGGTTCCTGCCCACGAAGCCCCTGGCGCCGGTGACGAGGACGCGCACCCTACTGCACCGCCTCGTGCTCGCGGCCCTCCAGGGCCAGCTGCACGTACTCGGCGGTCTTGATCTTGGCGATGGTGCCCTCCACGTCGAGCCTCTCGGTGTTGTGGCTCGTGTAGGACTCGTCGGCCTGGGTCTCCACCTCGCCGTCGACGACGAACTTGTCGTAGTTCAGGTCGCGCGAGTCGCAGGCCACGCGGTAGTAGCCGCCCATGTCCTCGGCCCGCAGGCGCTCCTCGTGGGTCATGAGGGTCTCGAAGAGCTTCTCGCCGTGGCGGGTGCCGATCACCTGGGTGCCCACGCGGCCGAAGACCTCCTGGACGGCCTCGGCGAGGTCGCCGATGGTGGAGGCAGGGGCCTTCTGGATGAACAGGTCGCCGGGGTTGGCGTGCTCGAAGGCGAACTGCACCAGGTCCACGGCCTCGTCCAGGTTCATGAGGAAGCGGGTCATGTTGGGGTCGGTGACGGTGAGCGGCTCGCCTTTCCGGATGCGGTCGATGAACAGCGGGATGACGCTGCCGCGCGAGCACATGACGTTGCCGTAGCGGGTGCAGCAGATGGTGGTGCGGCCGGCGCCGTTGCGGGCGTTGGCGTAGATGATGGACTCCATCATGGCCTTGGACTTGCCCATGGCGTTGATGGGGTATGCGGCCTTGTCGGTGGACAGGCACACGACGCGGTCGACGCCCTCCTCGATGGCGGCGTGCAGGACGTTGTCCGTGCCGATGACGTTGGTGCGGACGGCCTCCATGGGGAAGAACTCGCAGGAGGGCACCTGCTTGAGGGCGGCGGCGTGGAAGATGTAGTCCACGCCGTGCATGGCGTCGCGCACGCTCTGGGCGTTGCGGACGTCGCCGATGAAGAAGCGCACCTTGGAGGCGAGCTCGGGGGACTTCTCCTGCAGGCGGTGGCGCATGTCGTCCTGCTTCTTCTCGTCGCGGGAGAAGATGCGGATCTCGGCCAGGTCGGTGTTCATGAAGTGTTTGAGCACGGTGTTGCCGAAGCTGCCCGTGCCGCCGGTGATCATCAAGGTTTTGTCTTTGAAGGCCGATGTTGCTTTCATGCTTTATATCTCCTTGCGTTTAGTATTGGTTAGCTGATACCAGATAAATTTTGTATTGGTAACTGCGTATCGCTTGAATAGTCGCCCGGGTTCCTGGGCGAGTCGGTAGAACCATTCAAGGCCGGCGTTTTGCATCCAGCGCGGGGCCTCAGGGACACATCCGGCTATAACTTTGAACGCACCGCCGACGCCGGCCATCAGACTTTTCGTGCGGCCGTTTAGGTCGTGCATGAGCACCTCTTGTCGGGGAGCGCCCAAGGCAACCCAACAGAAGTCGGCGCCGGCAGCATCAATGCGCCCGCACAGCCCGTTCTTCTCTTCGTCGGTCAAAGGCCTGAATACCGACGGCTCCATGCCGCAGATTTCCATTCCGGGGTACTCGCGTTCTAGTGTAGTGCGCAGGGCATCTAAGGTTTCCTGTTTGTCTCCGTAAAAGTAGTGCTTCCAGCCATGCTCTGCGGATACCGAGAACGTTTCGCGCATGAGGTCCGGTCCGGTTACGCGGTCCATGGTCGGCACTTGTTTGCGCCCCACTACCGATAACGGCTTGCCATCGGGTATGGACGCTACTGACTCGGCTTGGCAGGACCAGTAAGCGGGGTCATCGTGTGCCATTACGCAGGCATGTGCGTTTGACACGCATATATATTTGCCGCGCATGTCGTCGAGACTGTCAGCAAGCAGTCCCATGAAGTCTTTCATATTTGTGGCGGTAATCGGCACACCTATGACATCAACTCGAGCAAGGCGCGAGTCATCTGAAAGCGCATCGTTCACGGCTCAGCTCCCCTGCGCCGTCAGCACGACGCCGATCGTTTGGATTACGAGCTTGAAATCGCTCCATACGGAGCACTTCTTGATGTAGAGCAGGTCTAGCTCAACCCACTCGTCGAATGTGATCGAGTCGCGATTGCGACGGGTCTGCCAATAGCAGGTCATGCCTGGCTTAACCAGAAGCCGCTGCTCCTGGCGTGGGGTATACTCTGCGACTTCCTTGGGAAGTGCGGGCCGCGGACCCACGACGGACATATCGCCAAGCAGGACGTTGAGGAACTGCGGCAGCTCGTCGATGGATGTCTTGCGGATGAAGTGCCCTACGCGGGTAATGCGAGGGTCGTCGGCCATCTTGAAGACAGGGCCGTCTTTCTCGTTCTGCTCCTGGAGCTCGGCGAGCTTCGCTTCGGCGTCGTTGCACATCGAGCGGAACTTCCACATGTGGAAGCGCTTGCCGTCTTTGCCAACGCGCTCTTGCCCGAAAAAGACGGGGCCTTGCGGGTCGTCGATTTTGATTGCGATGGCGATGGCAACGAATAGCCAGCTAAGAATGACCAGCACGGCAAAGCTGAACACCATATCGAAGGCGCGCTTAAGGAATCTATAGACAAAGCGACCGGAGCGAAGCCTTTTGGCAGCAGCCTCCGCCTTGGCGTCGGGCGTGCGACTGCCCATTCCCTCGGCCTCTGTGAGCTTTAGGCTGATGGGGGACTTCGGGCCTGTATGATGGGTGCGTCTTTGCACGGGGCGAAGGCCGA
>CALBUZ010000009.1 GCA_937969105.1 uncultured Collinsella sp. | reverse complement strand
AGCGAGGAGAGCCCGGGCGTGGAAGGCCTTGGCCTGTTAAAAGGAGAAATCCTTCAGTATACCAGCCCCACGCCTTTTCGTCGTCCTTGCGCGCCTGTTCTTCTTCGATTTCTTGCTTCTTCTTATAATACTCAATCTGAAGCGATAACTCTTGGTTTTGCTTTTTAAGCTCCTCGGTCTCAGCCTTATCCGCCAACGATGGATTCTTTATCGCTCCAAGCTCGACGAGACGATCTTTTACTTTCTTTAAAGCCTCTTCCTGATTGTTCAACTCTTCAGTTGTTTCCTTGTATTGAGTGCGAGACGCTTCAGCTTTTTCATCAAGCTTATCCTGCATATGGATAAGATAGTCAAGCCCCTCAATCAGCTTCTGAATAGCGAACTGAGCAACAACAGTGACAAGCATACCCGCAGCGGCTTTGAAGATATTGAGTCCGACGGCGGCGAGTTTTGATTTAACGCCTGTAGCTTGTATCTGAGCACCCATCTTCTTCTGGTACTCTACGAAGCCTTCCCAAGTTGCTTCTCCCCCCTTGCAGGAATCAACATAATCCTGCATGGACTTACTCATTTTTCCATAAATTTCCTCTTGCCGTTCAGAGCTCGCGGCATTTTTGTACAGGCGGATATCAGCCTTGTTTTTCTTTCCAACCTCAGTCTCTAAATCAACAGACTCGCTTATCATTGCAGCAAGTTCTTTTCGAGTCTCTTTAGCGCTATTTTTTACCTTACTTATCTCTTGACGCACAGCGGAGCCCCAAGATGCAGCGTGAGTAATACCGCTCTTAAATGAGCCATCCCAGTTAATACCGGCTGTCATCTCTTGATATTTTTTCTTTATATCATCGAGTTGAGCTCCAAAAATAGCTAAATCACCAAATGAAGTACCGCTACCCTTAGTAGTGAATATCTTTCGTATTATACTGCTTTAGGGATAAGCAAAATAATATTATAACAAAAGGAGCAGATACAAATGGCAAAAATATTTTTTTGCCCACATTGTGGTAGAAAATTCGATTTATTATGTGAGGAAGATCTCATACAATACAAAAATGGGGTGTGCAGTTTTTGCGGTTTTATAGGGGACTTTGTAGATGTAGGATTAAGCTATGACGAGCTTTTTAGTCAACTTGATGACTATGCAATCAAGAAAAATATAGATATAGACGCAAGTTTTGAAAATATGTGGCGAGCTCAAATAGAAATGGTCGGGATAGACAAAGACCCGCGTTTTGACTGGGACGCCTCCCTAAAATCAATGGAAGAATGGCATAAAAAGGCTATCAAAGCGCATTTACAAGGTGTAGCAAAAAGAAACGCTGAAAAGCAACGCGAAGCCGCCGCCAACACACTCCACTGTCCCACCTGTGGGTCAACTAACATCAAAAAACTCGACGTCGTTGACCGCGCAGTATCTGTGGGGTTCTTCGGTATCTTTTCTAATAAGATAAACAAGAGCTTTAAGTGCTACTCGATAACAGGTCGGACGGGTCAAAGGCGGCGGGAGCGCCCTCGGATAGCTCGGCATCATCAGCAACCTTGTATGGCAGAATACCCAGATTTTGCGCGATAACAGCCCTAAAGAGAACCGCTACCGCAAAATTAAGATATACGCCGCGTGCAATAAGCTGGTCAAAGTCGGGCGCTATCGCATCCTTAAATACATGCAAGTCGGCATCGACAGCAGGGTCGAGATTAAGAGAGGTACCGAACCTAGCCCCACAGGGCAACCATTCGGGAATACCCAACTCGTTAGGTTTAAAAGCGGCAACCTTGACCCAATCAATCACGCAGACCGAGTTGCGGACGGAATCGAGTGCATAGCGTATAGCGGGTTCCATAGCGGGTGCCGCCGAGCCGCTTGCGGCGGGGCTATGGCTAAAGACGTATAGCATCGTATAGGAGACTTCTCTACGAAGCCGTACGGGATGCTTAACGCGTGAGGGTCGGGACGGGGGTTTCATAATCTAGACCTCCTAGAAACTCGGGTGTCCATGGTCACACGAGGATTATTTTCGGGATATTTCCGGGATAGCAGCCGAACCGTACCAGAGCCGTGTTTACAACAACGGGGTGAGTTGTTAACAGCACGGGAGCCATAAGAAGGGACTCCCATTTGTGCCATTAACAACTCACCCCGCCATTGAAAACACTTGGTTATCCAAACTGGACGGGGTTGGCAAAAAAGCCCCGACCTTTAACGGGTCGGGACTAGGAGCTAGGTGCTACTCGTCATCGTCCTCGTCATCGTCCGCGATAACGAAGAACTCGAAAGTGAGTTCGGACGGGCTATGCCCTAAGTACAGGTCAGGGTCGAGGTACAACGAACACCACGTGTAATCTCCCGTCGCGCCGAAGCCGAGCAGATTAGTCTGAAGCTCATCTTCACCAAGCTTGACGCTCAGGAACTCCAACCGCAGGAAGTCGGCATGGGCAACGGCTACGAGAACCCCGCCATACTGGTAACAATCTACCTCGATGCCGCCGTTCTCAAGCTGACCGCGCTGGAACGGCTCGACCCCCTCAGGGACAGGCCAAGGGCGGGGGTTTAAGTGACCAGACATGTTGTTTCCTTCCACTAGAAACTCGGGTGGCGGTTCCACCTCTTTCGTCTCTTATCCTACTCTTGTGTCCATGGTCACGCAAGGATTATTTTCGGGATACTTTCGGGATAGCAGCGGCATTGGTTGCCGAGCGGTTGCCCGACTACTCGAAATAGAAATAGCTCCCGACCATCACAGCAGGTCAAGAGCTTAAATTTGATATGCTATGGAGCCGTGTTTCATTACCCCCCTCGGGTAACAACACCCGCCACCGGCACGCCCGGTGGCGGGTTCTTTTTTTGCTTCGCGCATGTAGAAAGGACATCATGAAAAGCCGCAAGCCGTATCTCGCCACCCTGCCCGGACTCATCCTGGGCTGTCTCGTTTGCTGCGCGCTCTGGGGCTCCGCCTTCCCCTGCATCAAGATCGGCTACGGCCTCTTTGGCATTCCCGCGCACGACAGCGCCTCGCAGCTGCTCTTCGCGGGTCTGCGCTTCACCCTTGCCGGCATGCTGGTCATTGTTGGCATGAGCGTGGCCCAGCGCCGACCGCTCGTTCCGCAAGCGCGCGATATCAAGCCCATCTGCATCTTGTCGCTCTTCCAGACCATCGGCCAGTACTTCTTTTTCTACCTTGGTCTCTCCCGTGCAAGCGCTATGTCGAGCTCCATCATCGAGGCCAGCGCCAACTTCTTGGCTATCCTCTTTGCCGCCCTGGCGTTTCGCACCGAAAGGCTCGATGCGGCCAAGGTACTCGGCTGCGTACTGGGCTTTGCCGGTGTCGCGCTCGTCAACCTTTCGGGCGCGGACGGCACCTTTGGCTTTGCGCTCGACGGCGAGGGCTTTATCCTGGCCTCCACCGTCGCGGGTGCCCTTTCGACCTGCCTGATCGGCATCTTCTCGCGCAAGCACGACGGCGTCTTGCTTGCCGGGTGGCAGTTCTTGGTCGGCGGCCTGGTCCTCACCGCCATCGGCTTTTTGATGGGTGGCACGCTCTCCCCCACGGCGATTGCCCCCGCCATCGCGCTCATCATCTACATGGCGCTTATCTCCGCGGTCGCGTACTCGCTGTGGTCGCGTCTGCTTGCCGTCAACCCCGTCAGCCGCGTCTCGGTCTTTGGGTTTATGAACCCCGTCTTTGGCGTGCTGCTGAGCGCGCTGCTGCTCGGTGAGGGCGCTGGCACGAGCCCCGTTACCGTCATCGTTGCCCTGCTGTTGGTCTGCGGCGGCATCATCATCGTCAATAGACCCAAAAAAGCCTAGCGAGCTCATCTTTTTAGAGAGGGCGTTCGCACGCTTCAGCTTAATGGAGTGCACTGGTTCTCGTTGATTTCGTACCGAGCCGCGGCGGCAGACGCTCGTCTTGCCGCACCGCGCCTGGGCGTTATGGCCGGTGGCCCCCGCCAACGCAAAAAGGGCGCACGACCATCGCAACGGTCGTGCGCCCACTTTTTTCTAGCGTATCTGGACGCCGGCTTTCTTTTTCTCGGCCTTGACGCGGTAGAGCTCCGCATCGGCAGCGCGAAGTAAGTCTTGCCAGGTATCGACACCATCACCGACCCGTGCATAGCCGATGGACATCCGCAACAGATACGGAACCTCGGCGCGCGCGAGCTCGTCGTTAATCGCCGAACACAGGTCTATGATGTCCTGTTCCGCCGCCGCCTTTTGAAGCACCACAAACTCATCGCCGCCATAACGTGCGATAAAGCCACCAGACGCCGAGCAGACCTCTTTGAGCGTAGCAGATATGACCTGGAGGGCATGGTCGCCCTCCACATGTCCATAGCGGTCGTTAATCTGCTTAAAGCCGTCGGCGTCCATCATAAGCAGGTACACATCTTCGGCCTGATCCACATTTGAGAAGAGCGACAGCATATAGGTCTCAAAACGGTTGCGATTGTTAAGGCCAGTCAACGGGTCGGTCGAGATCAGCTGCTCCTGGTAGATGATGTAGAGCAGCAGGATGCTCAGCGTTATACCGACGCAAAGGCCCGGTACCGAAAACAAAACCTGGAAGGTACCGCCCACCAGAGCGGGAACCGCAAAAAAGGCGAGGGTGCGATAAATGGCCTTCTTTTGCAGGCTTTCGACTTTTCGAGCCTGGATAAAGGCATGCAAGGACGTATATATGACGTAGCAGTAGCTAACGATAGGTTGAATCATATAAAGCGCTCCGCGACGATATACGCCCTGCGCATCGATATAGAACATAGTGTGCGTCCAGTAGCTGGCAAATGCCAGCACGACCACCAATACGGTTGGCAACGTCACGATCGCAACCCTATAGCGCGCGGTCAAAAGGCGAGAGCCCTGCACTGTCTCGGAATAGAAAAACCAAATGAGGCACGCGATGGCGAACAGCGAAAACGAGACCGCGTTGGAAATCCAGTTGGCCATGATGCCTACAGGAGTGCTCACGCCGTCCGAGAGCGTCCAGATCATATCGAAGAAAATGTAGGCAGCAGAGGTGTAGCCGAGCATGCTAAACAAGAGCTGCTGGGTGCTCGAGAACAAGGAGCGGCGGCTTCGTGCGGCAAGCCCGATAAGAACAATCATGCATAGCAGGAATATCTCAATCTTGAGTGCCTTAACCACTAGACGCCATCCCTTCAATATCCAAGTGGTCAGAATCGCCCAATTAGAATCTGGGCAATAAACACCCCCTACTCCGCAGGGGTAATGGGAATAATAGCAGAGCGCCCGAACGCCACTGCAAGACAGCTTTCGTTCGGGCGCTCAAACGGCGCGAATTGCACGCCGGCTTGATTGACTCGCGTCGACGATTACTCGCCGTCGATGTCGGTCGCGACGGCCTCCTCAATAGCCTCGACGCCTTCGACCGACAGATCCTCTTTGCCATGGCAGAACTTCTTATCGACCCAGCCAGTCAGAATCGGGGCCATGATTGCCGTGATGATGACGGCGGTGGCGATCTGCGCATACGCGGTGGGCGCAAGCTCGGCATAGCGCGGAGCGACCTCGGCGAGGGCGACCGGCGTGGTCATAGCCGTGCCGGCGATAGTGGAGCAGGCAACGGCCGCCTTGCCGTTACCACCGCACAAGCGCTCGAAGGCAAAGGTGATAGGACCGACGATAAAGAGCGTGATAAGGCCCAGCAGGATGCCCGAGATGCCGCCAGTGATAAAGCTCGAAAGGCTCATGGACGCACCGAGCTGAAAACCGATGACGGCAATCGCGGGATTGGCGCCGGGGACCAGCAGATTCTTGATAAACGGGAACAAGTTGCCCAGGACCATGCCGATAACAAGCGGCAGGATGGATCCGATGATGGTGCCGACGGGGATGTTGGCGAGACCCGAGACACCGAGGATGATCATGGTGACGGCGGGGCCGGCCGTAAAGAACAGGATACCGACGGCGCCCTGCTCGGACTCATCGCCAAACTCGCCCATGATGCCCGTATAGAGCGCCATGTTGCAAAACGTAATGCCGCCGATGATTGAGACCGAGCTCAGGCCCAGGAAGTTGTCGTTAAAGAAATATGCCACACCCAAGCCAAGGGCGGCCGCAACAACAAGCTTGGGGATCAGTACGACGATGCCGGTCTTGATAGCGCCCGGCGTGGACTTAAAGCTGATGCCGGCACCCACGAAGAGCAGGATTGCAGCGACGATGGTATTGGAGCCGCCACGGCAGGCAGCCGTAAAGAAGCCGCCGATCTCAAAGACCTGCGGACAGAAAGTGTTGAGCAAAAGGCCAACAATCATGGGATAGATCATGATGTCGCCCGGGATACGCGGTACCTTGAATTTCTTTTGCTCGTTGGCGGTCGCTTCCTGTGCCATGAAACCCCCATTTCCGCTGACGCAGAACAAAAGCCCACGTCACGCTTTGCTACAGTAAAGTTTGACCATGGTACCAGAAGAAGCAGACCGGCTCGGTGAGAAATTCGGCAAGTTCGGATGGAACGAGATTCGGCGCCGCGGCGCCACCCCTATATAGAGCGCAAAGCGCGAGGAGATTGCGGCTACACTTGCGACAATCGATGCCGCAGGCACACCTGCCAGCCACAGATTGCAGACCATAAACTATCCGCTGCCCGTCACGAACGTGCTGCTCAGAGCAAAAACCATCCAGGGCTCCATCCCCGTCTGCGCCATAATCATTCCGCACGGCGCGCCTATCGCAACATAGGTAAGCATCACCGGCCAGACGGTTTTAACGATTTTGAGCACCATAGGGTTCCTCGTCCCGACAAGATTTCCGAGCCGCATTCGACGACGCGGCAGAATCATCGCCCGGTGGCAACCGAGTTCACCTACAATTGCCACCGGATCGAAAGACACAGCTTTTTAGGAAGTCATTATGACAGCTATCGATCGGGGCCGGGCGACCGCGGCCTTCAAACGCTATACCGATGCCTACGACGCCACCAACCCACGCATCGCGCTCAAAATCGAGCATACGTACCACGTTGCCGAGGCATGCGATGCCGTGGCGCGCGAGCAGGGCTGGTCGACAGAGGATATTGACCTGGCCTGGCTTTGCGGCCTGTTACACGATATGGGACGCTTTGAACAGTTGCGGCGCTGGGACACCTTTAAGGACGCCGAGAGTATGAGCCACGCAGCGTTGGGCGTCGGGGTCCTCTTTGGCGAGAACCCCGACGACGCGCCTGCCACAACAAGCATCCGAGATTTTATCGAGACCGACGAGGACGACGAGCTCATCCGCGCGAGCATCGCCTATCACAGCGACTTTCGCCTGCCGGCACAACTCGACGAGCGTACACGGCGTTTCTGCGATATCGTGCGCGATGGCGACAAAATCGACATTATGCGCACCATCGCCGACAGCACCGTCGACACTATCCTCAAGGTTGATGAGGACACATTTCTCGCCAGCCGGTTCTCGACACCGGCTCTCGCTGCCTTTGACGAGCGCCGCTGCGTCGCACGCGATGAACGCGAGGAGCCCGCAGACTGCCTGGTAGGACTCATCTGCTTTATGTTTGAGCTCGTCTATCCAGCGAGCCGCGCGCTGGCGCGCGAGCAGGGCGATATCTACCGTCTGCTCGATGCGCCCTTTGGCATTGCGCGCCCCTTTACCGATCCCGCCACGCAAGCGACCTGGGAGCGCCTAAAGGACGAGACGCGCGACTGGTTGGCGCACGCCTAGCGCTCAAGCTGGGCCAGCAGCTCCTCGGCGACCTCGACGGCATCGCCGACAACCTTATACTGGGCAGCACCAAAGATGGGGGCATCCGGGTCCTCGTTGATGGCGATAATGCACTCCGCCCCACCGATGCCGGCAAGATGCTGGATGGCGCCCGAGACACCGATACTCACGAGAAGCTTGGGCGAAACCGATACGCCCGTCTGGCCAATCTGATGGCGATACTCCAACCAGCCGGCCTCCACGACAGGTCGCGTGCAGCCAAGCTCGGCTCCCAGAGCCTCGGCGAGCCTTCGCATCAGCGGCAGGTTTTTCTTGGAACCAATGCCGCGACCCACCACGACCAGGCGCTCGGCATCGGCAATTGATGCCTGCTGCCCCCACTCCTCGGCGGGAATCGAGATCTCGACACGAGCCTTAGCATCATCCGCAAGCGATATCTGGGTGATCGTGCCGGAGCGGCCGTAGTCAAAGTCGGGCGCCTTAAAGATGCCGGGACGCATCGTTGCCATCTGAGGACGATGATTGGGGCAGACGATGGTGGCCATCAGGTTGCCGCCAAACGCCGGACGCGTCTGTTGCAGCAGCCCCGTCTCCGTATCCATCGAAAGTACGGTGCAGTCAGCCGTAAGGCCCGTCTGCAAACGCACGGCAACGCCGGGTGCCAGTTCGCGGCCAAAGGCGGTCGCACCGTACAGAATGGCCTCGGGCTTGCGCTCTGCCACCAAATCGCAGATCAGCCGGGCGTAAACCTCCGCATCGTTCTGGCGCAGACGCTCGTCGCGACAGACCAGGACCTCGTCTGCACCGGCGCAAACCAGATGCTCCAGGTCACCGAGAGAACCCTCGGGGCCCATACCGACCAGCGCCACCAGACGGCAGCCGCGAGCATCGGCAAGCTCGCGGCCCTTGCCCATGAGCTCATAGGCAACGGGAGTCACCGCATCGTGCTCGTCGGTCTGCACGAATACCCAAATGTCTCGATATGCATCAAGGTCCACCGCGCCAGCGGCCTCGTCACGCTCAATCGAGATGGCGTTGACGGGGCAGGCGTCGACGCACCCACCGCATAGGATGCAGCCGTCGGTTACGCGGGCGCAACGGTTGGGCCGCTCGCCTTCCACTACGATGCCGCCCGAGGCACAGGCGCGAACGCAGCGACCGCAGCCGATACAGGCTTCGCCATCGATAATCAGTCCGCTCATCTATGCCATCCCCTCGATGATCTTGGCAAGTTTCGCCGCCTGCTCGGACGCCGTTCCGTCAACGGTCTCGCACGTTTGGTCGCGGTCGGGCACAAACGATCGCACGACCTGTGTCGGCGAGCCGGCAAGGCCGCAGCGCGCGGGGTCGGCGTTCACGTCGGCAGCGTTGACCACGCGCACGTCCGCCTCCTCGGCTGCACGAATACCGGCAATGCTCGGCATACGCAGTTGGCCAATCTCCTTGGCGGTCGTCATCGCGCACGGCATCTCAAGATAGACCGTCTCCTCGCCGGCATCGCAGCCGTGAACAAGCGTCAGTGAACCGCAGGTCGTAAAGCCCGCGCTCTGTACGCAGCTCACGTCGGTCACACAGGGAATCTCAAAGGCACCGGCAAGCTCGGGACCAATCTGGGCCGTATCGCCGTCCACCGCCATCTTGCCGCAGATGAGCAGGTCGAAGTCCTCGTCGAGCGCCTCGATGCCGCACTTGAGGGCATAGGTGGTTGCCAGGGTATCGGCACCTGCAAAGGCGCGGTCGGTCAGCAGCAGTGCGTCATCGGCGCCTCGGGCGATGCAGTCGCGCAATAGCGATTCGGTCGCGGGGATGCCCATCGACACCACCGTTACGCGCACGTCCATGCCAAAGCCGATAAAGTCATCCTTCAGCGCCAGCGCGCATTCCAAAGCGCTCGCATCGAACGGGTTAATGACCGCCTGCTTGCCATCGCGCACGATGGTATTGGTCTTGGGATCTATCTTGACCTCGGTGCTGCCCGGCACTGCCTTGACGCACACCACCATATGGAAATCGCTCATCTTCACGCGCCCCCTTTCTGGACGAGCTCATCCAAGAGCTTCTCCGAAAACAGGTTACCGCGACCCAGCTGCCCGGCAGGATCGAGCTGGAGCTTGAGCCGCGCCGACTCGACCATGGCCTCGTGACCGTACATCGTCTCCAAGAAGCCCGCCTTGATCTTGCCGACGCCGTGTTCGGCGGAGACGGCGCCGCCCATGGCCGTGACCTCGGAAGCCCACTGGGCAAAGAGTTCTCCGCCGCGGCGGTAATCCTGCGCATCGCGCGGCAGAATGTTCACATGCAGATGGTTGTTACCGATGTGCCCCCAGGCGGCAGATTCAAGCCCGCTTTCGGCCAACGTGCGGCGATAAAGGGCGATGACATCGGCCAAACGTGCGTTGGGCACCGACATGTCCGAGCCCAGTTTGGTGATGGTGGGATCCGTGCGACGACGCTCGTCGATGAGCATGTTGACGCTCTCGGGCACCGCATGGCGGAAGAATCGCTGACACTCGCGATCGACCTCGGTGCGCGCGACCCATGTCGCATCGTCGCTGCCGCCCGCAAGCTCTAGCACCCACCCCAAGTGATACAGCTCCTCAGTCGCCTGGGCTTCGTCGTCGCAGTCGAGCTCCACGTAGACACAGACCTTGGCGTCTTTGTCGAGCGCCGGCAGTGAGGCGAACGCGGTCGACTGCTCACGCTGACGACGCAGGATATCCAGGGCGCCCGCATCGAAATATTCGATGGCAGCCGCGTGGGACAGGACGGGACGCACAGAATCGGTGAAGGACACGGCCTTGTCTTCGCTGTCAAAGAAGCAGCTCACGCCCCAAACGACCGCAGGCGCCGCCTGCAGGGCAATCTCAAGCTCGGTGATGACGCCGAGTGTGCCACACGCACCGATAAACAGATCGATGGCATCCATATCGTCAGCAACGAAATAGCCCGAAGCATTTTTGGTCTTGGGCATGGTGTAGTCGGGAAGATCGAGCTCGAGCGTGCGGCCCTGCACCGTGACGAGCGAAAGGCGACGACCCTGTGCAAAAACCTCGCCACGGTGAAGCTCGAGCAGGTCGCCATCGGTCAGCACGACATGAAGGCCCGTGACGTGAGGGCGCATGGGGCCGTAAGCGTAGCTACGGGCGCCGGAAGCGTTGCATGCCGCCATACCGCCCAGGCAGGCAGACGCCTCGGTGGGATCGGTAGGAAAGAATTGCTCGGGAGCTTCCTGGAACTCCTCGTAGGCCTCAAGCGATGCCTGGTCCCAGCCGGCAGTTGGCAGCACTTTCTTGCCCAGCTGCTTGCGCAGCTCAGACAGCACGACGCCGGGCGCCACACGCAAAAGAAAGCGGCCCTGCTCATCGCGGCGAATGCCTAGGTAGCGATTCATGCGGGAAGTATTGAGAATGTGACCGCCATGAGGCACGGCGCCGGCGGCAAGACCGGTCCGGGCGCCCTGAACCGTCACCGGGACACGCTCGGCATGGAGCTTTTTCAAAATGGCGCGGACCTCGTCCTCCGTTGTCGGAAACGAGATGCTCGAGGCCTCGCCCGATGTGCGAGACTCATCGCGGCCATACTCTTCGAACTCGTCGGTGAAGGGTTTGATGGTTGCCGACACGCGAACTCCCTCTTTAGCTAACTACAGTGTTTGCAGGGAGATGTTACCGCATCGTTTCGTCGACGTGTTCGAGACCGTCTCCATAATTGGCGATTTTTACGTTCGTGCAATTCGGCGAGCGGCAAGGTTTCCTCGGCAGACGATGCTTTTGACACATGTCGCTTTACCGCCAGCGACCACGCAATTGTCGCTCGAAAAAAGTTGAAGTAATTTTTACCATCTTTTACCTGCGGAGATGTCAATCCGTCAAGTATTTGGTCAGAAATTGGTCAAGTAGTGACTGATACGGTCGGCATCGACAGCCAAAACCAATGGAAGTTTTGGCCCCAGAAGCAGGGAGGTTCCCATGGCATATTACTGGCCCCAGTACGGCGTCGCCATCGAGGTCGACGACGATCCCTATCTCCTGCCTTTCGACGAAGAGGCGTTCCCCGATACGGCGGTCTACCACGTCACCACCGATGTTATCTGCGACCCCGAATCGTTCTCGGCGCTCGCCCACCACATCGCGCGTATCCACAACATCGAGCTCCCTCACGACTTCGACGAGCTCATCTACTCGCGCCGCTTGATGCTTCACATGCTCTTTGGAGCGGACCCGTCCACGTTCGCACGTGTCTACACCACCAAGGACGCCGCATGAGTGCGAAGAAGCCGCCCCGCCTTGCAGGACTGGGGCGTCGCAAGAAACTCGTCGTTGTCTGCCTGGCTATCGTCTGCGCCCTCATCGCCGTAGGGCTATACGCCTGGCAGTCGCAGCCCGTGCCCGAAGCGGGCGCCTCAGTCACGACGGCAGAGGGTAAGTCGCGCCAAGAAATCCAGGATGAGCTCGACGCCATCGTCCGCGACAACATGATGACGATCTCGGTCGCGCCGGTCGCACAGTTGCAGGAAGGCGGCAAGTTGCGCGTCAACGTGCAAAACGTCCAAGACAACAAGTTTCCCCAGCGCTTCCGCGTGATTCAAAACGACGAGACCATCTATGAGTCCGGTGTGGTCGAAGCCGGCAAGACGGTTGAGACCTGCCCCGCCGGCGATATCCAAGAAGGCGAGGCATATATCGAGATTCAGGCGCTCGATGCCAAGACCTACGACACCCACGGCAATCCGACGCGCGTCAAAGTGCGGGTGGCCCAGGCAGAAGGCTAGTGGCCGACGCGCTCGCAGGGGCAGCACCCTGCCCCCATTCGTCCAACCATCACGGAAACAGTCCGTGACGAGCAGAAAGGATCGATTATGAACACACCCATGAACCTGAGCGGAGCCAGGGCACTCGCCGTGGGCGCAGGGCTTACGCTCGCACTTGCGATGGGCGCCGCGCCAACGGCGGCCATGGCAGAGGTGCGCGTTGGAACCACCGATGTGACGGTGAAGGCCGACATTAGCAATGTTTCGTTTAAGGCGCCGACGGTCATCCCCTTTGCCGCCCAAGCCGACGGAACGCTTGTAGGACCCTCCGACAAGACGATTACCATCGACAACCTCTCGGCATATGGCATCCACGTCACTAACATGAAGGTCACGGCCAAGAACGACTGGACAATCGTTGCAGACGCAAAGACGGGCTCGACCCAGAACTCCATCGATTTTAAGGTTGGCCCCGATAAGGCAGAAAAGGACGCCAGCTCGGCGACTCAAACTACGGGCCTCGATCTTTCCAAAGACGTAAGCTTCGACATGAAGTACAAGGGCATTGCCGACGGAACGGACAAAATCAAGCTCAATGTGAGCGGCCACGTCGCCCGCGTCACGCGTGACATCTACCACGCCGGCGGTACGGGAGATCAAGTGGCAAGCATCACCTGGACGGTCGAGCCCGGTGCGCACGCCACGTCCTAAGGCGATCGCACTGGCCGCCATCGTCGGCATCTTGGCGTCGGCGCCTGCCATGGCCTTTGCTCAACAAGAGCAAGCGCAGGCGGCCACAGAAGTGACCGTCGACCTTTCGGGCCTTAATCGCGGCGGCCGTCACGAGCCGCTCGCTCAGACGAGCGACACCCGGCAACTCATTGCGACAGGCGCCGCCACGGTGGGAGCAGGACTGACGTGCCTTGGCCTGCACATCAAACGCAACCAATAGCCAAGCACGACCGGAGTACGCGAATTAGATAGGAGAACCATGGCACCCAAAAACCTTTTGCCCGTCGCCGCGCTCTGCAGCGCACTGGTAAGCGGTACGCCTCTCGCCGCTTGGGCGACGCCCGCCACGGCAAACTCCTTACCGCAAGCTCTGAACCCCGTGGCGAATTCGTCGGGTATCGTCGCCTGCCAACGTTTTTCGCTCGCACGCGCCACGGTCCGAACCTCGGGATGCCTTCACCGCAATACGGTCGACTCGATAGTCGTGGATATCAAGCGACCGGACAAGGAGAACGGCCCCCAGACAGGTTATGCCATCTGCACATGGAAATCGGCTGCAGTCGACGCCGATGGCGACCAATGCGACCTAGAGCTGCGCATCGATATTGACTCGGTCGATGACTCGGCGAACGGGGCGAAGGTCGTCTTCGACAGCGCAGCCTATGAAGAAGAAGGAGGGGGTGTATGCCTGGGCTGCGTTCCCTCGAATGTCGATGGCGCGCAGCCCATCATCTCCTTTACGGCATCGCTGCGACTGACCAAGGCGAACACCGAAGCCATCGCAACGGGAGATGCGCCTTTGCTGTTCTACGCTGGCGACGCGGACGACCAAGAAGCTCAAGGCAATAGACAGAAGGGCTCGCTTAACCTCACACGCGGATCAGAATCCGCCCCCATCAATATCGATACCCAGGAGCCGGGCGTGCAGCGCATTCTCGCCGATCCGGCGCTGCTCCAAATGACATGGCACGGAGTGGGGTCCGTCGGGATTGCTGCTCCCATATCGAGCGATAATGACAAATCCCCCAAGGACGAGGTCACAGACGCACCGCCACATGTTGACGATGCAGACGATGCATCGTCAGAAGACAACGCTGCGGCTCCTCTCGAGAAGCCAGGCGGCACCGCCACCGAACTAGGCGATCCCCAACCGAAAGACGGCCTGGACTTTGCCGCTCCCCCAGATGTCGACGAAGGCAACTGTTGCATGATGGTCGCGCTCGACCACACGGAAACCGTCGATGCCGCAAGCATTGAGCCAGTCGCTGCCAATGCGCCCCGCCGCAAAAATATCCTCATCGCATTCCCCAATACCGTCGAGCTCGTCTTTTTGCCTTCGGGTGAAGTCGTCGCGCCCACGGCACTTACAGCAGTGGGAGCAAGGAGCGCATCGAACGATATCCAAGCCATCTCGGCACTTGATGCCACAACGACCGCCAAGTTACACCTTTATTCCGTTGCAGCAGACGGAACGCGAACCGAAGAATTCGACGGAACCAAGCTTTTGGTTCCTCGTCGCATCGGTATCCAAGAAGACTTCCCCTATCAAATGGAACTTGAAGGGTTCGATCGTGCACGAGATGCCGACATCATTGCCGCAGCCATCGAGTCCCCGCAGCACCTCATGACGCTGCGCTTCGGCTTTAGCCCCGTCCTATCCTAGACCGCTAACCGCCGCTTGGCTCGGATACTGAGCGCTCCCCTCCCCGTTCTGTTACGATTGCCGCGTTGGCATCAATTACAGGAGGGTTCATGCCGGGTTTAGGAACGATCATCAACGTCGCGCTTTTGATCGCGGGCGGTCTGCTGGGCCTCATGGGTGGGCGCTTCATTACGCCCCGCATCCAAGACACGCTCATGAAGGCATCGGGGTTGTGCGTTCTGTTTATCGGCCTGGGCGGCACCATGCAAAAGATGCTCGTTATCGATGGAGAGACGTTGGCGACCACCGGCACCACCATGCTTATCGTCTCATTTGCCCTTGGTTCGCTCATCGGCGAGGCCATCAACCTGGAGGCCGCCATCGAGAACCTCGGCGAATGGCTCAAGCGCAAAACCGGCAGCGAAGGCGACAACGAGTTCACCAACGCCTTTGTCTCGACATCGCTCACCGTGTGTATCGGTGCCATGGCCATCGTAGGATCGATTCAGGACGGTCTGCTCGGTGACTGGTCAACGCTTGCCCTGAAAGGCGCATTGGACTGCATCATCGTCTGCACCATGACGGCGTCGCTTGGCCGCGGCTGCATTTTCTCCGCCCTGCCCGTCGCCGTGTTCCAGGGGACGATCACGTTGTTTGCCGGCGCGCTCTCCCCCATCATGACCACAGCAGCCCTCAACAGCCTTTCGCTCGTAGGCTCCATGCTCATCTTCTGCGTCGGCGTCAACCTCATCCGTCCTCAGACCTTCCGCACGGCCAATATGCTCCCCTCCGTCGTCATCGCCGTCATCTACGCCCTCCTGTTCTAAATCTATCTACGCAGCGGTATCTCGAACACCTGTTTGATGCTGTGCTATGATATGAGGTCACCGTAGCTGCGTTCGAGAGGAGGAGCGGTGGCCGACCAGGACATCAAGATGCTCATCGAGCGCATTATGGCCGAGGCCCGGACCCATCAGTCTGCCCGCTTCTCACATGAAGTCTACGCAGACGAGCCGATTCTCAAAACCGGCCGACAGATGCAGAATTTCCTCCCCGACCAGTACCGTAAAATGCGCGAGATATCGCGCTGGCAGGATGACCCCAAAGGCGGCGCGGGTCGCTGGCTTTCGGAAGCCGAGCTTTTCTACCGCCAAGGCCTGCTGATGGCCGACTTTGAGGACGACTGCCCCTACAACGGCACCTTTAAGTCGTACTTTCCCACCTACAATGCCATGAGCGATCGACAGTTGCGCGGCTACTTTACCTGGCGTGCCCAAGTGCGTCGCGGAACCGTCGAGGAAACGTCTACGTCCTTTGCCTTTCTGTATCTCTATGAGCTGATTTGCGGCATTGGCGTAGATAATCCGCTCGATGGCTTTAGCAAGATTAAGGCATTTTGGGATGCCTATCGCGCCTTTGAACCCGGCATCGACCGGTTCGCACGCGTGTGGCTGCAGGACTACGCCGTGTTCCATGAGCTCGACCCCAAGCTGCTTCGCGACTCTAAAACCGTCGCATTCGACAACGCCCTCATCGAGCTGCGCCGCGCAGCGCGAGACCTTGTACCCGCGCCGACGCCATCGGCCCTGCCACCTGCGCGTCGCAAGACCTCCGAGCCCACGCTTCCCCTTCCGCCCGATGAGGCGCATGAGGAGCGGCTCATGGCTGCCATCGACGCACTCTCGACGTACAACCTGAATAACTCACGGCTCGACCGTTCCCACCATCGCGACCTGCGCCACGTGGCATGCGCCGTGTATGTCCGTATGGCGCGCTACTATGACACGCACCGAAAGACCGGCATCGTAGCAAGCTTGTTTGGGGAGGAGACAGCCATGCCCTACACCATGTTTGCCTCGGCCGTGTTCTTTGCGCCCGAGCGCCACGAGGACTGCGAATATCGCCTGGACCCCATTCACATCTACCGCTGCCAAAATGGCTTTTGGGAATGTATGCGCATCCACGGCAGCAGGCAAAAGAGCAGCAAGCTCGGTGAGATGATGCGCGCTTGTGATCAGCGCCTGCGCTTGGCACTGGATCCCGGCCATCCCCTTAAGGAAGAGAAGGTCCCCAAATATCTGGCTAAGATTATCGATGACGAGATCACGGCATGGCTTTCATGGGATGCCGCGCATCAGCCCGTCAAGATCGATATCGACCTGAGCCAGCTGGGGCACATTCGGAGCGCCGCCGCACAAACGCGCGAGGCGCTTTTAATCGACGAGGAGCGCGAGGACGGCACACTCGCAGATGCCGAGGCGGCAGTTGCCGAACGGCGGGAAGCCGAGCCCGTGGCCGACACGGTCGCCGAACCAGTCGTGACGACCATGCAGCAGGACGAGGCTAGCGAGCCGACCATCTCCACCGAGCAGTTTGGCGTCGTAGCCCCGCTCCTCGCACCAGCGCCCACGCCCGCCGGCACCGCGTCCGCACTCGACCCCGCCGCAGATGCCTATCTTCGAACACTCCTCGAGCAAAACTCAGCGCAGACGGCATCGGCGGTGGCACAGTCGGGCAAGAGTGAGGACATGCTCGTCGATAGCATCAACGAAGCGCTCTTTGACCTGGTGGGCGACACCGTTATTGAATTTGGCCCAGCAGGACCGCAAATTATTGAGGACTACGAAGCAGACGTGAGAGGATACTTAGACCATGAGTGATACCGCATCCGCAGCACCCCGCGTGCCCAAACGCGTCGCCGCCGTCATTCTCAACTCGCTCAAGGGCGGCGTTGTCCCGCGCATCGGCCTTCCCTATATCACCGTGGGGCGAGAGGTCGAGATCCGCGCTCTGCTCACCGACCTGAGCCTCATCGCCGATGGCGGCGCAAGCTTCCGTTTCCTAGTCGGTCGCTACGGCGCCGGCAAGAGCTTTTTGCTCCAGACCATCCGAACGCATGCCATGGGCGAGGGCTTCGTGGTCGCCGATGCCGACCTTTCCCCTGAGCGCCGCTTACAGGGCGGCCAGGGCCAGGGCCTCGCTACCTATCGCGAGCTCATCCGCAACATATCGACCAAGACGCGCCCTGAGGGCGGTGCGCTCAACCTTATTCTGGATCGCTGGGTTGCCTCGTGTGCCGATGTCGACGAGTCGGTCGTCAATGCCCAACTCGCTCCGCTCGAGGAGATGGTCCACGGCTTTGACTTCACCCGCATGCTCCGCCGCTACCGCGCGGCCGTATCCGAGGGCGATGAAGAGGCTATGAGCCGCGTGACCAAATGGATTCGCGGCGAATACCGCACCAAGAGTGAGGCGCGCGCCGAGCTAGGCTCCTCGACCATCATCAGCGACGATGACTGGTACGACTACGTCAAGCTCATCGCACGTTTTTTGGTCTGCAGCGGCTACAAGGGCATGCTGGTGCTCATCGACGAGCTCGTGAATCTGTACAAGATTCCCAACGCGATCACGCGCCAATATAACTACGAGAAGATCCTGACCATGTACAACGACACGCTCCAGGGCAAAGCGCAGTACCTGGGCGTGATCATGGGTGGCACGCCGACCTCTATCGAGGACCGCCGCCGCGGCGTCTTTTCCTACGAGGCCCTTCGGAGCCGTCTCGCCCAGGGCCGTTTTGCGCGCGATGATCTCAAAGATATGCTCGCGCCCATCATCCGCCTGCAGCCGCTCACCTACGAGGAGCTGCTGGTGCTCATCGAGAAGCTCATGCAGATCCATGCCGGCTACTTTGGCTGGACGCCCACGCTTACCGAGAACGACTTGGTGGACTTCCTCAAGATTGAGTTTGGCCGCGTGGGGGCCGACACGCATCTGACGCCCCGCGAGGTCATCCGCGACTTTATTGAGCTGCTCGATATCCTGTGTCAGAACCCCGATGCAAATGTGGCCGAGCTGCTGCAAAGCGTCGGTGGCGACGCGCTGGCGCCGGCAGCTGCAACAGACGACACCGGCACCGCAGACGACGACCGCAACTTCGCCGAGTTCACCATCTAACCTGCCAAAAAGGGACAGGTTTATTTTGGCAGGTTTTATCTGGGCAAACGCCGATGTTGCAAGATATCGAGCCGTTGCCCGTTGCGTTGATTGGCCCGTTGATGAGAGGAGGTCCCATGAACGCTTTTGACCGATATGCCCCGTTTATCCAGGATTTCATTTACTCCCACGATTGGGAGAGCCTGCGCTCCATCCAGGTTGCGGCGGCAGATGCCATCTTCAACACGCAAGACAATGTACTCCTGACGGCATCCACGGCATCTGGCAAAACTGAGGCGGCCTTCTTTCCCATCCTGACCGAGTTTTGGGAGAACCCGCCCGCGAGCGTGGGCGCCCTCTACATTGGCCCCCTCAAAGCACTCATCAACGACCAGTTCGTTCGCCTCAACGATCTGTGTGAAGAGGCAGATATCCCCGTCTGGCACTGGCACGGCGATGTCTCGCAGTCGCACAAGGCAAAGCTCATCAAAAAGCCGAGCGGTATCCTGCAGATTACGCCCGAATCACTCGAGGCACTCCTGATCCACAAGCACATGGCAATCCCGCGTATGTTCTGCGACCTGCGTTATGTGGTCATCGACGAGGTCCACTCGCTCATGCGCGGTGACCGCGGCGGGCAGACGCTCTGCCTTATCGAGCGTCTATCGCGCATGGCGGGCGTGCGGCCCCGACGCATCGGCCTTTCCGCTACCATCGGCGACCCCGAGCGCACGGGCGCTTTTCTCTCACAGGGAACGGGACGCGACTGCGTTATCCCCCGTTTTGAGGAGCCGCGCCGCGTGTGGCGTATCTCCATGGAGCACTTCTACAACTCGGGTCCCCAGGCTCAGCAGCGAGGATTCGAGAGCACGGGTCCTCAAGAGGCCGATGTGCTTGCGTGCGAGCGCATCGAGACGGCGGCGCCCGCGGCGCTGCCGTCCGGTGTCCAAGACATGCGCCACAGCGGACAGCTTACACAGGAAGAACGCCGTCAACGTCGCAAGCAGGCACGGGGCAAGGCTGCCCCCAAGGACCGTCGCACTTCCTCAGCCCCCGAGGGCGAAGTCGACATCCCACGGGCAACCGAACAGGCGCTGCTCAACCCCACCGACACCGCACCCGACAACGCCGACCCCGGCATGGGCTACATCTTTGAGCATACCCGCGGCCGCAAGTGCCTGGTCTTTGCCAACTCGCGCGAGGAGGCAGAGGCCGTGTGCTCCATGTTGCGCAGCTACTGTGAAAGCCGGCACGAGCCCGACCGTTTCCTCATCCATCACGGCAATCTCTCGGCATCGCTACGCGAGACCGCCGAGGAGCTTATGCGCGACGAGGAACAGGCACAGACGACCGTCACCACCTCTACGCTTGAGCTTGGCATCGATATCGGCCGTCTGGAGCGCGCGTTTCAGATTGATGCACCGTTTACCGTCAGCTCCTTTTTGCAGCGTATGGGCCGCACGGGACGCCGCGATCTTCCACCCGAGATGTGGTTTGTCATGCGCGAAGAAGAGCCCGAGCCACGCACGATGATGCCCGAGACCATTCCGTGGAAGCTCCTGCAGGGCATCGCACTCGTACAACTCTATCGCGAGGAAAAATGGGTTGAACCGCCCGAACTCGATCGGCTCCCCTACAGCCTGCTCTACCACCAGACCATGTCGACGCTTGCCAGCACCGGCGAGCTCACGCCGGCCGAACTTGCCCAGCGCGTGCTCACACTCAGTTATTTCCATCGCGTCTCGACCGATGACTATCGCGTGTTGCTGCGCCACCTCATCAAGATCGACCATATCCAGGTCACCGAGGGCGGCGGACTCATCGTGGGTCTCGCGGGCGAGCGCATCATTAACAACTTTAAGTTCTACGCCGTGTTCCAGGAAAACGAGGAGTTCACCGTTCGCAGCGAGTCGGCCGAACTGGGCACGATTGTCAACCCTCCACCACCTGGCGAGCGCATCGCCATCGCGGGCCATTGCTGGATCGTCGAGGAAGTGGACTGGAAGCGTCATACCGTCTTTGCCACGCAGGTCAAGGGCCGCGTGCCGGCCTACTTTGGCGATTGCCCCGGCGACATCAACACGCATGTGCTCGAGCGTATGCGCCAAGCGCTCAACGAGCATGCGGCATATCCGTATCTTATGGGTAACGCGCGGGCCCGTCTGGCGCAGGCTCGCCATACGGCCAAGATTTCGGGCGCGGGGACTAAGCCGCTCATTAACCTGGGCGGCGACACCTGGGTGCTCTTCCCCTGGCTGGGCAGCTACGCCTTTTTGGCACTCGAGCGCATGCTCAAGATTAAATGCGCCGCGGAGCTTGGCCTTCGCGGCCTCGACCCGTCGCGCCCGTACTTTATGCAGTTTAAGATGAAGGCCGACGAGGAGACGTTCTTTGAGGTGCTCGCCGCCGAGGCCGAGAAGGACTTCGATCCCATCGAGCTCGTCTATCCCGGCGAGGTGCCTTACTTTGATCGTTACGATGAGTTCGTTCCCGAAGAGCTCGTGCGCAAAGGCTTCGCCGAAGGCGTGCTCGACATCGAGGGTATGAAGCAGCGCGTCCTCAGCTGGCGCGACCACGCCTAAGACCAGTCTTTTTTGGGACGGGGAGACTTACTTGTCGTGAAGGACGGTACCGAGGAAGTCAGCGTCGAAGGGCACGACTTCGGCAAAGGCGTAGTCGCCGTCGCTGGCGATGAGCAGGTAGTTTTCCTCGCCGCCGAACTCTGTATCGCCACATGGGACCACCCAGGCGTGGGCGAATACCTCGAGTGCCGTGGCAACGCAATCGCGCAGGAACGTCACATCGCTCCCCTCGCTTGCGCTCACGATATTGGCAACATAGATACCCCCGGGGTTCAGGCTGCCTCGCACCAAACGCAACGCCTCAACCGTCGCCAGCTTGCGTACGGGCTCGGCACCGCCAAAGCAATCGCTCACGACCACGTCGTAGCGACGATGTCCCACGCTCGTCACGCCCAGATACGAGCGAGCCTCGGCGGTTATCACCCGCAGGCGATCGCCCGCCGCGTGCTCCAGCTCATCCAGGTAGAACCAGCGGCGCGCCAGGCGCGTAATCTCTCCGTCATACTCGATGACGTCCATGCGCAAGCCCGCGTGCGACATCAGAGCGAACTTGGGATAGGCAAACCCACCGCCGCCCAGCATAAGCATACGGTCGATGCCGTGGCCATAAGCATCGCGCATCGCATCCTCGGCCTCAAACACGTCGTCAAACGCACGATAGTACGCAAAGACGGGCTCCGCCCAACGCTCGCCAATGTAGCTTGCGCTTTGGTAGACGCCGCCTTGCACTAACACGCGAATCTCATCGCCGCTCTCATCGTGCACGCGCTTCACACGCGCCAACCCATTGCGGGTCCTCGCAACCTGCAGACAGGCAGCGCGAACAGCGACGGCAGCCGCACCAAGCGCCGCAGCTCCCAGGGCAACGCCGGCAACGACGCCAGCAGAAACACTTGGCTTGTTCATCTAGAGCTCCTTTTGCAGATAGAGTCCGTGGTCATAAAAACCCAAATGGCGATAGTACTCGCGCGTACCGATCGCGCTAATCACGTTGATACGCGCATAACCCGCATCCCGGGCAATCTCGCATGCGCGCTCCACCAGCGACCGCCCCAGCCCATGATGCTGAGCCGCCTGACCCTGATCGCCCACACGTGCCGCCATGCCATACACGTGCACCTCGCGAATCATTGCCTCGTCCGGCGTCGTCGGCAACTCGTCTGCGTGCGCGGTAACAAACGCACGATCGGGCAACGACAGGCGCAAAAAGCCCGCGATCTTGCCCTGCGGCGTCACCCACTGCAAAAAGCGCTCGCGCGTCACCGGCGTCTCGTACGCCACTTCCTCGTCAAGGGTCAGCTCATCCAAGTCGGCACCCGCCGTGCTGATCTCGCGATAGCGAATCTCGCGCACCGTCGCACCATCACCCCGAGCAGCCAGGCGGTTCTCAACGAGCTGGCGCAGGTTGGGCTTCTTGTTGCCCACCATAATGTCGTCGGAGCTAAAGTCACGAATCATACGGCTGATGCGACAGAACGCCGGCGTCACCACGATGTCGTCGGCCAACACATCGAGCAGCTCTTCCTCGGTATAGGGGCGCCACTCGCCGCGCTCATAGCGGCCCACCAGACGCGAGCCCTCGATGAGCGCGCACGGGTAGACCTTGACCTCGTCGGGCATAAAAGCGCCCTCGGTCATAAAGCGCTCGTAGTCGCGCTTGTCCCCCTCGGGCGTAGCGCCCAACAAGTTGAGCATAAAGTGCGCGTGGATCTTAAAGCCAAACAAGCGCGCAAGCGAAAACGCCCGCTCGATCTGCGCCACCGAAATGCGACGCTCGTTGATATCGAGCAAATGTTGGTCGAGACTCTGAATACCCATCTGAATCTTGGTGCAGCCCAAGCGGCGGATGAGCGTGAGGGCCTGCGGCGTTACAGCATCGGGGCGCGTCTCGATAACGAGTCCCACCACGCGATGCTTCGCCGTCTCATTGATGCGCTGCTGACGCTCAAGCTCCTCCATCGTTGCTGTCTGCCACTCGGCAACCTCACCCCACGGCGTACCAGGGCCGTGCAGACGACGCACCGCGCGGTTATAGCCACCCACGGCAGCATCCACACGACCTTGCTCGTCGGCAACGCCGGCCGCAAGCTCATCCTCGTCTGTCGCAATGCCGGCAGCCCGATAGCGCTCGCGGCGCTCTGTTACCACCGGCGGCAGGGCATCGGCGGGAGCGTCATCGAGCAGGCGCCCTGCCTCGGCACGGCTGATGCCCGGACGCGCCAACATGGGGTTTGCCGCCACGCCGGCGACGGCATCGTCATTGAGCGCACGGAAAAGCTCTGACATAAACCACGTTTGATACCCTTGCGGATAGTCGCTCCAGGTGCCACCGAGCACGATGAGCTCTATCTTGTCGGTCGCATGCCCCATCTGCGAAAGCGCGGTCAGACGAGCGCTCACCTGCAGATACGGGTCGAAGCAGTTTTGCTCCGCACGGGCGCACGCCGGCTCGGCATGCAGATAGCTTTTAGGCATGCGCAGATCGTTGGGGCAAAACAGGCAATCGCCCGAGCACGGCCAGGGCTTGGTGATGACGGTAATGGTCGCCACGCCCGAGGCCGTGCGACGAGGCTTCATACGCAGCACCTGCAGCAATCGACGTTCCAGCTCGGTATCGACATTCCACCCAGCCCAACGAGCCGGCTCCTCACGTTTTACCCGCTGGTAGAACGGCAGCAGACGGCGCTTGGCCAAATCGCGTTTGTCGGCACCCTCACGGCGCGCCTCGGCATGTATCAGTTTGACGAGCGCTTTGTCGTCCACGGTCTCGCCGCGACGCAGAGCCTCGAGTATGTTCAAGATAATCTGTTCCATGCCCCCATTGTAAAGGCAAAGGCGCCGGAGCCCGTCACGGCTCCGGCGCCTCCATCAAACAGCGCAGCTATGGTTTATAAGTCTTCGATAACCGCCCGTCACTCTGAATCAAATGACATGTCGCCCGAACCAACTTCAAAACGATACGTGGCGGACTTATCGCCATTATCGAATTCAAGATTCAAAATGGTCTCGCCGTCGTAGTCAAGCGGAAGGAAATCGCTCTCGAAGTCGCCGCTGCCCAAGGTGAGGCTCGCCTTAAAGCCCGTAGAGTTCGGAACCGTCATCTCCACATCGCCCGAGCCCACACTCACGTCCATCGACTTCGCGGGGGCCCGGTAGAGCTCGAACGTTACATCGCCCGACCCGACCTCTGCACTAAGCGCATCAGTCACGCTGCCCGCAAACTCTACATCTCCCGCACCCAGGAAAAGGTCGAAACCATCACAGGTGACACCGGCAATCTGCAGATCACCCGAGCCCACGTGCGCGTTGACTCCCTTCAGATGTTCGGCAACACGGCGCGGCAGCTCAACCGTAACCGAGCGGTCAATTGCCTTACCGTCATCACTTCCAAACTGAGAAACCTTGAGCGTCGAGTCCTCGACGGATGCGATGTTCTGCGTCGCGGCCTTGGAGGCATCCATACCATTGGCAACGCGTCCCCGCTCAATAACGCGAGCCTTGTTGCCATCAACAACCTTGACGTCCACCGTAGCCGCATTGATATCGAAATCGAGGAAGCGAAACTCATCAGCATCAAAGGTCGTACACGAAAGCTGCTGAGGCCGAGCGGAATAGTTACCGCTATCCAAGAGATCATCGTCGTCAAACATATCGTCAAAATCAGACAAAGCGCCGGATAGAATAGCGGTCGTTCGCACCATATTGGAATGAGCCAATAGCCGCGAGGCACCAAATACAAGCCCGATGATGAGCACAAACGCTCCGATGCCAACGCCCAAGCGTACCTTGGATTCATGCGAAAGCTTCATCATTCATCACCCTCTTTGGCGATCGGGTCAACGGTAGTCGCGGTAGCCACGCCAGTATCAACCGAAGCGGAAACATTCTGAGCCCTAGCTGTCACCGGTGCCGAACCAACCTGAATATCCCCGCGTGCCCAATCACCATCGAGCGCACGCGCCACCCAGTGATAGATGGGAATCGTAAAGAAGATCAGCGCGGCAAAGGGGCCGGCACCAAACAGGAACATCAGCAAAAAGAACAGCAGCCAGCACACGGCCCAATACGGGAACGACTGGAACGGGCCCTTCACCGGAGTCGAGCCAACTGCGCCGCCACTCGTCGCCTGCGCCGTAGCGGCATTGGCAGCCTGTGCACTCCAGCTTGCCGCTTGCGCCGCCTTGGCCGCAGCATCGCTCGCCTGTGTTGCCGCCTCGGTAGCGCGCGCCGCCGCCTCATGGGTGCGAGCACGCTCTGCCGCCTCGGCCTCGCGCTGACGGGCGCGGTCCTCGTTCTCAAACTCGATATCGTCCTCGATCTCGTCGCTCGGATTGAGCAGCTCGTCCAGGCTCACGCCATAAAGTTTGGCGAGCGAGATCAGGTTCTCGGTATCGGGCGAGCTCTCCGCGCGTTCCCATTTACTGACCGCCTGGCGCGACAGTCCCAGCTTTCGCGCCAGCCCTTCTTGGCTAAAACCCTTGCTGCGACGAAGGTCGGCGAGCCGCTGCGCAGTTTCTACATTCATGGTTCCTCCTATGTGATGCCAGCCGTGCCGCCGGACCGTTTTTGTTCTTAAGGCGCCTTGCACAGTTAAAAATCTATCCGCCACTGCCAAAAGCATGCCACCTATTCTAGTGAGATTTTTGACAACCGGCGGTTGCGGGCACATATGAGCTGCGGAAATGTGTCCAAACAAAGCAATGACAACCAGCTCAGTTGTCCCCGTTGCGGCGTTAACGGTAGTATGGTCGTACTGTTTATTCCGCACCGCCAACGGAGGGAGTTCCGCGCCGTGAACCGCGATTTCGCCTCATCGCTCATCCAGCTCAACAACACGTTCTATCGCGAGCACTCCGCCTCCTTTTCCGATACGCGCCAGGCCCCGTGGCCCGGCTGGGTGCGCACCATGGACATCGCGCTCGGGCAGCTCGACGTCGCCACGATCGAGCATCCCGTCCGCGTCTTCGATCTTGCCTGCGGTAACATGCGATTCGAGAACTTTGCCGCCGGCGGCGCACTTGCCGCCAAGGGCGTCGATGGCGCAAACCCCTCGGCAGACGCCAGCTGCCCGTTTGAGTTCTATGGCGTCGACTCGTGCCAAGACCTGGCCATCGATGCACGTGGCCACGCCCTGCGCATTCCCAACCTGCACTTCCAGGCACTCGACGTGCTCGATGCCCTTATGAAGCTCAACCCCGCCGAGACGCCCGACGTGCTTTTCGACGCCCCGCTCGCCGACATCTCGGTCTGTTTCGGCTTTATGCACCATGTGCCGTCGTGCGAGTACCGTGTACGCGTGCTCGACGCTCTGGTGCGCCAGACGCGCCCAGGCGGCATCATCGCCATCAGCTTTTGGGAGTTCATGAACGACGAGCGCATGGCGCGCAAGGCCGTTCGAGCCGAGGCACGCGCCGAGCTCACCCCGCCGTTTGAGGGTTACGATTCCGCGCAGTTTGAAGCCGGCGACCACCTCATTGGCTGGCAAAACGACCGCCACGCCTACCGCTATTGCCATCACTTTGACGATCAGCAGATCACCGACCTGGTGCGCGGCGTCCGTACGTTCTACAAGAGCGGCGAGGTCCCCGTGCGCGAGCTTGAACGTTTCCATGCCGACGGCCGCAGCGGCGAGCTCAACCGTTATGTGATTCTCAAGCGTCTGTAGGTATCGGCGACTCGCCACCGAACCGCACCGCATCTTTCGGGCAAACTATGCCCACCCTTTTTCAACCCATTGACGGAACGCGCAGCTACGCGTTCCATATTTATGACCAAGGAGCCTCATGGGAGCCGTCCACGTTCGCACGCCTAAGAACTTTGTGCTCGAGGAGCGCCTGGAGCGCTACGCCGATGCAATCGAGACGAACCCCGAGGCCTATGCCGGAGATTGGCGCGAGGCCTGTGCGCCCGCAGGCGGCAAGCCCTTCGAGCACCTTCACCTGGATCTTGGCTGTGGCAAGGGAACGTACCTTGTAGAGCGCGCGGCCCACGAGCCAAACACGCTCTTTATCGGTATGGACCAGGAGCCCATCTGCATCGCCTATGCCGCGCAGAAAATCTGCGAGCAGGAGCTGTCCAACGCACTCGTCCTGCCCCGAGGTGCCGCATCGCTGCCGCAGCTGTTTGCCACAGGCGAGCTCGATGCCATCACCATCAACTTTCCCACGCCACAGCCCAAGGCCAAGTACGCCAAAAAACGACTCGTCCATGTCGACCATCTGATGCTCTACCGCCCGCTCTTTGCAGCCGGCGCCACCGTCACGCTGCGCACCGACAGCAAGCCATTGCGCGACTATGCCCTGGGGCAGTTTGCCGCGGCCGGCTACGACACACTTTGGGTAAGTGACGACGTTCGCCGCGACCATCCCGAGCATCCCGAGACCGAGTACGAGCGCCGCACGCGCGAGATGGGTGCCGTCGTCTACGGCATTTGCGCCGCACCCGGCGCACAGCCCAGCGATGAACAGCTCGCGGCAGGCCGAGCACAGGAGCAAAGCCTTGCCTGCTACCTGCCCGACAACCTCGATGAGCTCACCTACGTGCCTCTCGGCATGGAAGAGGCCGTCGAGAACCTTAAAAACCGTGCCCGCAAGGGCAAGAAGCGCCTGCCGCAGGAGTCCTAGGGGGGCTTCTGATGGTCGCGGCGTCAGCAAACAAGCGCAAACAAACGCAAATAGGCGCCAGCAAACGACCCTCAAACCTAAGTGAGTAGACTTTTTTGCAATAGCCAAGCACAACCCGCATAACGAAAACTAAAACCGCAGGTAGATCCCTTGCGCAAAAGTCATGTGCTCGCGATATCGCAAAAAGTCTACTCACTTAGCTGGCAACTGCACCAAACAGCTGGACAGAACGCCCATTTCCTGCATTTTCTCGCGCGCTGGCACCCCGCGCCGCCGCTACGCCATAATAGTTGGCGGACAAACGCGAGAGAAAGCAACCACATGGCACAGACCACGACAGATACTTCCGCCAGCACCGTTTCCGGCGCCGGCGCCGCCAGCTCGTTCTCGGGCGGCACGGGAACCGAAGCCGAATTCGGCTCACTCGGTGCGCTCTCCCCCACCTGGTGGGAGCCCGAGGACGGCAGCGAGCCCGAACCGTGGCTCACGCCCGACCAGGCCTTCGAACGCTTCTTTGAATGGACGAGCAATCGCGGTATTGAGCTGTGGGACCACCAGGAAGAGGCCCTCATGGATCTAGCCGCCGGTGACCATGTCATTTTGGGAACACCGACCGGATCGGGCAAGTCGCTTGTCGCGCTGGGCATGCTCTTTATGGGCATGGCTCAGGGCAAGCGCTGCTACTACACGGCTCCCATCAAGGCTCTGGTCAGCGAGAAGTTTTTCGACCTTGTGCAGGTGCTCGGCCGCGATAACGTAGGCATGATCACCGGCGACACGCATATCAACACCAAGGCACCCGTCATCTGCTGCACGGCCGAAATCCTTGCCAACGACGCACTGCGCGAGGGCGAAGATGCCGATGTTGGCTGCGTCGCCATGGACGAGTTCCACTACTTTGCCGACCCCGACCGCGGTTGGGCCTGGCAGGTGCCGCTGCTTACCCTGCCCCACACGCAATTCATGCTCATGAGCGCCACGCTCGGCGATGTCACCGCGATCGCCGCCTCACTCGAGGAACACACCGGCGCTACCTGCGACTTGGTCGTCGATGCCCCACGCCCCGTGCCGCTGAGCTACGACTACGTGACGACCTCGCTCGAGGGCACGGTCGAGCTCGCGATGCGCCGTGGAGAGGCCCCGCTCTATATCGTGCACTTTAGCCAGGACGCCGCCCTTGCGACGGCGCAATCCCTCGCCAACTTTGGCATTGCCAGCAAGGAGCAGCGCGAGGCTATTAAGGAAGCTGCCAAAGGCACGAGCTTCTCCACGGCTTTTGGCAAGATTCTCAAGCGCCTGCTCGGATGTGGCGTCGGCGTGCACCACGCCGGTATGCTGCCGCGCTATCGTCTGCTGGTCGAGCGCTTGGCGCAGCAGGGCCTACTGCCCGTCATTTGCGGCACCGACACGCTCGGCGTTGGCATCAACGTACCCATCCATACCGTGGTGCTCACCGCGCTCACCAAGTTCGATGGCTACAAGATGCGTCGCCTGCGCGCCCGTGAGTTCCATCAGATCGCTGGTCGCGCCGGGCGCTCGGGCTTTGACACCGAGGGCATGGTGATCGCCGAGGCCCCGGAGCACGAGATCGAGAACGCAAAGCTCATGGCCAAGGCGGGCGACGACCCCAAGAAGCTCCGTAAAATTAAAAAGAAAAAGGCCCCCGAGGGCTTTGTCACCTGGAACAAGCAGACCTTTGAGCGCCTGATCGAGACGCAGCCCGAGACACTCAAGCCACGCCTGCGTATCACGCACTCCATGGTGATTAGCGTGGTCGAGCAGGGCGGCGATGCTCGCGCCCGCGTACACGACCTCATCGAGACAAGCCTGCAAACGCCCGAGGAAAAGGCCAAGCTCGAGGTTCGTGCCGACGAAATCTTCGCCACGCTCATCGATTCCGGCGTCGTCGTTCGCACCGAGGTGCCGCCCGCACCCGACGCCCCGGCTGACGCCGCACCGGACATCGACTATGCGCTGACGGTCGATCTGCCCGAGGACTTTGCGCTCGATCAGCCGCTCTCGCCGTTTTTGCTTGCCGCGCTGGAGCTGCTCGATCCCGAGAGCGAGACCTATACCATGGATCTGATCTCGATGGTCGAGGCAACGCTCGAGGATCCCAAGCAGGTGCTGCGCGCACAGGAGCGCGCCGCACGCGATCGCGCTATGGCCGAGATGAAAGCCGACGGCATCGAGTATGAGGAGCGCTTGGAGCGCATTCAGGACGTCACGTATGAAAAGCCGCTCGAGGATTTGCTCGACGCCGCTTTTGACAAGTACTGCCAGGAAGTGCCCTGGGCCAACGACTACCAGCTCTCGCCCAAGAGCGTCCTGCGCGATATGCTGGAAAGCGCGAGCGACTTTAAGGGCTATATCCAAAAGCTCGGCATCGCCCGCTCCGAGGGCATTTTGCTGCGCTACCTGGCAGAGGCTTACCGTTCCCTCGATCGCACCGTTCCCATTGAGAAGCGCGATGAGCGCTTGCGTGACATCATTTCGTGGCTCGGCTTTGTGGTGCGCTCGGTCGACTCGAGCTTGGTGGACGAGTGGGAGAACGCCGGCAACCCCGCTGCACTCGACGCCGCACCGCCGCAGGGCATCGACGAGGTCGTTGCGGACCGTCGCGGCTGCACGCTGTTGGTGCGCAACGCGCTCTTCCGCCGCGTAACCCTTGCAGCCCGCGGACACGTGCGCGATCTGGGCGAGCTCGACGAGGACTGGGGCATGAGCGAGATCCGCTGGCAAAAAGCGCTCGATGCCTACCATGAGCAGCACGAGGAAATCCTCACCGACGGAGACGCCCGCAGCGCCGCGATGTTTTCCATCGATGAATCCGACGAGAAGACCGATCACGTGTGGCACGTGCACCAGATCTTTGCCGACGAGGATGGCGACCACGACTTTGGCATCATGGGCGATGTCGATCTGGACGCCACGCAAGACGGCGGCGAGGTCATCTTCAACAACTACCGCGTCGGCTTTATCGAGGACCTGCTCGAGAACTAGCCGACCATACTGGAACGAAACGGGGCCGCTGGCAACATCGCCAGCGGCCCCACTTTTTGCGCGATATGCTATGCCTTACTCGGCATCCTCGACCTCATATGAATCCGCCTCGGCGGGCTCATCGTTTGTCTCTGTCGCAGCCCCGCGCGCCTCGTCAAACGCCGCCTTCATGGTCTTGTTGCCCCAGGTGAGCTTGCGAATGGTAAGATCGTCGGCCTTCTTGTTGGCCAGGCGCAGATTGTTCTCGGAGGACAGCAACGCCTCCTTGGTTTTCTGCAGATGGCTAATCGTCTTGTCAATCTCATCGATCGCCGTTTGGAACTTGTGGCTCGCGATCTCGTAGTTGCGACCGAAATCATTCTTGAACTTTTCCATCTTGGCTTCGAAGTTCGTGACGTCGATATTCTGCTGTTTGTACTCCGCCAGCTCCTGCTTATAGCGCAGCGAACCCATGGCGGCGTTGCGCAGCAGCGTGATCATGGGAATAAAGAACTGCGGGCGGATCACGTACATCTTCTCATAGCGATAGCTCACGTCCACGATGCCGGCATTGTAAAGCTCGCTCTCGGGCTCGAGCAGCGTGCAGAGCACTGCATACTCACAGCCCTTCTGGCGACGATCGTGGTCGAGCTTCTTAAAGAAGTCCTCGTTCTTGTGCTTGGTCGCGGTCTCGTCGTTCTCGTTTTTCATCTCGAACATAATCGAAATGACCTCGTTGCCGCTCGCGTCGCACTCGCGGAAGATAAAGTCGCCCTTGGTACCCTCGGACGCATCGTTATCTTTCTCGAAGTACGCATTAGGAAACGCCGTCATGCGTAGACGGTTAAACTCGGTCTCGCAGTGCTGCTCGAGCGACTCGCCCACCATCTTGGTGGACAGACGGACCTTCATGTCCTTAAGGCGCTCAATCTCTTCATCCTTGTAGCGAATCAGGTCATCGCTCGCGCGCTTGGCCTGCGCGAGCTCAAGCTCGTGGGCTGCCTTGGCCTGTTCCTCACGCGAATCGCGCACCGCCAGCTCACTCGTCAGCTTGGCACGCGCCTCATCACGCTCACGCTCCGCCGCGGCGACCGCCTCCGATAGGTTCATTTTTGCCATCAGTTCCTGCTCGCGCAGTTGGGCACGCAGGCCCTCGGCCTCTTGCTCGGACTGAGCCTTTGCGGCGGAAAACTTCTCTTGTACCTTCGCGCGATAGTCAGCTAGCGCGCGCTCGGCCTCGCTGCGAGCGGCATCAAGCTCACGCTGTGACTCGGCCGCCGCGGCGGCAAGCGCCATCTCCTGGGCCTTATCCGCAGCGGAGAGCTTTGCCTGTAGCTCGGCAATCTGAGCATCACGTGCAGCTAAATCGTTTTGAGCAGCGTTGCGCGCCGCCGACTCGACAAGCTTGGCTTCGTCATCTTTGCGCTCCAGCTGCGCACGCAGGCTGTCAATCTCACGCTGGAGTTCTGCATTCTCCTTTTGAGCATCGGCTCGTGCCTCTACCGCCGCGCGCTGGCTTGCGCTCTCACGCTCTGCGGCAGCGCCCTCGAGCTTGGCGCGCAGCTCGGCGAGCTCAGCATCGCGTTTGGCGACTTCTTGTGCCAGCTGCTGAGCCGCGGCGTTCTTCTGCTCGACAAGCTGAGCGTTGCGCTGGGACTCTGCCTCCTGCAAGGCAGCCGTCGAACGCGAGCGCTCAAGTTCCAGCGCCTGCTCACCCTCGCGCTGGACTGCCTTCACACGCTCATCCAGGTCGCGCGAGAACTCGGCATCGCGCACCTGTTTGACGATATCCGCATAGCCGGACGCATCGACCTTAAAGACTTCGCCGCAATGCGGGCACTTGATCTCGTTCATAGCAGCTCCTCGAAGGACGCAAATTTCAACCGCCTACACTCTACCGCGCCGCACGGACAAAAAAGACGCCGCCGCCATAATGGCAACGGCGCCAGAACCACCACAAAGGTGCCTGTCCCCTTTGTGGTGGTTTGGGCGCCCTATAGCCCAAAGAAGCTCAAGATCTGGTCTCGGCTTACGGGCCTGTACTCGTTGGCATCGAGACCGACATCGTAGCGAAAGATAGGGCGCTCGCGATCGCGGTTGCGCGCGTTGGTGCGGTCTCCCCTGCTGTGGATATGCCCGTGCAGCATGATGGCGCCACGCGCCTTGCCATTCCAGCTAAGCATGGGGTAGTGGCTCATAACCAGACGATGGCCCTTGGCATAGCCGGGAGCAATCTCCAGGTAATCGCGCACGTCTTCCCAAATCTGCGGTACGTCGGAATCTTCCCAGTCGCCGTCATGGTTACCGCGGATGAGCGTCACATTCTTGCATTCGATACGCTCGCGCAGGCGCACCGCCTCCGCCAGGGGCAAACGATAGGTAAAGTCTCCCAGGATGTAGAGACGGTCATCCGCAGCCACGCACTCATTGATGGCATCGATGACCTTACGGTTCATCTCCTCGACCGAATCAAACGGTCGATCCATGTCGTGCAGGATATTCGTGTCGCCCAGGTGCAGGTCGGCGGTAAACCACATCATCGTCTCTGTCCTCATTTCGCAACGTGTTCAACTCGTGCTAAGTATACAGACGCAGCGATGCGGCGGTTATCCAAAGAGCCCGCCGAACAGTCCGCGGCGGCGCTTGTCCTGCTTGTTCGAGGCGTCACCCTGAGTTTTCTTGTCCTGCCGCTTCTTACGGTCCTGCTCCAGCTCATCATCGTCGAGCAGCATATCCCACTCAAACGGATCGTCTGTCAGATCGAACTGGTCGTCGTCATCAAACATGGCCGCCTCCGTTGCCGACTAGCGGGCATCCACCACGTAGAGGCCAACGCGCACCTGATGCCACGGGCTGCGCTCGGGAGCGACCTGCTGCACGCGGGTCTCAAATACGTCCTCATGGCCGTAATACATCATCAAGGACAGCGGGCCGACCTCGTTTCCCGGAACATAGCCAAGCTTGGTGTTGCCGTAGTAGATTGCAACCGCCTCGGGATCATGGGGATTATCGCGCTCGGCGCACAGCGTCAGTTTATCGCCCGCTTTAAGATCGCCTAGGACCAAAGCGCCGTCGGCATATTGAAATCCTGCAATATAAAACGACAAAAGAACACGTGAAGGCTCGTACATGGCAACTCCCCTAACGGCCGGATAAACCGGTGTGTAACCTTATTGAGAAGTCTACGGTCCCGTGCGGACACAAAGATATCCTGTATG
>CALBUZ010000008.1 GCA_937969105.1 uncultured Collinsella sp. | reverse complement strand
GCCCTCCGCCGAGCTCTCCCGCGGCCGCGGCGGCCCGCGCTGCATGAGCATGCCCTTCTGGCGCGAGGACCTCTAAGGTCTTCAAGGACCCGTACAGGTCTTAATACATACATCTAGCTGCCATTAGATGTCTCCCATTGGGGCGGTGCGGGTATTCGCACCGCCCCAATCTTGTATGAGGAACGTCAACACGATTGGATGACTGCTTTTGTAAGGAGCTTGGCCATGGATATCAAGACAATCGGCGTTGAGGAATGGCTTAACGTTTGGGAGAAGAGCGCTACGTGGGATATCGCCCAGTCGACGATTTCGTCGCTTACCATGGGCGAGCTTCGCGCGCTCGACGATCAAGATGGTGCCACGTTCTACGAGCGCCTGGACCGCGAGAAAATGAACTACGGCTGGATTGAGGGTTCGCCGGAGTTTAAGGCCGAGGTTGCCAAGCTGTATCGTCGCGAGGTCAATCCCGATCATATTCTGCAGACCAATGGCTGCACGGGTGCCAACCTCAACGCCATCATGGCCGTGGTCGAGCCCGGCGGCCATGTGATTGCCGAGTGGCCCACCTATGCGCCGCTCTATGAGATCCCGCGTACGCTCGGCGCCGAGGTTGAGTATTGGGAGCTTTGCGAGGAGCTCGGATGGAAACCCGATATCGAACAGCTCAAGCGCCTCGTTCGCCCCAACACCAAGCTCATTTGCATCAATAACGCGTCGAACCCTATCGGTACGGTGCTCGATGCCGATACGCTCGGCCAGATTGCCGAGATCGCCCGCTCGGTGGGCGCCTATGTGCTGTGCGACGAGGTGTACCTGCCGCTTGAGAACACCGAGGACTTTTTGTCGATGGCCGATGTGTACGAGAAGGCCATCGTCACCAACTCGGTGTCCAAGACCTATTCGACGCCTGCGGCCCGCGTGGGCTGGGTTGTGGCAGACGAAGAGGTATCTAACCGCATTCGCACTTACCGCGACTACACCATGATTTGCGGCGGCGTGTTCAACGACGCCCTGGCGGCCTATGTGCTCGAGCACAAGGACAAGATCCTCGAGCGCAACCGCAAGATCGTGTTTGGAAACCGCGATATCGCGCAGGCTTGGATCGACACGCAGCATCGTGTCTCCTGGACGGCCCCGCAGGGTGTGTCCACCTCGTTTATCCAGCTGGACATTCCCGAGGATGACGAGGAGTTCTGCAAGCGCCTGCTGGCCGAGAGGGGAGTGCTGTTGGTTCCCGGTAGCCGTTTTGAGCTTCCCTGCGGCGCGCGCCTAGGTTACTGCGCGAGCGAGGGCGTTCTTCGTGAGGGCCTGAGGCTTCTGGGCGAGGCCTTGGCGGAGCTCGATCGCTAGGATACCGACGGCTCTCAAAGCCGCTCAAATCTGCCTACAATTATCGATAACAGACCCGTTTTCCATGAGGGAAGCGGGTCCGTTTTTCTATACCGAGAAGTCAAGTTGTTACAAATGAGGCCGTAAGGCGAGCCAGTGCTCATGGGGCCTTATACTGAGCTTCCGGTGAACGGTATCCAGCGTCTGGTAAACGGTAACCTGTTTGCCAGAAATGAATAGGACGAACTTTTTTTTGAATAAAAATCAAAATGGTTGAGACGAAGCGAGAATTGCGAATTCTATTCATATCATTGCGCGAAATATGCAATTTGAGGGTGGTTTAATAAAGATTAGTTTCAATTGGTTTTTGGATTGAAAACGCATTTAAGCACGTAAATAAACTTTATTAAATCAAAGTGTGCCATGCGTGAAGTATATGTGTATGCCGTTCACCCCTCATATAAAACCGTTCGGGGGCGAGGTGGAAGTATGGACTGATTTTGGATATAAATATGTCGTCAGCAATAACGCCTCACACGGAGGGGCGCTAACGAATCGGCCCTGACAGGGGCCCGAAAGAAAGGTAGGAGGCCATGACGAAAGGTCTGCACGTGCCTTCCGAGATCGGCAAGCTCAGGAAGGTCTGCCTGCACCGTCCCGGCGACGAGCTCCTCAACCTGCCGCCCGACGAGCTCGAGCGACTCCTGTTCGACGACGTCCCGTTCCTGGAGGTCGCACAGCAGGAGCACGACACCTTCGCCCAGATCCTGAGGGACCAGGGCGTGGAGGTCCTCTACCTCGAGAACCTCGTCGCCGAGGTGTTCGACCAGGTCCCCGGCGCCCGCGCCGAGTTCACCGACCAGTACATCGCCGAGGCCGGCATCCGCGGCCAGCACATGCCGCAGATCGTCCGCGAGAAGCTGGACTCCATCGAGGACAACCTCGAGTTCGTCAAGAAGACCATGGCCGGCATGACCAAGGCCGAGATCGACATGCCCCTCACGGCGTCCACGACCCTCGACTCCCTGGTCAACTCCGAGTCCGAGTCCGACCTGATCATCGACCCGATGCCCAACCTCTACTTCACCCGCGACCCGTTCGCGGTCGTCGGCGAGGGCGTCAACCTCAACCGCATGTACTCGGTCACCCGCAACCGCGAGACCCTGTACGGCAAGTACGTCTTCAAGTACCACCCCGACTACAAGGACGTCTCCCTGTACTTCCGCCGCGACTGCCAGTTCCACACCGAGGGCGGCGACGTGCTGAACATCAACGAGAAGACCCTCGCCGTCGGCATCTCCCAGCGCACCCAGGCCGCCGCGATCGACGTCATGGCCCAGAACATCTTCTGGAACTCCGACTCCAAGGTCGAGCGCATCCTGGCCTTCGACATCCCGGTCTCGCGCGCCTTCATGCACCTCGACACGGTCTTCACCCAGATCGACGTCGACAAGTTCACGATCCACCCCGCCATCATGGGCACCCTGCGCGTCTACGAGCTGACCGCCGGCAAGAACCCGGGCGACGTGAACATCCGCCTGATCGAGGACACCCTCGAGCACGTCCTGGAGGACGCCACCGGCGTCGACCAGGTCAAGCTGATCCCCTGCGGCGGCGGCGACCCGATCGCGGCCTCCCGCGAGCAGTGGAACGACGGCTCCAACACCCTGTGCGTCGAGCCCGGCAAGATCTGCGTCTACGCCCGCAACACCGTCACCAACGACGTGCTGTACAAGGAGGGCCTGGACCTTCTCGTCGTGCCCTCCGCCGAGCTCTCCCGCGGCCGCGGCGGCCCGCGCTGCATGAGCATGCCCTTCTGGCGCGAGGACCTCTAAGTCTTTCCGTTTCCGGTGCGGTCCCCCTACAACCGCACCGGTTTCGCCCGTCAAACGGGCAACACTAATACTTACGTAATTCATTTTTTCGAAAGGAAACGAACCATGGGTGTTAACCTCTCCGGCCGTAGCTTCCTCAAGCTCCTCGACCTCTCCACCGAGGAGATCGAGTACTTGCTCAAGCTTTCCAAGAACTTCAAGGACATGAAGCGCGCTGGCGTTCCGCACCGCTATCTCGAGGGCAAGAACATCGTTCTGCTCTTCCAGAAGACCTCCACTCGTACCCGCTGCGCCTTCGAGGTCGGCGGCATGGATCTGGGCATGGGCGTCACCTACCTCGATCCCGGTTCGTCGCAGATGGGCAAGAAGGAGTCCATCGAGGACACCGCCCGCGTTCTCGGCCGCATGTATGACGGCATCGAATTCCGTGGCTTTGCCCAGGACGACGTCGAGGAGCTCGCTGCCAAGTCCGGCGTGCCCGTGTGGAATGGCCTGACCACCGAGTGGCACCCCACCCAGATGCTCGCCGACATCCTGACCGTCCAGGAGAACTTCAACTACGACATCAAGGGCAAGACCCTCGTCTTCATGGGCGACTGCAAGAACAACGTTGCTCGCTCCCTCATGGTCGTCTGCTCCAAGCTCGGCATGAACTTCGTGGCCTGCGGCCCCGAGGAGTGCATGCCCGCTGACGACGTCATCGAGGCCTGCAAGCCCATCGCCGAGGCTAACGGCTGCACCATCAAGCTGACCACCGACGTCAAGGACGGCGTCACCGGTGCCGACGTTATCTACACCGATGTGTGGGTCTCCATGGGCGAGCCCGACGAGGTCTGGGCCGAGCGCATCGCTCAGCTCACCCCGTATCGCGTTACCTCCGAGGTCATGGCTATGGCCAACCCGGGTGCCATCTTCCTGCACTGCCTGCCCAGCTTCCACGACACCAACACCACGATTGGCGCCGAGAAGTGCGAGCAGTTCGGCATCACCGAGCAGGAGGTCACCGACGAGGTCTTCGAGAGCCCCGCTTCCAAGGTCTTCGACGAGGCCGAGAACCGCATGCACACCATCAAGGCTGTCATGTACGCCACGCTCAAGTAAGAGCATCTAGCATCTCGCTCGGGGTGTATTGCTGCACACCCCGAGCGGCTTTGTCTGGTAAATATCTCGCGTCGAGCGGTGGGCACGGCACGGAAGATCCGCTTCGCGCGAGAAAGTTAAATGATTTATGAAGGGGGGATGAGAACCATGACTGAGACCGCTAAGAAAAAGCGCGGTATGCCTTCATCGTTCACCATTCTTCTAGCTCTGCTGGCAATTGTTGCAGTGATTACCGTTATCGTCTCCGGCACGTCCGGCGGCGCGGTTACTGCAGCCCGTCTGAGCGATTTCTGCACCGCCCCGATCCTGGGCTTCGCTGACGCTCTGCCCGTCTGCCTCTTCGTTATGATCCTGGGCGGCTTCCTCGGCATGATGACCGAGACCGGCGCCCTGGACAACGGCATCGCCGTTCTGGTGCAGAAGCTTAAGGGCAACGAGATTATGCTCATTCCCGTGCTGATGCTCATCTTCTCCCTCGGTGGTACCACCTATGGTATGTGCGAGGAGACCGTTCCCTTCTACGCCCTGCTCGCCGCTACCATGATGGCTGCCGGCTTCGACCCGATGGTCGGCGCCGCTACCGTCCTGCTCGGCGCTGGCTGCGGCTGCCTCGGCTCCACGGTTAACCCGTTCGCCGTCGGCGCTGCCGTTGACGCTCTGACCGGCGTTGACATTGCCGTGAATCAGTCCATCATCATCGGCCTCGGTGCCGTCCTGTGGATTGTTACCACCGCCATGTCCATCGTCTTCGTGATGAACTATGCCAAGAAGGTCAAGGCTGACAAGGGTTCCACCATCCTGTCGATGCAGGAGCTCAAGGACGCCGAAGAGGCTCACGGCAAGGCTGCTTCCGAGGTCCACAAGGAGGTCAAGCTCACCGGTCGTCAGAAGGGTGTTCTGATCGCCTTCGCCTTCACCTTCGTCGTCATGATCGTCGGCTTCATTCCGCTGGCCGACCTCAACGAGGGCGTCGCCAACTTCTTTGACGCTGGCGCTGTCTACGACGCCGACGGTAACGCCGTCGTCCAGGGCTGGTCTGCCCTGATCACCGGCCTGCCCATTGGCCAGTGGTACTTCGACGAGGCTTCCACCTGGTTCTTCCTCATGGCTATCCTGATCGGTATCATCGGTGGCCTGTCCGAGAAGCAGATCGTCAACACCTTCATCACCGGCGCTGCCGACATGATGTCCGTTGTTCTCGTCATCGCCCTCGCCCGTGGTATCTCCGTTCTCATGGCTAACACCGGCCTCGACGTCTTCGTCCTCGACGCTGCCGCCAATGCCCTGGCTGGCCTGTCCGGCGTGATCTTCGCTCCCATGAGCTTCCTGGTCTACTTCGGCCTGTCCTTCCTGATCCCCTCGACCTCTGGTATGGCTACCGTCTCCATGCCCATCATGGGACCGCTGGCTGTTAAGCTCGGCTTCTCGCCCGAGGTCATGGTCATGATCTTCTCCGCTGCTATCGGTGTCGTGAACCTGTTCACCCCGACCTCCGGTGCCATCATGGGCGGTCTCGCCCTGGCCAAGATCGAGTGGACGACCTGGCTCAAGTTTGCCCTTAAGCTCATCGTCGCTCTCTCCGTCGTCTGCGCCGTCATCCTGACCGTCGCCTGCGTGCTGCTCTAAGTACCCAATGGGTACCCCACGGAAACCTTGACGATCCTGTAAAGGATCACCTGGTCATCGTCTGTCCGGTGGGGTCAACCCACCGGTAGACTCCTACCTTTAGCCCCCTTCCGTTCCGTGCGCGGGAGGGGGCGCTTTCATGTTGCGCGGTTCTACGAACCGCGCAACCAGTCGACGCTGCGCGCCGCCCAGAACGACAATTTGTCATTCAAAAGGCAAGGCATGACCAGAAGGTCTATGCCTTGCCTTTTTCATGCCAACTTGTTCGCCCTGGACGTCGCTCGCTGTCCGTCCTCTACCTGCGGCGTTGACTTGGTTGACACTTAGAACATCGATGTAGTCATTGGGTGTTCCTATAGTTTTGTCAACC
>CALBUZ010000007.1 GCA_937969105.1 uncultured Collinsella sp. | reverse complement strand
CGTTTCAGCCCATTCCCATTCATGCGACTGAACTTTTATGTGGATGCCAAACAAAAAGTTTGTTAGCACTGTTCTATCACACTTTTTGATTGGCAAACCTAACAAATTGTTTGTTGCCGTAATCGGTACCTTTTCGCCGCCGAACGGTCACATAACGCAGCGACGCTTTCGTTATTTGCGAACAGGTGTGGTTTATGGCAAAGTGTGCCCAAACTAATTTTTAGGAAGGCACCCATGACCCCCGCACAGATTGAGTTTTACAAGCGCCTTGCACACGGTCTGGCGCTCCAGTTTGGCCCCAACTGCGAAGTCGTCGTCCACGACCTGGAGACCGAGGACGTGGACCACTCCATCGTAGTGATCGAAAACGGCCACGTCAGCGGGCGCAAACTAGGTGACGGTCCCAGCCATATTGTGCTTGAGTCCATGCACGAGGGCACCGCCGACGTGCACGACCGCGAGCCATACCTCACCAAAACCGCCGATGGCAAGCTGCTCAAGTCCTCGACCATCTTTATCCGCAACGACGAGGGCAAGCCCGTCGGCATTTTGGGCATTAACTTTGACATTACGCTCATGAAGGCTTTTGAGCGTTCGCTCGACGCGCTCACCGGCACGGGCGACAAGGGATACACCGAGCCCGAGCCCATTACCAAAAACATCGGCGACCTGCTCGAGGATCTGCTGCGCGAGTGCGAGCAGTACGTGGGCAAGCCCGCCGCCCTCATGACCAAGGACGAGCGCATTCGCGCTATCGGATACCTCGACCGCCGCGGCGCCTTCCTTATCTCCAAATCGAGCGAGCGCGCCTGCGAGTTCTTTGGCATCTCCAAGTACAGCTTCTATAGCTACCTCAACGAGGCAAAGGCTGCCGCCGGCGACAAATAGTCAGCGCGCCTGCACCCCTCCCCTTTTGGGCGCGAGTTCTGGAATGCACGAATCCGAGAGTCGGCCGCTAGGCAAGTTCCATATAATCGATGAATGCGAGCATTTCGAAAGGATGGAACAAGATGGGGTCGAGCAACGCATCACGCAACTGCCGCGGAGGCACCGTTTCTGGCGCCAGGCATGCGAAACGCGCGTTTGACGAGGGCGAAGACGATCTGTTTGCGTTGAGCCTCGACGACGTGATGAGCGACCGCCCTTGGACCGCCGAGGAACTCATGGGCGGCGGAGCTCGCCCGACAAGTGCAAAGCCCGCACCTTCCGCCACGCCCGCACCGGCATCCGTGCCCGCGGACGACTTTGCCACCCGTCCCGTCGTGCAGACAAAGCGTAAAGCCGCCCCTGCGCCCCGTCCTGCTAGCGATCCGTCCGAGACGGCGGCGTTTCTCGCTGCAGCGGCACAGCGCCCCACGGCAGACAGCACGATTCGCTACGCTGCCCCGCAGCGGTCGGCATACACGGCTCCCGAGCCCGAGCTCGAGCCGCCTGTCATGGATCTGGATGATCTTTCCAACCGCCAGTTTGCTTTTGATTCCTGGGCGGCGGCAGATCTGGACGAGACCTCGGGCGGCATGCCGGCGCTCGACATTCCGGTAAACCCCCTGTTTGCGGCTGCCGAGGAACGTGACTCCGCATACGACAACACCGCAGCATACGCCAACCGCCCGAGCGAACAGCCTCGCGCACGCCGTATCGAAACTGAGGATTACGGCCAAACGTCGAGCGGCAATTCTCGTGACCCGTTTGCCGCCACGCCCGCTCCCGATTACAACCAAGCGAGCGTAAAGGCAGCCTCGGCATCGTCGTATACCCACGGCGCCGGCGATAAGCGCGCCGCCGATTACCACACCAAAGAAGAACCGCCGCGCTTTTCGGAGTTTTCGCAGGCGGCAAAGGTTGTCTTTATCGCCCTCATCATCGCTCTGCTCGGCGTGATCGCGTTTGAGGGATTCCAGCTGTTCCGCGGCCCCACCGCGTCCGAATCGGCAACGCAGCAAAAAGAGGACGACAATCAGCACCTGGACATCAACACCCTCAAGGGCGACCCTAACGACGGAGACGACGAGTAGCGAGGGTTAGGGACGGCTGAAGCGTCCACATGCAACACCAGCTTCTACGTGCTGTTTTGTCATCCGGTTACACTTTTCCGGATGTTGAGACCGTCAGATTCGACACTTTTCCGTACTTTCTTACGGCCGATTTCGACACTTTTCCGGATGTTGGCCGAATAATCGCCGCGCAATCAAGCGTCGCTTGCACGTCATTTCGCAGGTGGCGCTTGATTTCTGTCCGCGCGCGCTGATAGACTCCATCGTGCCCGCAAGGAGTGGGCGCGTTTTATCCAGAGTCGGGGTAGAGAGTTGGCTCCACGATCCCGACGCCAACCGGCCAAGAGGCACGGTGGCCCTGCCAACATCGATGAAAGGAGTCCGTATGGACAATTTCTCCGTGCGCAGTGAGCGCAATTTCCACAACCTGGCATCCAAACCAAAACGAATGCATCTTCTGGACGAGCCGAATGGCTACGCCTCGACCATGGTCAAGAGCAGCCTCTCCCACCAGATGCGCTTTACGGTACAGAAGCTCGAGGAAGAGCTCTGTGCTGCCGGCAACCCGCACGTACTGCAGATCAAGCTGCTCGGAGACGACTCGCGCGAGCCGTCCAGCTGGAAGCTCTTTGCCGACGGCAAGTGCGTTGCGGACGGATCCGGCGCCTTTGCCCGCGAGTGCTTCTGCGAGGGAGCCGAGGCATTCCTGGACCTGTGCCGCGGCGCCGTGCGCGCGGCCGAGCTGCGCCAATGGAGCCAGAGGGAGCACGAGCTGCTGAGTGCCGTGCGCGGGATTGCGATGGTGTAGGCAGACAGACCAGGCAGCTCGTCATACTGGTTGACGCTTTGATTCAAACAGCATGGTGGAGCCGCGCTTACAGCTCCGCCATGCCAAACCGAATGGCGTTCTCAAAAGGCCTACCTCCCCTCCGCCTTCAGCTTCAGCAGCAAGTCACCCAGCTCGGGGCACTTGCTAGAAAGGCGTGTCCGAGCTCGCTCGCCCATCCCCCACCGCTGGCGGACTTCCTGGGCGTGCGGACTCACACAGTAGTCCCCGTCCATCACCTGTTTGAGCAGCTTGGCGGTTACGCGCGCATCGGCTAGGGCGCTGTGGGCATGACCCGTCGACTCGTCGAACTCGATGCCAAACCACGTCGCCGCGTCGCTCAGCGAGACACACCCGTGACTGCCCACATCCATGATCGAGGTGTAAAACGCCTGCAGGTCCGCCCAGTCCGTAGGAAACGCGGAAAGGTCGATGTGCTTTGCCTGGCACTCGGTCAAAAGCTGTCGACGGTCCGTCCCGCTCCAGCAAACTATCTGGGCGGAGTAGCGACCGATCCAATCGCCGAGCCTTTTGATCACCACATAGAGCGGATCGGCCATCGCGGTGTCCACGGCCGATATCCCTGTGAGCTCGCGGACGGGAAACGCAACGCCTTCGGCAAATTCCGTCTGCACAAACTGCGAGAACTCGCCCATAACGTTGCCGTGGTAATCGAGCTTGACGGCACCGACCTCGATAATCTCATTGCGCAGTCCACGGCGCTGGCGCTGCTTTGGCACCGGCGCAAACTCAAAGTCCAGCACGATCTGGCGCGCAAAGTTCGTCGTATCGATAGCCGAGATACACGGCGTCTTTTCAGCTGACACGGTTAGGGCCTTTCTCCGTCAACTGCCGCTTGCTACATAGGCGGCTACATTGCCGTAAGGATAGGCGCCCGTGCGGACATGAAAGCGGGGCGCAATACCATGCGCTGGTCGCACGCCATGCAGACGGCCCCAAGAGAATCGCCCGCTCTATTCAAATGCATGAAAAAGATTTAGGCCCGGTGACTTGAATCAGCGGTCATCCCGGGCCCATCAGAGCTCGTAGAGCTCTTGGTTGCTTTGGTCTCGCTCTTCACGGCGCTTATCGAACTTTCCGAGGCACTCAAGCAGCATTCGAAGCATAACAAGTCGCTGCCATTAAGGCGCTGACCTCTTGACCAAGCAACGGCGCTGCCCAGCTATCACCCTTGGGCCGCCGTCAACTTTATTCTATCCGCGAGCATCTGGTTTACCAAATGGATTTTCGGTAAAGGAAGCACGGCACGCCCACAAAACCACTACGCCCCAAGTGCCGCCATGGGAATCACCGCCACGCCGTCGTCGCGTGTGTAGGCAATACTCCCCTTTCCAACCACGACCGCCAAAAACGCCGGCGCGGCATTCTGGGCGGCAGGATTGGAGAGCACTTTCCTCTCCAGCGCCTTGAGATTTCTCGCTCCATCGTCTGCTTTCGCATCACTCAGCTTGACCTCGATGGCTCCCCAGCGCCCGTCGTGCTCAACGATCAGATCGACCTCAAGGCCCTTCTCATCTCGGAAATAATGGACACTGTTGTCGACACCGCCGTAGGTGGAAAGGAACACGCGCATGTCGCGCAGGACGAGATTCTCAAAGAGCATCCCCAGCGTTTGCATATCGCCAAGCAGCCGCTCAGGGGTAGCCCCCAGCAACGCCGCCGCAAGTGACGGGTCACAGAAGTAGCGCTTGGGGCGCACGCGAACGCGGGCCTTCGAGCGCATGGGCGGCTCCCATCCGCACAGGTCCTCGGTCAGCTTGAGCCTGTTGAAGAGGTCCAAGTACGCAGCGATGGTCCTCTCGTCGGGGCCCGCCTCACCGTACGAGGCGTCCTTTACGAGCGTCTTGTACGTGACAGCCTGGCTCTCGTTCATGGCAAGAGCTCGCAAAAGGCCGTGTGCAAGCTCGGGCGACATGCCCTCGTCCAGCACGTTGACGTCGAGCACCGAGTGCACGTACTGGCTTGCCGTCTCTCGCGCAAGATCTTCCGAAAGCCCAAGATTTGCAGGCCAACCGCCCCTGCAGCACCAGCGGGCGACGTCATCCACCGTGCTCTCGCGACGCTGAGGGGCAAAATCCTCGCCCTTAAAGAGGCTTGCCAGTGACACGAGCGGCTCGCCGTCGCCCGACTCACACAGGGCCATGGGGCGCATTGACAGACGGGCGATCCTACCCGTGCCGGAATGACGAACATGGCTGCGCTCCTCGCTTTTGAGCGCGGTCGAGCCCGTGAGCAAAAGTGTCCCCCGTTCGTTGCCGCTCGCGTCCACGAAACGCCGGGCGGCATCCCAAACCTCGGGCACCTCCTGCCATTCATCGACCAGGTGTGGCGCATCGCCGATGAGCGCCAGGCTTGGGTCGACCTCTGCCGCCGCACGCTGCGCAGGCTCATCGAGCCTGGAGACGCTCGCCGAGCGAGAGAGCGCCGTCCAGGTCTTGCCGCACCATTTGGGGCCGTTGATCTCCACACAGCCAAACGCCCGCATAAGGGTGTCGAGGCGCTCCTCTATGAGCCGGGGCCTATATCCCTTTTGGGTCAATCTCTTTGGTGCATCCACAGACGGCCGTCCCTCTCTATCACGCGATATGCGAAATTACGCCATTCTCAATGCTGATTTTACGCTACTTTCAATGTAGTTTTTACGCCATGACAGATGTAGTTTTTACGCCATTTTCATTGAAGGTTTTACGCTTGGCATCCTTAGCGCGACGCTCGCTCAACCCCTGACCACCGGATTGCCCGAATTCCGGGATGCTGTCTCCGCTCCAAACAAAAGGCCCCAGCTCGCGATGGAGCCGGGGCCAAAGGCGCAGCGTATGTAGTTGATGCTAAGCGCGAACGGCCCGTTAGCAATGGCCGTACGCGCTCTACCCTAGCCGCGGTGACGGGCGCGGCTGTATGGCGTATCCACCATGGGCAGATCGGGACGCAGCTTGCCGTCGAACGCGCGGTAGGCGTTCTGCACGGCGGGCGCCGTGGGGATCGTTGCGATCTCGCCGATGCCCTTGCCGCCGTATGCCACGGGCAACAGCTCGTCCTTCTCCACGTAGATGGCGTGGATATTCGGGATCTCGGGCGCACGGAACAGCCCGAGCGTACCGTACCTTGCCTGGGGCACGCAGTCCTTGAGCGGCCAGTCCTCGGTAAGCGCATAGCCCATACCCATGAGCACGCCGCCTTCGATCTGACCCTGGATGGAGATGGGGTTGACCACCTTGCCGGAATCGTGCGCGGCATAGACCTCGCTCACGCGGCCGTCATCATCCAGAATGACCACATGCGTGGCAAAACCGTAGCAGATGTGGCTCTTGGGGTTGGGAACATCCGCACCCAGCTTGTCGGTCGGCTCCAGATACACGTAGCCAAACTCGCATCCCTCGAGCGCCTTGATGGCGGTCGCGGGATCCTGAGGATGCATGCCCTGGCCGGCGACGAGCTCCTGCGTGCGCAGCTGATAGGCGCGACCGTCGTCGTACTCAATCTTGACGCCGTCGCCATGCGCATTCACGGGAGCGGCGGGCGCAGACTTGCCGGCCTCGATGTCAAGCATGGCATCGCGTAGCAGGAAGGCGGCACCGCGCACGGCCTCGCCGGTCACGACCGTCTGACGCGAGCCAGACGTGGTGCCGGAGTCGGGAGCGTTCTCGGTGGAGCACTCACCATTGGCAATGCAGCTCAGCGGCAGACCGCAGGCCTCGGCAACGTCCTGCAAAAAGACCGTGTTGCAGCCCTGGCCGATGTCGGACGTGGCGGCGTAGACCACGGCGCGGCCATCCTCGACGCGGATCTTGCAGCGGCCGGCATCGGGCAGGCCCACGCCCACGCCGGCGTTCTTCATGGCGCAGGCAATGCCGGCGTGTCCGGGATGCGCGTAGTAGGCATCCTTGACCTCGAGCAGCGTCTCCTTAAGCGCCGTGGAGCAGTCGGCAATCTGGCCGTTGGGCAGAACCTCGCCCGGCTCGATGGCGTTACGGTAGCGGATCTCCCACGGATCCAGACCGACCTTCTCGGCCAGCAGGTCGATCAGGCTCTCGAGCGCAAACTCGGACTGGCAAACGCCAAAGCCGCGGTACGCACCGGCGGGCGGGTTGTTGGTGTAGTAGCCAAAGCCGCGAATGTCGGTATTCTGGTACTTGTAGGGACCGACGGCATGCGTACAGGCGCGCTCGAGCACCGGGCCGCACAGCGACGCGTAGGCGCCGGTATCGAAGTTGATTTCGCAATCCAGGCCGGTAAAGTTGCCCCCGGCGTCGCAGCCCAGTGTAAAGGTGCCGTCCATGGCGTGACGCTTGGGATGGAACGCGAGCGACTCGGCACGCGTGAGCTTACACTTCACAGGACGCTGGAACTTATAGGCAGCAAGCGCGGCCAAGTGCTGGATGGACACGTCCTCCTTGCCGCCAAAGCCGCCACCCACGAGCATGGTCTCGACGACCACGCGCTCGGGCTCGTTGTCCCAGCCAAACATGTGGGCACACTCTTTGCGCGTATCGTAGGCACCCTGATCGGTCGACTGTACCTTGACGCCGTTCTTGTACGGGTAGGCGACGGCGCACTCGGGCTCCAAAAAGGCATGCTCGGTAAAGGGCGTGGTAAAGCGCTGCGTCACGGTGAATGCGCTCTCCGCCAGCGCCTTGGCGGCGTCGCCACGCGTCACGTGACGGCTCTGGCATACGTTGTCCTTGAGCTCCACCGTGTTGCCAAAGGCAAAGAAGCTGTCGTGCAGGCGCGGGGCGTCGGCAGCCCTGGCCTCGGCGATGTTGCGCACGGGTTCCAGAGGCTCGTAATCAACCTTGACGAGCTTCTTGGCCTTCTCGAGCGTCGCCTCGTCCTCGGCAACCACCAGCACGATGGCATCGCCCACGCAGCGGGTGATATCGCCCGCCGCGATCATGACATCCCAGTCCTGGATAAGGTGGCCGACTTGGTTGACCGGCACGTCCTCGGCGCGCAGGATGCCCACCACACCAGGCAGGGCCTCGGCCTTGGAGGTATCAATGGAGAGCACGCGGGCGCGCGGATACTTGGAGCGCACGGCGCTGGCATAGGTCAGGCCCGGCTGATCGAGCTCGTCGATGTCGTCGGGGTACTTGCCCTCGCCGAGCACCTTCTTGCGCACGTCGATACGGAAGGCGCGCTCGCCCACGCCGTAGTCGTCGCCGCGCTCCAGGTCCTCGTCGATCTGCTTTTCGCCGCGGAGCACCGCGGCCGCCAGCGAAATGCCCTCGATAATCTTTTTGTAGCCGGTGCAACGGCAGACATTGCCGCGGATGGCGTACTTGATCTGCTCCTCGGTGGGCTCGGGGTCCTCGGCGATGAGCGCCGCACCCGCCATGACCATACCGGGGATGCAAAAGCCGCACTGTACGGCGCCCACTGCGCCGAAGGCGTACACAAAGGCCTCGCGCACGTCCTCGGGCAGGCCCTCGACGGTCACGATGTTACGGCCGGCGGCAAGGGCGGTGGTCAGCACGCACGCCTTGACGGCCGCACCGTCCACATGGATGGTGCAGGTGCCGCAGGCGCCCTCGGAGCAGCCGTCCTTGGCGGAGTGAATGTGCAGGTCGTCGCGCAGATAGCGCAGCAGCGGTTTGTTTTGGGTCGTCGTGTGCTCGACGCCGTTAACGGTAAAAGTGAATTCCTGTGCCATGGTGATTCCCTTCTACACGCCGGCGGCGATACCGGTGCGGTCGTGGATGGCGCCATGCGGGCAGACGACGGCGCACATGCCGCACGACAGGCAGTCCGTGCCGTCGATATGGGCGCAGTTGTCCTCGATGCGGATAGCGCCGGCAGGGCACTTTTTGGCGCACATGCCGCAACCGATGCAGCTGGTGTCGCAGATCTTGCGCGCAATGGCGCCCTTATCGGTGTTGTTGCAGCGCACCAGGATGTTCTGGTAGCCGGGAACGAAGGCAATCACGCGCTGCGGGCACGCCATGCCGCACAGGCCACAGCCCGTGCACTTGGAGCGGTCCACGCGGGCGACGCCGTCGACCAGCGCGATGGCACCGTGGGGGCAGGCCGTAACGCAGGCGCCACAGCCAATGCAGCCTTCGCTGCAGCGGGCGTCGCCGCCTGCGGAAGCACAGCCGCTTCCGCAGGCAACGTAGGCCACGTGATGTTGAATGGATTTGGCCATAAGAGACTCGCCTATTTCTTAAGAAGGTACGAATAGTTGTCGCGCACGGCCCTGATGGTCAGGCGGACGGCCTCGGGCAGACCGGTGTTGACGGCATCGACCGAGACGGTGCGGACCGTGCCGGCGACGCGGACCTTAAAGTGGTCCTCGTCCACGGCCAGGAAGCCCTCGTTCTCGGAGTTCTCCATGTCCTCCTCGCTCCAGAACAGGGTGAGCTTGTCCTTGTAGGGACGGCCCTCCTGGTAGGGGCAGAACACGGCGCAGTTGCCGCACTCGTTGCACATGCCATCGACATGGACGACCTGGTGCTTGGCAAGGCCCGGCACCTTAATGGCCACGTTGGCGCGGTTGGGGCACACGTCGCAGCAGACCTCGCACACCGAGCCGCAGCCCAGGCAGCGAGTCTTGGTGCAGTTGCGCTTGTCGCGGCACAGCGACCCCTTGCGCTCGTAGCAGGTGTCCTCGCGGCCGGCCTGCTCGTTGCAGTCGGCGTACTTGTTAAAGTCCACGCCGGCGATGGCACGGGCGACCTCGGCGGCGTCGGCAATAGCCTCGACCACGGTAGCAGGACCGCGACGGCAGTCGCCCGCAGCCCAGACGCCCTCGACGCCGGTGGAGGTGGCGGCAAGACGGCCGCGACGGTCGTGCTCGACGCCCGCGGCGTCGTACAGGCTGGCGTCGATGCCCTCGCCCACGGCGCAGATCACCGTGGTGGCGGGCAGCTCGACGGTCTCGCCCGTGGCGACGGGGCTGCGACGGCCGCTTGCATCCGGCTCGCCAAGCTCCATAACGTCGCAGGTCAGCACGGCGCCGTTGAGCGCCTTAGGCGCCAGCAGCTCGCAGAACTCAACGCCGTCGGCAAGAGCAAGATCGAGCTCTTCCTCGTCAGCGGGCATCTGCTTCTTGGTGCGGCGATACACCAGGCGCACGTTCTTCACACCAGCCAGGCGCTTGGCCACGCGAGCCGCGTCCATGGCGGTGTTGCCGGCGCCAATGACTACGACGTCCTCGCCCAGCTCGAGCCTCTCGCCCTTCTTGGCGGCCTCGAGGAACTCCAGCACGTCGAGCTCGGCACCCTCGCCCAGGCCCGCAGAGCCGGGCATCCAGGCACCGGTGGCCACGACCACGTCGGTGAAGCCCTGGGCCTTGAGCTCGTCAATGGAATCAACGCGAGCATTGAGCTGCACCTTGGCGCCAAAGGCCAGGCAGAGCTCGGCGTCGTGGGAGATATCGTCGCTGGCGATACGGAACTCGGGGATCACGTGACGGACCACGCCGCCGAGCGAATCGCGGGCCTCAAAGATGGTGACGGGCACGCCGGCACGCGTCAGGAAGAACGCCGTCGCCAGGCCGGCCGGGCCGCCGCCGATAATGGCAACGTTGCGCGCGCCGTCGTTGGCGATGGCCTGGGCGCGCAGCTTGGGCAGCACGGCGGTCATGGCCTCGCGGGCGGCCTTTAGCTTGCTGGCGCGGATCTGGGCGCCCTCGGGCTCGTAGAATGCACGCTCACAGGCACGACCGCAGGGATGCGGGCAGATGGTGCCGGTAATGAACGGCAGGGCGTTGCGCTCGATGATGATGTTGAGCGCGTCCTCGTAGCGGCCCTCGTCAACAGCCGCCAGGTAGGCGGGAATGTCCTGCTGGATGGGGCAGCTCGTACGGCACGGCGTCGTAAAGCAGTCGGAAAGCGGGCTCTTGCCGGCGACCTTGCGGTCGGGCAGCGGGCGCAGCGGCTTCTTGTAGAGCGGGTTGGTGAGCGAGTCGGTCTGGATCGCGGTCACGGCGTCGAGAGAGACGCCCGCGAACGGCTTGCCGGCCAGATCGGCAAACTCGCCGGCCATCTGGCTAAAGCGCTCGTAGCCACCGGGCTTGAGCACGTCGGTCGCCAGGGTGACGGGCCAAATGCCGGCATCATACAGGGCGCGAATGTTGTAGACCGTGGCGCCACCGGAGTAACTGATGCGCAGCTTACCGTCAAACTGCTCGGTAATGCGGCGGGCAGCCTCGATGGTCAGCGAGAACAGCGAACGGCCAGACATGTACATCTCGGTGGAAGGCAGCTCGTTTCTCGTCACGTCGACGGGGAAGGTGTTGGTGAGCTTGACGCCAAACTCCAGACCGCGCTCGGCGCACAGGGCAATCAGGCGCTCGAACATAGGCACGGCATCGGCCCACTGCAGGTCCTCGCGGAAGTGCGTGTCATCGAAGACGATGTAGTCAAAGCCCAGCTCGTTCAGACGCTGGCGGGCAAACTCATAGCCCAGCAGCGTGGGGTTGCACTTGATGTAGGTGTTGAGGCCCTTCTCGGTGATCAAATAGGTCGCGATGCGCTCGATCTCCGCCGGCGGGCAGCCATGCAGCGTGGACTCGGTGATGGAGTTGGACACGCGCGCCGGGATGGACTCGACAAACGCGGCGTCGACATGCTCAAACTTGTCCAGGTTGGCGAGCGCCCACGTGCGGCACTCATTCCAAACCTCGGAGCCGCTGGCGTCCTTCATGCCCTCGATGTAGGCGTCGACCTTGGGGCTCTTGATACCCTCCAGGTCATAGCCCACGGACATGTTGAAGACAAAGCCGTCCGGGCTTCCCAGGCCGTACTCGCGAGCGATGAGGTGGCAGGCGAACCATGCCTTCACGTACTCGGCAAAGGCCTGCGGAACCTCGAGCTCGGTCGACCACTCGCAGTTGTAGCACTCGTCCTGCGCCACGATGCAGGGCTTGTTCACACACTTGGAGAGCTCCTCGCCGTCCATAACCTGGACGGTCTTGAGCTCAAAGAAGCGGGAACCGGCCACGTAGGATGCCACGATGTTCTGGGCAAGCTGCGTGTTGGGGCCGGCGGCCGGGCCAAACGGAGTCTCGATGCGCTCGTCAAAAATGGGAAGCGCGCCCTCCTGGTTGGTCGTGACCATCTTGCGCACGCCAAAGACGGCGCCCTGAGTCTTGTGCTCCTCGATGATCCAGTTCATCAGCTGCGAAAACGGGATCGGCCTCATGATGTCGCTCATAGTGAGCTCCTCTCTGTAACGCCCGGCGAGACCGCGCGGCGGGCGCAAATACGGTGTAGCGCTAGCACAGCGCCGGCGACCCCGCGGAGGTCGCCTATACGCGCGTCGGATGCGGCGAAACATCCGACGCGCGTGAATCTACTTGTAATTAGTAGGCGCGATCGTTGAGCGTGCTCCAGAGCTTCTTGGACTCAGCCATGGTCCACGCGTTGATCTTGTCCTCATCAATGCCAACAAACTCGCGATCCTTGTACAGGACGCGGCCGTTGATGATGGTGGTGCGGCAGTTTTTTCCCATCATGCCAAAGAGCATATGGCCGTCGATGTTCTCCTCGCTCAGCGGCGTAAAGGGCTTGTAATCCATAACGATGACGTCGGCGGCAGCGCCGGCCTCGAGCACGCCGAGCTTGCAATCGAAGTACTTGCTGGCCATCTTGGCGTTGTTCTCGAACAGCATCGTCATGGCCTCGCACCAGCCCACGTTGGGCATAGCGGCGTTGTGGCGCTGAATGATCAGGAAAACCTTGAGGCTCTCGAGCATATCGTGGGTGTAGGCGTCGGTGCCCATGCACACGGGGATGCCGCGGCGGAAGAACTCGAGCACGGGGGCGCAGCCCACGGCGTTGCCCATATTGGATTCGGGGTTGTTGACCAGCCAGGTGCCGGACTCCTTGACGATATCCATCTCGGCAGGCGTCACGTGGATGCAGTGACCCAGCATGGTGTCGGGACCGAGCAGGTTGTGCTGCAGCAGGCGCTCGACGGGGCTGATGCCGCCGCGGTTGAGGCGGGAGTCCCACACGTCATTCATGCCCTCGCACACGTGGATGTGGAAACCGGTCAGGCCGTTGTTGGCCTCGGCCATCTTATCCATGGTCTCGTCCGACAGCGTAAAGGTGGCGTGACCGCCAAACATTGCGGCGATCATGTGGTTGTCGTTATCGCGACGCTCCTTGGCGGCCCACTGGGCAAACTCGGCGTTCTCGGCAATGGCCTGGTCACATTTTTCCTGACCGCGGCGGTCGGAGACCTCGTAGCACAGGCACGAACGCATGCCCAGCTCCTGAGCGGCGTCCTTAATGGTAAAGAGGCTGCCCGGAATCTCGCAGAAGCTCGCGTGGTGATCGAAGATCGTGGTAACGCCATCGCGGATGGAATCCAGAATCGTGGCATAGGCGCTGGCCTTGGTGCCGTCGAGCGTCAGGTTGTCGTCAATCTTCCACCACTGCTGCTCAAGATTCTCCAGGAAGTTGGTGGGGTTGCAGCCCTTAATGGCAAGGCCGCGGGCCAGACCCGAGTAGATGTGGGTGTGGCAGTTGATAAGTCCGGGCATGATGAGGTTGCCCTGGGCGTCGACGTACTCGGCATCCGGGTACTTGGCCTTGAGCTCGCGCTCGGGGCCCACTTCGACAATCGTATCTCCGTCAATGGCGACCGCACCGTTGGGAATGAACGGAGTCTGAGCGTTGCGGGTAAAGACGGAACCGTTAGCGACCAGAAGCATAAATGCTCCCTTCAACATCAGAGGCGGGGTTTGACACCTCTGACATGGCGGAAGTGCGAAGCGCCGGCCTACACCGGAAACGGGCCCTCTCCCGTCAACGCTTCACCAAAGGGACAAGCCCTTTGAAGTGCGGCTTGGCGCCGCATGGCGCCGGCGGACGAGGCGATGCGTCCGCCGGCGAATAGCACCGAATTGGTTACTTCTTGCTCTCGGGCAAAACCAAATCCACGGCAGCGTCCTTGGCAGCATCGATGTGCTGAGCCACGACCGGCGTCTGCGGAAGAATCAGGTTGAGCACGATGGCCATGATGGCAGTGGGGGTCACGGCATTGGAGCCGATGACGGTGGACACCCAGGTGGGCATACCCTCGCCGGCAAGGCAACCGCTGGCCATCCAGATACCCAGGCCAAAGACGACGGAGGTACCGACGATGGTGGTAGTACGCTGCGTGAGGCCCTCGCGGGTGAACATGCGCACGCCGTTCATGGTGATGGTGCCAAAGACGCCGACGGTCGCGCCGCCGATGACGGGCTGCGGGATGGCGGAGAGCACGGCAGAGAGCTGCGGGAACAGACCGGCGATGGCAAAGACGGCCGCAATGATCACAAAGACCCACTTGTTGACGACCTTGTTGGAGCAGATGATGCCCACGTTCTGGCCAAGGGCGCTGGTGGGAAGACCGCCTAGCAGGCCGCCGACCATAGAAGTGAGGCCCTGGGACACGATAGCGCCGGAGAGCTCGCGCTCGGTGGGCATACGGTCGATGGAGCCCAGGCAGGCGGCGGAAACGTCACCGATAACCTGAATGGCAACCATGGGGAACACGACGGCGAGGGTAATGCAGACCTCGGGATCAAACTCGAGCGCATAGGGCATGAGCTTGGGAAGGGCGAAGACCTGAGCGGTGGCGACGCTGGAGAAGTCGATCATGCCAAAGGGGATGGAGACGATCATGCCAACGATCATGCCAAAGAACACAGATCCCAGCTTGAGCGTGCCCTTGCCGAAGTTGGCGAGCGCAAAGACCACGGCGAAGGTGATAAGAGCAACGCACCAGGCCTGCGGGGTGCCCCACAGCGGCGTGCCCATGCCACCGGCCATGTACTTGACGGCCGTGGGATAGAGAGAGACGCCAATGGAGAAGATGACCGTACCGGTCACGACGGGCGGGAACAGCCACTTGATCTTGCTGTAGGCCAGACCAAAGAGGACCGCAACGGCGCCGCCGACGATCTCGCCGCCCAGCAGCGCGCCAAAGCTAAAGCCCGAGGCGCCCATGGCCTGAAGGGCCGGCAGGAACGCGAACGAAACGCCCATGACGATGGGCAGGCCGCCGCCAATGCGACGGAAGGGAGCGAAGGCCTGAAGGGCTGTGTCGATTGCCGAAAGAATGAGCGCAACCTGAATGATGTCGGTGCTCTGCTGGCTATTAAAGCCGTAGACGCCGGCCATGATGACCGCCGGTGTAATGATGCCGGCAAACGATGCCAGTACGTGCTGAAGGGCACACGGGATCATTTCCTTAACGGGCGGCATGCCTTCGCGAGTGAACAGGGCTTCAGTGCCGTTCGTAACCGTCTCCTGGGTCATTTGACCACCAATCCTCGAAGTAGTTGTTTTCGCATCTAACGCTCTATTGTGACGCAGTGCGGGGTTGAGGTTGTGCCTTCGTTGCTTATCGTATT
>CALBUZ010000006.1 GCA_937969105.1 uncultured Collinsella sp. | reverse complement strand
ATCGTCTACGACTACCACATGACGCTCGCCCTTGCCATGGGTGCCGACTTTATGATGCTGGGCCGCTACTTCGCCCGTTTCGACGAGAGCCCGACCGAGCGCGTCAACGTCAACGGCCAGTACATGAAGGAGTACTGGGGCGAGGGTTCCGCGCGTGCCCGCAACTGGCAGCGCTACGACCTGGGCGGCGCCGCGAAGCTCAGCTTCGTCGAGGGCGTCGACTCCTACGTCCCGTACGCCGGCTCCCTCAAGGACGGTGTGGGCGGCACTCTTTACAAGGTTAAGTCCACGATGTGCAACTGCGGTGCCCTTTCGATCCCCGAGCTCCAGGAAAAGGCACGCCTAACGCTGGTCAGCTCCACCTCCATCGTCGAAGGCGGCGCCCACGATGTTGTGGTCAAGGATTCGCAGCAGTCTGTGTCTTATCGATAGGATAAGAGCTGCATATAAAGGTTGAGTTCCAACCACGTTATTTAGATAAAGCGAGATGCCTGCAAGTCGCAGGCATCTCGCTTGTCGTATTTGTTATCATCAGTCAAGTTAACCTTAGGGTCGGTCGGCTTGGCTTTGTTCGCTACAAGTTCCGCACGCAAAGAAGAGCACTTAATGTGCTCTTCGTCTTGCGCAGGACTGTCCGCAGTAGCGAATAAAGCCAAGCCGACCGACCCCAGCTAAGATTAAAGGAGCTGATATGTGCGATTGCACAGATCATAAGGACGAGATTCCTGCCTACGACGCGCAGGCCATTGAGTCCAGGTGGATGAAGGCCTGGGAGGACTCCAACCTCTTTGCCGTCGACACCGACGACAGCAAGCCCAAGAAGTACGTGCTCGAGATGTTCCCGTATCCGTCGGGCGACCTGCACATGGGCCACGCGCGCAACTATACCATCGGCGATGCCATGGCCCGTCAGGCCCGCATGCGCGGCTACGACGTGCTGCACCCCATCGGCTTCGATGCCTTTGGCCTGCCTGCCGAGAACGCCGCCATCAAGCACAACACGCAGGCTGCCGCCTGGACGTACAAGAACATGGACCAGGCGCTTTCCACGATGAAGCGCATGGGTTTCTCCTACGATCTGGATCGCATGGTCAAGACCTGCAGCCCCGATTATTACCGCTGGGGCCAGTGGATCTTTGAGAAGATGTGGGAAAAGGGCCTGGTCTACCGCAAGAAGAATCCGGTCAACTGGTGCCCCACCTGCAAGACCGTTCTGGCTAACGAGCAGGTGACCGAGGGCAAGTGCTGGCGTTGCGGCACCGAGCCCGAGAAGCGTGACCTGGAGCAGTGGTACTTCAAGATTACCGAGTACTCCCAGGAGCTGCTCGACGATCTGGAGAAGCTCCCCGGCTGGCCCGAGCGCGTCAAGCAGATGCAGGCCAACTGGATCGGCCGCTCCGAGGGCGCCGAGGTCGACTTTACCCTGTGCGACCAGGATGGCGAGCCCATCGAGGGCGATGAGGGCAAGATCACCGTCTTCACCACGCGTGCCGACACGCTCTTCGGTGTGTCCTTCTTTGTCCTGGCTCCCGAGTACGCCGGCCTGCACGAGCTCGTCGAGGGCACGGAATACGAGGAGGCCGTGACCAAGATCGTCGAGGACTCCAAGCATATCTCTGCCGTCGAGCGTGCCCAGGGCACCCTCGAGAAGCACGGCGCCTTTACCGGCCGCTACGTGGTGAACCCCGTCAACGGCGAGAAGGTCCCCGTGTGGGTTGCCGATTATGTTGTTGCCGACTACGGCACCGGCGCCGTCATGGCTGTTCCCTGCGGCGACCAGCGCGACTTTGAGTTTGCCCGCAAGTATGACCTGCCGATCGTGCCGATCATCCTGGACGATGACGACCGCGCTGCCGTCGAGGCCAGCGGCGAGACCATCGATACCTTCCATGCCGAGACCGTCGACTGGGATTGCGCCCACGCTGCCGAGGGCACGCTTGTCCAGTCCGGCAAGTACACCGGCATGCGCGGCGGCAAGCACTCCGAGGGCGAGGCCGCGATCGTGGCCGACCTCGAGGCCATGGGCTGCGGCCGTCGCAAGGTCGAGTTCCGTCTGCGCGACTGGCTCATCAGCCGCCAGCGTTACTGGGGCAACCCCATCCCGGCCATCCACTGCGAGCACTGCGGCATCGTGCCCGTGCCCGAGGACCAGCTGCCGGTGACGCTGCCCGAGAACCTGGACCTGGGTGCCGGCGAGACCCTCGCCGAGTGCAAGGAGTTCTACGAGACCACCTGCCCGGTCTGCGGTCGCCCGGCCAAGCGCGAGACCGATACCATGGACACCTTTACCTGCTCCAGCTGGTATTACCTGCGCTATACCGATCCGCACAACACCGAGCTGCCCTTCTCCCGCGAGGCCGCCGACCGTTGGATGCCCGTCGATAACTACATCGGCGGCATCGAGCACGCCATTTTGCACCTGCTCTACAGCCGCTTCTTTACCAAGGCACTGCGCGACCTGGGTTTGCTGAGCGTTGATGAGCCCTTCACCAACTTGCTGTGCCAGGGCATGGTCAAGGACGAGAATGGCGACACCATGTCCAAGTCCAAGGGCAACGTCGTGCCCCCGAGCTCGGTCATCGAGCCCTACGGTGCCGACACCATGCGTCTGGCGATCCTGTTTATCGCCCCGCCCGAGAAGGATTTCGACTGGGATCCCAAGGCCGTCGAGGGCGCTAACCGCTTTATTAAGCGCGCCTGGCGTATCGTGTGGCAGCTCGTCCAGTCCGGCGACGCCAACGTGGTCTTTGACAAGTCCGCGCTCGACGAGGTCGCGATGAAGCTCTATCGCGAGCGCCATCGCACCATTGCCAAGTGCACCGAGGACTTTGACCGCGGCCAGTTCAACACCGCGATCTCGGCCGTCATGGAGCTCGTCAACGCGGCGAGCGCCTACCTCAACTCCACCGAGGGTGCTGACCGCGATAAGGCTCTGTGCTACGGCGTGGCCAAGGACATCGTGAGTGTCCTTGCCCCCATCTGCCCGTTCTGGGCCGACGAGCTGTGGCACGAGGCACTCGGCTGCGAGGGCAACGCCTACACCGCCGCCTGGCCCGAGTTCGACTTGGCCGAGTCCATCGAGGACACGGTGCAGATCGTCGTGCAGGTGCTCGGTAAGGTCCGTGGCCGCATCGACGTCGCCCGCGACGCCTCCAACGAGGAGATGCAGGCTGCCGCCGAGGAAGCCGTTGCCAAGTGGCTTGAGGGCAAGACGGTCGTCAAGGCCATCTGCGTGCCCGGCAAGCTGGTTAACCTGGTGGTCAAGTAAGCGCTGCGCGCATAGCTGACATCAAAAAGCGAGGGGCGATTCCGCAGGGAGTCACCCCTCTTTTTGGTTATGGATGCTTGCGACAACACCCAATTATCCATTTCTTGTGGAGAACCTGTGCTCAGGCTGACCTGCGGGTTTGTGTTGTGGTTGCACGTTTGTGCAGGTATTGGTATAGTTTGCTTGCAAATGAAGTTGTAATTGAAAGAAGTGGGGTTTCGGCCCCGCTTCTTTTTTGTATGGATGGAGGTGCCGCAATGGTCAAGACCAAGACCGAGCAGGCGATCATCGACGCGCTCGAGGCCGTTGCTCCCCAGCACGATGTCGACATCGTCGACGTTGAGCTCGTGGGTGCCACCAAGGCCCCCTGCGTGCGTGTGCGTATCGAGGGTGCCGAGGGTCAGAGCCTGTCGCTCAATGACGTCACGGCCAACACCAAATGGGTCGGCGATGTGATTGAGGAGCTCGACCCCATCTCTTCGAGCTATACGCTCGAGGTGTCGAGCCCGGGTATGGCGCGCCCGCTGCGCCGCCCGCGTGACTTTGCCCGCTTTGTGGGCGAGAACTGCGAGCTCACCTCCACCGCCACCGAGGGCCGTCGCAAGTACGCCGGCAAGATTGCCGCCGCCACCGAGACGAACGTGACCCTCGAGCTCGAGGACGGCGAGTCCGTTACCCTCGATTTCTCTGATGTTAAAAAGTGCAAGTTGAAGCCCACCTATGACTTCAAGCCCGCGAAGGAAGGAAAGTAAGATGGCAGCATCCGACATGATGTCCGCCCTGATGGAGCTTTGCCAGGAGAAGCACATCGACCAGCTCTACCTGATCGACCGCCTGGAGCAGTCGCTCGCCAAGAGCTATGCCGAGATCCTGCATCTTGAGTGGGGCGCCAAGGTGACCATCGACCGCACCACCGGCAAGATCTACGTCTACCGTCTGGAGCCGATCGACGATTCCATGGACGAGGAGGGCAACTTCACCGAGTTCGAGGAGATCGACGTCACTCCCAAGAACACGAGCCGCATCGCCGCCCAGCACGCCAAGGCCGAGATCAACGCCATCGTGCGCAACTCCGCCCGCGAGCAGATCTACGAGGAGTTCTCCGGCCGCATCGGTGACCTCATCAGCGGCACCGTGCTGCAGTCCACGCCCGACTTCACGATCGTCAAGATTCGCGAGGGCGTCGAGGCCGAGCTTCCGCACTTCGACCAGCGCCGTTACGAGAACGAGCGCAACGAGCGTCCGATGGGCGAGCGCTACCTGCACAACCAGCACATCAAGGCCGTGATTATCGACGTTCGCGACCCCAACTCCAACCTGCAGCCGGTCCGTGGCGAGCACAGCCGTCCGCCGATTGTCATCTCCCGTACCCACCCCGAGCTCATGCGTCGTCTGTTTGAGCAGGAGGTGCCCGAGATCTATGAGGGCACCGTCCAGATCAAGTCGATCGCCCGCGAGCCCGGCCAGCGCTCCAAGGTCGCTGTCCACTCGCTCGACGATCGCCTGGATCCCGTGGGCGCCTGCGTCGGCCCCAAGGGCAGCCGTGTTCGCGCCGTCGTGGGCGAGCTCCGTGGCGAGCGCGTCGACGTCATCCTGTGGGATGCCGATCCGGCCGTCTACGTCGCAAACGCCCTGTCGCCTGCCAAGGTCACCCGCGTTCTCATCGACGAGGAGAAGGCCTACGCCGGCGTTATCGTGCCCGACGACCAGCTGTCCCTCGCCATCGGCAAGGAGGGCCAGAACGCCCGCCTCGCCGCGCGCCTGACCGGCTGGCACATCGACATCAAGTCCGAGACCCTTGCCGCCGACATCCTCAAGAACGTTCCCGTTCACGAGGAGCCCGCCGCCGACCTGATCGGTGACGAGGAGGACGAGGACGTCCGTCGCTGCGAGTTCGTGTCCGAGGACGGCATCCAGTGCCGCAACCAGGCTCGTCCCGGCTCCCGTTTCTGCGGTGTCCACGACACCGACGCCTTCGATGATGCGGAGGACCTGATCTAGCGCGCGGTCGCGCCGGGCGGGTCCCGGCGCATACCCCACGCTCGTTCAGTCTCTAGGCACCCAAGGTGCCAGAAAGGGTAGGTGAAGTCATATGGCAAAAGTCCGTGTGTCCACCCTGGCCAAAGAGTTCGGCATGACCTCCAAGGAACTGATGGGTCATCTCGCCGAAATGAAGATTCCCGCTAAGTCCGCTTCCTCCGCCCTGGAGGACGCCTACGTCGCTATGGTCCGCAAGCAGCTCGCCTCGGTGATCGAGGCCCGCGCCCAGGAAGTCGAGGCCGCCAAGCTGGCCGAGGAGCAGGCCGCTGCCGCCGAGGAGGCAGCACGCGCTGCCGAGGCAGAGCGCGAGCGCATCGCCGCCGAGAAGGCGCGCGAGGAGGAGCGCCGCCAGTTCGCCGCCGCCCAGGCCGCCGAGGAGGCCGCCCGCGCCGAGGCCGAGGCTAAGAAGAAGGCCGAGCAGGAGCGTCTTGCCCGCGAGAAGGAGGAGGCTGCCCGCGAGGCCCAGCGCCGCGCCGTTCCCGCTTCCGATTCCGGTTCGCGTTTCCGTTCGCTGCTCGACCAGATCGCCGCACAGGAGACCGTGCTCAAGGAGAAGAAGGACGCCGAGGAGAAGGCCAAGGCCGAGCGCGCTGCCGAGCGCGGCAACCGTCGTGGCGGCAACAACGACCGTCGCGGTGGCCGTCGTAACGATCGCAACGCCTCCGACAACAACTCCGAGCGCAATGCCTCCGAGAGCCGTCCGCACAGCCATCGCACCAACGCCAGCAACAACGTCGCTGCCGGCATGGACTTCCCCAACCCCGACAAGCAGGGCAAGGGCAAGAAGCGCAAGGGCGGTCACAACAACGAAGAGGACCACTACAGCCGCATGGCTCGCGAGGCCGAGGAGTACAGCCGCGAGAAGGTGCTCGAGGAGGCTCGTGCCGCCGTCGAGGAGGCCTCTCGCGAGTCCACCGGTCGTCGCAAAAAGCGCAAGGAGAAGCGCGAGCGCGAGGCCGCAAAGGCTCAGGAAGAGCGCAAGATTGAGGAGGCGCTGGCCCAGGGCGTGAACCCCGAGGACCTCGACGCCATCAAGGTCTCCCAGGGCGTTACCGTCCAGGAGCTCGCCGAGGCGCTCGACGTTCCGGCCAACGACATCATCAAGCGCCTGTTCCTGCTGGGCACGCCGCTTACCATGACGCAGTCTATGTCCGACGACCTCGTCGAGCTCGTTGCCGACGACCTGGGCCGTCAGATCAAGATCATCACCCCCGAGGAGGAGAACACCTTCTCGTTCTACGACGATCCCGCCGACCTTAAACCGCGCGCCCCGGTCGTCACCGTCATGGGCCACGTCGACCACGGCAAGACGAGCCTGCTCGACGCCATCCGTCACACCGGTGTCGCTGCCGGCGAGGCGGGCGGCATTACGCAGGCCATCGGCGCTTCGCAGGTCATGATCAACGACCGCAAGATCACCTTCATCGATACCCCCGGTCACGCCACCTTTACGGCCATGCGTGCCCGCGGCGCCAAGGTGACCGACATCGTCATCCTGATCGTGGCTGCCGACGAC
>CALBUZ010000005.1 GCA_937969105.1 uncultured Collinsella sp. | reverse complement strand
CTGGATATGGGCGTGGACGATGCGATGGCGCTTGCCTATGCCATCGCGAGCCCCGAGGTGGAGCTCGTGGGCATCACCACGTGCTTTGGCAACGTGCGCGTCGAGCAATCGGCGCACAACTGCCTGGCAGTGCTCGATCTGCTGGGTCGCCCCGAGATTCCGGTGTACCTGGGCGCCGATCGTCCCATTAAGGCGACTGAGCCCTATACACCGCCGGCGTCCACCACGCTCATCCACGGCAAGAACGGCATTGGCGGGGCGAGCGTGCCCGCGTCGCCGTACGAGCCGGTGGGGGCGACGTCGGCTGATGGCAACGCGGCGGTCGATTATCTGATCGATGCCGCGCGCACCTATGGCCCCGATCTGATCTACGTGGCGACCGGTCCGCTCTCCAACCTGGCACTTGCCTTGGAGCGCGATGCGGCGGCGATGATGTCTATCGGTCGCGTGGTCGTGATGGGCGGCGCCCTGACCGTGCCCGGAAACGTGAGTGCGGGCGCCGAGGCCAACATGGCAAGCGATCCCGAGGCGGCCGATGCCGTGCTACGTTCGGGCCGCAAGCTCACTATGGTGGGTCTGGATGTGACGCATCGCGTGGTGCTCACGCGTCGCGACATTGCCGGCTGGACGGGTTCGGGCACCATGGCCGGTTGCGCGTTTGCGAGCATGGTGGAGCACTACATTGGCTCGTACGAGATGAACGCCCCCTACCTGGGTGGCTGCGCGCTGCACGATCCGCTTGCCGTCGCTGTGGCGATCGACCCCACGCTCGTGGGTGCGCTCGGCTGTAACCTACGCGTCGACCTGCTCGGCGAGTATCGCGGCCGTACCATTTGCGACGAGCGCCGCCTATCCGATCCGGACAAGAGCGCGCTTGTGGCACTGACCGTGGATGCCCCGCGCTTCCTGTCCGAGTTCAAGACGCGCATGGCCCGCGTCCTGGGCTAAGTTGTCTTTTTGGGACGGGGCTTTTTTGACTGGTATGATTGGTGCGACCATTCAAACCAGCTAAAAGAGCCCCGTCCCAAATTGACTATCGAGAGGACCTGCCATGGAGCGCATCGCGAGTTTTTCCGTTGACCATCTGCTGCTTGAGCCCGGCGTGTATGTGAGCCGCATCGATCGCGATCCGGCGACCGGCGCCGCCGTCACCACCTTTGACCTGCGCCTGACCACGCCCAATAAGGAGCCGGTCATGAACACGGCCGAGTGTCACACCATCGAGCACCTAGGCGCGACATTCCTTCGCAACCATGCCGACTGGTCGAGTCGCATTGTCTATTTTGGCCCCATGGGCTGCCGCACGGGCTTTTACCTCGTCGTGTTTGGTGAGGTGACGAGCGAGGAGATTCTGCCGCTCGTGCGTGAGCTGTTCGAGTTCGTTGCCGGCTTTGAGGGCAATGTCCCCGGTGCCGCTCCCGAGGAGTGCGGTAACTACCTGGACCAGAACCTCCCCATGGCAAACTGGCTCGCGCGCCGCTACCTCGACCGCGACCTGGCCGATATCGACGAGAATCACCTGCACTATCAGCAGGCGTAAGGCTGCTTGCAGGAATAACGTTTGTGCCAGAAGCGCTCCCGCTCTTTGCGGAGCGCTTTTTTATACCGAGTGCTCAAAACAGAATGAAATTGTTCTAGAATGTTCATACTGTCACACAAACGAACAGGAGCGAACATGCATATCTACTCTGTCTCTGATCCCGAGTTCAAATCCTATGGCAACGTTTGGGATAACGTTCCGTCCGAGCTTACGTCGCCCGTGCTCGAGGCACTTGCCTCCACGCCCATCCCCGAGGGCAGCAAGTACGTAGCAAGCGCGCCGGAGCTCGAGGGCGTCGAGGATGCCGACAAGCTTGGCTTTCTCATGTTTGGCGGCCGCCCCTTCCAGCTGGGCTGGTGCAACGGCCACAACACGCGTCTCAACTGCCTGGAGTACCACCGCGCGAGCGAGTTCAACCTGGGTGCACGCGACTTTATCCTGCTCGTGGCACATCGCTGGGAGATCGAGGACGGCAAGCTCGATACCGCGTGCGTCAAGGCGTTCCGCGTGCCGGCCGGCACGCTTGTTGAGGTTTTCAACACCACGCTCCACTACACGCCCTGCATGGTCGACGACGGCGGCTTCCAGGTGATGGTGGCGCTGCCCGCCGGCACCAACGGTCCGCGCCCCGAGGCCGCGGCCGACATGCCCACGGCCGGCGACAGCTACTGCTACTGGAAGGCCGACAAGTGGGTCCTCTGCCACGCCGACAGCCCCAAGGCAGCTGAGGGCGGCTACGTAGGCCTCATCGGAAAGAACCTCGACATCGCCTGCGACTAGCATCTTCTGTCTCAATCTGTAACATCTAGCGGGCTAAATCGTCTCTACCTGTTACAGATTTAGACAAACTGTAGAAGCTGACCGAAAATCTCGATCTGTAACACCAAGCCCGGTTTTGGCTGCCTACCTGTTACAGATCGAGACAAGCCGCCCCCAACCACCACAAAGGTGCCTGTCCCCTTTGTGGTGGTTGGGGGGCGGGTATCAAAAAGTGTCAGACGGGTCGGCTGCCGGGCACCCGCGCGCGAAAAGAAGTGTCGGCCTGCGTCATTGCCGTTGAGCGACGCGTTGTTTGTAGGGATACTAAGCCTATGACAACAGCGTGCGAAAGGATTGATGCATGGCTTTCCGTAATGACTTCCTGTGGGGCGGCGCGACGGCTGCCAACCAGTGCGAGGGTGCCTACGACGTGGATGTCCGCGGCCTTGCCAACGTGGACGTGGCTCCGCATGGCCCCGAGCGCTATGCGGTGGTCTCCGGCCAGCGTAAAATGCTCGACTTCGAGGACGGCTATTACTATCCCGCGCAGACCGGCATCGATTTCTATCACCACTACAAAGAGGACATCGCTCTCTTTGCCGAGATGGGCTTTAAGACCTTCCGTATGAGTCTGGCGTGGACCCGCATCTTCCCCAACGGCGACGAGACCGAGCCCAACGAGGCTGGTCTGGCCTTCTACGAGGATGTATTCCGCGAGTGCCAAAAGCACGGCATCGAGCCGCTCGTGACCATCACGCACTTCGACTGCCCGATTCACCTCATCAAGGAGTACGGCGGCTGGCGCAACCGCAAGCTCATCGACTTCTACAAGAACCTCGCGACCACGATCTTCACCCGCTACAAGGGCCTGGTGAAGTACTGGCTTACCTTCAACGAGATTAATATGATTCTGCACCTGCCGTTTATGGGTGCCGGTCTGGTCTTTGAAGAAGGCGAGAACAAGGAGGCCGTCGAGTACCTGGCCGCCCACAACGAGCTCGTTGCCAGCGCTTGGGCAACCAAGATTGCTCACGAGATCGATCCCGAGATCAAGATCGGCTGTATGCTTGCCGCAGGTAGCTACTACCCCTACAGCTGCCGTCCGGGCGATGTGTGCCAGGCGCAGCTCGACAACCAGGACAACTACTTCTTCGTTGACGTCCAGAGCCGCGGCTACTACCCGGCCTATGCCGTCAAGAAGCTCGAGCGCCTGGGTATCGACGTTGGCATGACCGACGAGGACCGCGAGATCCTGGCTGCCAACACCGTCGACTTCATCAGCTTTAGCTACTACAGCATCCGCTGCTCTGCCGGTGCCGACAACCCCGATGTCGAGCGCACCCAGGGCAACGCCTTCGCCGGCGCCAAGAACCCCTACCTGCAGGAGAGCCAGTGGGGCTGGGCCATCGATCCGCTGGGCTTCCGCATTACGCTCAACGACCTGTACGACCGCTATCAGAAGCCGCTGTTTGTAGTCGAGAACGGTCTGGGCGCCAAGGATGTTGTCGAGGAGGACGGCTCCATCAACGACGACTACCGTATCGACTTCCTGCGCCAGCACATCCAGACCATGCGTGACGCGGTGACCGAGGACGGCGTTGACCTGCTGGGCTACACCACCTGGGGCCCGATCGACCTGGTGTCTGCCGGCACGGGCGAGATGTCCAAGCGTTACGGCTTTATTTACGTCGACCGCGACGATCCGGGTAACGGCACCCTCAAGCGTTCCAAAAAGAAGAGCTTTGACTGGTACAAGAAGGTTATCGCCACCAACGGCGAAGATTTGGCCTAAGGGCACTGAGGCACTCAACCTTGGGGCTCCAACCCTCCTTGCGTACCTAAGTACGCTTCGTCGGGCTTGTCGCTCCCAATCTTGAGCGCCTCAGGCCCTTAGGGGGTAGTCCTGACCGCGGCTTTTCGCAAATCCAGCCACGATATTCTCCTAACCAAGATGCCCGGCGAGCAGCTCATG
>CALBUZ010000004.1 GCA_937969105.1 uncultured Collinsella sp. | reverse complement strand
GAGTGCAAGCCGATCCACTTCGACGGCAACGGCTATTCCGACGAGTGGAAAGCCGAAGCGGCCCGCCGGGGGCTCGACTGCGAGCTGGGCCGCTGGGCCATCAACACCGGCCCCCGCAATATGATCTCCGAAAATCTCCGCCGGGCCGGGTTCAGCTCAGGATGCTGGCTTCTTGAAATCGGGGTGGAAAACGGCGAGGAGCTCGCGAAGCATACCCTCAACTCCCATCTCGGCATTATGGGCGGCATCTCGCTTTTAGGCACCACCGGCCTGGTCCGTCCCTACAGCCATGAAGCCTACATCCATACCGTCCGCATCTGCGTGAAATCGCACTTTCTTTCCGGCGGTTCTACAATGGTCTTCTGCACTGGCGGGCGCACCAAATCCGGCGCGGAGATCCACCTGCCTCAACTGCCCGCAACCGCTTTCGTCAGTATCGGCGACTTCATCGCCGAAAGCCTCGCCGCAGCCTGCCGCTACGGCATGCGCGAGATCGCCGTGGCCTGCATGCCCGGGAAGCTCTGCAAGTACGCTGCCGGATTCGAAAACACGCACGCGCACAAGGTCAGCCAAGATATTGATCTGCTCCGCGCCGAAGTCCGCAGGACGCTCCCCGCCGAGACGGGCCTGCATGGAGCACTCAAGTACAGCGCTTCCGTGCGCGAGGCGCTTTTGTCCATCCCCCCGGACGCCCGGGACGGCCTCCTCCGCCGCCTTGCGCGGACCGCCCTCCGGCAACTCTCGCGCCGCTGTACGGGTAACCCGGCACTCCGCCTGCTCGTGTTCGATTTTGAAGGAGGCTTCCTCTTTGAAGAAGCGCGGGGAAGGCCCGAAGAGGCCTCTCCCCGGCAGTCCACAGCCATCGCGGCGGAACCGGACGAACACATGAACGGGGATCAACCGGACCCGGCGATTGCCGACCCCGGCGAAATCGTGGGGCCATCCTACTTCATACAGGGGCATTCCATATGACGAACGGCAGAACGCGAGACGCCGCGGGGCACATCGACATCGTTTCGTGCGGAACAGGATTCCCCTCCGACACGGGCGTTCTTACTCTGCTGGAGGAGGCGGACGCGGTGTACGGCTCGCGCTCCCTTATGGCGTTGTGCCCCGTCCCGGTGAAAAACGCCCGGATCATTGGGAGCGGCGCCCGAAAGGACGCGGAAGAAGTCCTCGCGCTGGGCCGGGAGGGGAAACGCATCGTGGTGCTGGCCTCGGGCGACGCCCTCTACCATGGATTCGGCGGCACGCTCGCAGCACTCCGCACGCCCGGCGACAACCTTGCGTACCATCCGGGAATCACGGCGTTTCAAGCCCTGTTCTGCCGCCTCGGCCTTCCGTGGCAGGATGCCCGCCTGTTCTGCGTGCATTCCGGCGAGGGGCTGCCCTCCCGCGGCATAGCCGAAGCGCCGCTGTCCGTAACCTATGCGGGGAGCCGCTACCCGGCGCACGCCATCGCCCGCGCCGTGCTCGGCGCGCATCCCGCATCGGCCCGACGCGCCGCGATCATCGCCGAACGCATCGGCTCGGACGACGAACGCATCCTGTCCGGGACTCTGGGCGAGCTGGCCGACGCCGCTTGCGGCCCGACGTCCATCCTCGTCATCTTTCCGGCCGCCCATGCCGATTGCCATGCTCAGGACGCGGCCGCCACAACGCGGGGCAGCGCCTCCATTCAGGCCCCGATACTGGCACTGGGGCTTCCGGAAGAAGCCTTCGAGCGCGAAAACAACCTGATCACGGCATCGGACGTGCGTGCCGTCATCCTGTCGCGGCTGCGCCTCCCGGCTTGGGGGACGCTCTGGGACGTCGGGGCCGGAAGCGGCTCCGTGGGTCTGGAAGCGGCCGCCCTGCGCCCGGATCTCAGCATACACGGAATCGAATGGAACCCCGAACGCTGCGCGATGATCGAACGCAACCGCCTCAGCATGGGCATCGCCAATTACACGCTGCATCCCGGCGACGCCCTCTCCGTAATCCGTGCGTCCTGCCCCGAGTCCCCCGCCCCTAGCGCATGCGGGGGCATCCTCCCCGATCCGGACCGCGTTTTCATCGGCGGCGGAGGAAAGGATCTGCCCGCGCTGCTGACGGCGTGCCGGAACCGCCTGCGGTCCAACGGCCTCATCGTCGTGAGCGCGGTCACGCTGGAAAGCTTTCGCGCCCTCCTCTCATGGGCCCCCGACCACAGAGCCGGCCTCTGCCGCATCGATATCGCCAACGAATGCCTACTCGCCAAAAGGAGCCACCACTTCGCTCCGCAAAACACCATTTACGTGTTCACATTCCATAAAGAGGCAATTTCATGAAAGCACTCGTCGAATTCGTCGGCGCCGGACCGGGCGCGGAGGATCTCATCACCGTGCGTGGCCTGCGCGCTCTGGAACAGGCGGATCTCGTGGTCTACGCGGGTTCGCTGGTCAACCCCGCCCACCTCAAGGCCTGCAAAGCCAATTGCACCTGCCTCGATAGCGCCTCCATGAATCTGGGGGAACAGATCGAAGCCATGAGCGATGCCGCCCTTGCCGGGAAACGTGTCGTGCGCCTGCACACCGGCGATCCCGCCATGTACGGCGCGATCAACGAGCAGATCCGGGGGCTGGCCCAAAAAGGCGTGGCCGCATCCATCATCCCGGGCGTCAGCAGCGTGTTCGCGGCAGCAGCGGCGCTTGGCTGCGAACTCACCAGCCCCGATGTGAGCCAAAGCGTCGTCCTCACGCGGACGCCCGGAAGAACGCCCATGCCTCAAGGCGAAGACGCCGCGGCCTTCGCCCGGACCGGGGCGATGCTGGTCTTTTTCCTGAGCACCGGAAAGGTCGGCGAGCTGATGCGCCATCTGATGGAACAAGGTGGGCTGACCGAGGACACCCCGGCGGCGATCGTCTACCGCGCCTCATGGCCTGATGAGCGCATCCTGCGCGGTACGGTGGGCGACATCGCCCGGCAGGCCGAGGAAGCCGGGCTCGGACGGCAGGCGCTCGTCATCGTGGGCCGGGCCTTGGGAGCCAACGGCACAGCCTCGCGGCTCTACGACGCCGACTTCTCGCATGGCTACAGGAACCGTCTGGTTTCGGAGAATTTCGACGGACGCTGCGCCCTGTACGCCTTCACGGACAAGGGGCTGACGCGAGCCCGGGAGATCGCCGCCGGGCTGGGCCTGCCCACGGTGCTCCACAGTACGCGCCCATCCAACGCGGAAGGCATCGTGCACATACCGGCCCAAGACTTCGACAGCCGCCTCGCCGCCAACTGGGCGCAGTTCGACGCGCATATCTTCATCGGCGCGACGGGGATCCCCTTCCGCAAAGCCACCCCACTGCTGCGCGGCAAGAGCATTGACCCGGCCGTGCTTGCCTGTCCGGAAAGCGGCAGCCATGTGATTGCCCTTACCTCCGGGCATTTCGGAGGCACCAACCGGCTGGCCCGGCGCATAGCCCGCATCACCGGCGGGCAGGCCGTAATCGGCTCCCCCGCGGACGTTAACGGCCTCCCCGCCTTTGACGAAGCCGCCGCTCAGGAACACGCACGCATCCTCAACCCGGAAGCCGTCCGCGCCCTCAACGCTGCCCTGCTCGACGGAACCCCCATAGCCTTCTGCGGAACACGCGCTGTCTTCGAGCGCCATTTCGCCTCCACCGGGCAAGTTGCCTTCTTCGAGAACCCGCAGGATGTCACATGCGGCCATGCCGTCCTCTGGGATAGCGAAAACACGCTTCCGGAAGAGGTTCTGTACCTTGATGTCTCCAGCCGTGCCTTCGTCCTCGGCGTGGGCTGCCGCCGCGGCGTCAAGCCGCAGGAGCTGCGCCTCGTCGCGGAACGGTATCTTTCCGAGTTCGGCCTGAACGCGGAAAACATCGCCGGCATCGCCACCTGCACCGTGAAGGAGGACGAACCGGCTATCCTCGGATTTGCTGCCTGTTCCTATGCTGCTAATATCTCCCAGCTTCTTCACTTCCCATCCCTTTTCATTCTCAACTGGGTCTCCAAACATCTCATAGAAGAGGCTTTGAGCGAGATTGTCGAAATCTTTAAGTTGCTCCTTCTTCAAACGAATCAACTCGTTTATCTTGTCAAGTTCGGAAACTATCGCAAGCTGAGTGGATTTGGGTGGAAGAGGAATGTCTATTTTCAATAAATCTGCTTTTGTTAAACTAGGAATCGTCACAGCTTTATTATGACGCTCAAAATTATAGTCAAGGCAGAAATAGTACAAGAATTTGGGCAAAAGGTACTCTTTATTGGCATTGAGACCAAATGCAGTATCTACATTCCAGAATTTTGTTTCAACAAAAATTGGCTTATTAATGTTTCCCTTTCTTCCTATTATTACGCAGTTTTCTGGACATAACCAATTGTTTGCATAGCCCATAATTCCACCGCTACCATAAATCGGATATTCTCCATTTTCATCTACTACAGCAGACTGGTTCTTTCCATTTATAATAGTCAGTACTTCTTTCCATCTTTTATATTCCCATCCCTTTCTCATACCATTTCCTCCTTCTTTTCATCTTCTTCCAGCATCTTGCACAAATCTCTATACCCCTTCAGAAACTCGCCTTCATTCTCTTCCAGTCTTACTAGAATATCCTTTACAGGCTCATATTCCACCTTCTCACGCTCTATCTCCTTATACTTATTAATAGAGAGGTCGTAATCGTTCTGGCGGATTTCCTCTACGGGTACGAAGAAGCTCTGGTCCTTGCGGGTGCGGGAACCCTCAGACTCAGGATGCAGAAAGCGGTTTACCACATCCGGAATATCATTGTCGGCTATCGGCGCACGCTTGTCATCCAGCGAGAAACCATCTGCCTTCATGTCATAAAACCATACCTTGTCCGTTCCACCACAGTTGGTCTTGCTGAACACAAGAACGGCGGTAGAAACTCCGGCGTATGGTTTGAACACACCACTCGGCATGGAAATGACGGCACGCAACTGCTGGTTGTCAACTATCTCCTTGCGGATAGCCACGTGCGCCCTGGAAGTTCCGAAAAGTACTCCATCGGGAACGATGCTGGCGCAGCGGCCGCCCAACTCCAGGGAGCGGACAAACTGAGCCAGGAACAGCAGCTCGGTCTTGCTGGTGTTGGCGTAGGCAAGAATCTTCTTGTTTACATTGCCCTTGTCGAGACTGCCCGCAAACGGCGGGTTCGCCATGATGAGCGAGTAGCAGTTCTGGTCTTCGTTCTGCTCAGAGAGCGAATCGCGCCAGGCAAGTTCCGGGGCAGTAATGTCGTGCAGCAGCAGGTTCATGGCTCCGATGCGCAGCATGGTCTGGTCGGTATCGTAGCCATTGATCATCGAGGTCTTCATGTGTTTCACCTGTTCTCCGGCATAGAGGATGGTCTCGTAATTCTCCTTGATGTATTTCACGGCTTCTACGAGGAATCCTGCCGATCCCATGGCTGGGTCGCAGATGTAATCCTCCGGGGTAGGCTGCATCATCTCCACGATCATACGGATGATGTGTCGGGGGGTGCGGAACTGTCCGTTGGTGCCGCTTGCCGCCATCTTGCCCAGGATGTATTCATAGACGTCGCCCATCGCGTCACGGTTGTTCATATCGAGAGAATCCACGCCATCTATCACCTTGGTAAGGGTTCGGGCGTTGGGAATCAGGAAGATAGCCGACTTCATGTAGCGGCTGTAGGCGCTCTCTTCGCCCGTGCCGATGTGCTTGATGAATTCGAACACGTGCTGCCTTACCACCTTGAACATATTGTCGGCGCCCAGATTCTTGAACACGTGCCAGCGCAGGCTTTCGTAAGGGATTCCAGCCTTCTCCTCATCGGTGGTAGCGTCGGGGTTAATCCAGAGCTGCCCTTCCGGGAAGGTAGGGTTCAGCACTTCGCCGTCAAAGTCGCGTGCGTTTTCCTCTTCCTGGAGCTGCTTGTCGTCGAGCATCTTCATGAAGAAGATGTAGGTCATCTGTTCCAATACGGTGATAGGGTTGGTAATACCTGCCACAAAGAAGGGATCCTGCGACCGGTGAACAGAAAACCCACTGGATGCCGATGCTTCCGCTCGACAAGAACTGTTTCAC
>CALBUZ010000003.1 GCA_937969105.1 uncultured Collinsella sp. | reverse complement strand
CCTTTTGATGAGCGGACCTTGGTGTTTCGCATTTTGGGCAAGATCTTTGCCTGTGTTGACCTGGAGCGCCCCGAGTGCCTATTTGGAGTTTGGCGGCAAGCTGTTTGACGACTATCACGCGAGTCGCGTGCTGCCGGGTTTTGAGCCGGACAGCAAGTTTCGCATGCTCAAGAGCATAGCCGACGACGTCGAGGTCATCATCGCCATTAACGCGAACCACATCGAGAAGAACAAGGCTCGCGGTGACCTGGGCATTACCTATGACGAGGACGTTTTGCGCCTGGTCGACCTGTTCCGCGGCAACGGTTTTGCTGTCGCGGCCGTGGTCATCACCCAGTACGCCGGCCAGCCCGCCGCCGATGTGTTCCGCAATCGCCTGAACGCGCTCGGCATTCCCGCCAAGTTGCACTATCCCATCGAGGGCTATCCGCACGACGTCGACCTGATCGTGTCCGACGACGGCTATGGCAAGAACGAGTTTGTCGAGACCACCCGTCCGCTCGTCGTGGTCACCGCTCCCGGCCCCGGCTCGGGTAAGCTCGCCACCTGCCTGTCGCAGCTCTATCACGAGCACAAACACGGCACCGCTGCCGGCTACGCCAAGTTCGAGACCTTCCCGGTCTGGAACCTTCCCCTCACGCATCCGGTCAACATCGCCTACGAGGCCGCCACGGCCGACCTTGACGACGCCAACATCATCGACTCCTTCCACTTGGAGGCCTATAACAAGACTACGGTCAACTACAACCGCGACGTCGAGGCCTTTCCGGTGGTCCGTGCCCTGATGGAAAAGATCCTGGGCAAGAGCCCCTACCAGAGCCCCACGGACATGGGTGTAAATATGGTCGGCTTTGCCATCACCGATGACGATGCCTGCCGCGACGCTTCCAAGATGGAGATTGTCCGCCGCTACTTTACCGCGGTCGAAAATGTGCGCCGTACCGGCGTGGGCGATGAACAGGTTGATCGTCTCAAGATCATTATGAAGAAGGCCGGTATCGACAAGAATTACTCGCCGGCACGCTCGGCCGCCCTTACCAGGGAGCAGCTGACGGGTGGCCCCGTAGGTGCCATGGTCATGCCCGACGGCTCCGTGGTGACCGGCAAGACTTCCACACGCCTGGGCGCCGCGAGCTCGCTCATCATGAATGCACTTAAGCATGTCTCGGGCGTTGACCTTGAGCTCGAGGTCATCAGCGATGAGGCGATCGAGCCTATCAGCAAGCTCAAGACGCATTTCCTGGGTAGCAAGAACCCGCGCCTGCACACCGACGAGACGCTTATGGCGCTCTCGATCACCTCGGCAACGAGCGAGACGGCGGCCCGCGTCCTTTCGGGCCTGGAGCAGCTGCGCGGGTGCGATGCCTTCTTTAGCGTGATCATCTCGCCGACGGACGAGACGGTGTTGCGCAAGCTGGGCATCAACGTGTGCTGCGAGCCCAAGTTTGAGCGCCGTGGTTTCTTCCACCGCTAAGCCTGGATAAATTGGTCTGAAAGGGGCACATCGGGTATGCATTCGGTGTGCCCCTTTTATCAACAAAGCTACCGTTTAACCTAAAAATAGCCCGCTTACCTGCCTATAAGCGATTTGGGCGGTATACAATAACCCTAATTGTTTCATCCTTTTGCGGGGATGCCGCATGATGGATGTTGCCGGCCATCATGGGGTGTGCCGGTCGCGCACGGTGCAAGTGATGCCCGTGCTCGGTTTGAGGAGGCTGCCATGGCTGGCAAAGGTCGTGCGAGTGTCAACGATATGAAGCGTGTCGAGGTGCAGGTGCTGATGGAGATCGCACAGCTGTCCGAAGACAACGGCGGATTTTATGGCTTTTCGCGCAAGACGCTTGCCGAGCGTGTGGGGGTGTCTCCGTATCGCGCCCGCGCGGCAATTGAGCGCTTGGAATCCGAAGACATCATCGAGGTCGTCTCGCGCTACAGCGACGACGGCGGCCAGCTCGCAAATGGTATTTGTCTCACGGAGCGTGGCGAGTGGTATCTAGAGGGCATCCGTGCCGGTATGCTCGTGCAGGACTTGATTAAGGACGAAATCGCCGATCGATAACAGCGCGCATTCATAGTGGAAACGACGCCGCCTGGGCAACCGGACGGCGTTTTGTTTCGAGATGGAGAAATGCGATTGCGCGTAAGAAAAATTGCGTGCGGCGCGCGTCGCGAGTATTACAATGAAGACCCGTAAGATGTGTATGGATAACTTCTACGGGAAGCGCAGGTAACTCAATATGACCAAGCATGTGTTCGTGACCGGCGGCGTGGTTTCGTCTCTGGGCAAGGGTATTACCGCGGCCTCGCTGGGCCGTCTACTCAAGTCGCGCGGCTACAAGGTAACGATGCAAAAGGCCGACCCGTATCTGAACGTCGATCCCGGCACCATGAGCCCGTTTCAGCATGGTGAGGTCTTTGTGACCGAGGACGGCTACGAGTCCGATCTGGACCTGGGCCACTACGAGCGCTTTATTGACGAGAACCTGACCCGCGATTCCAACTTTACGACTGGTGCCATCTATAAGAGCCTGATCGCCCGTGAACGTCGCGGTGACTTTTTGGGCGGCACCGTGCAGGTGATTCCGCACGTCACGAACGCCATTAAGGATAAGTTCCGTCGTATTGAGGAGCAGACCGGCTCCGACGTGGTCATCACTGAGTTGGGCGGCACCATCGGCGACATCGAGTCGCAGCCGTTTGTCGAGGCCATTCGCCAGTATCGCAAGGAGGCCGGCCCCGAGAACGTCTGCTACATCCACGTGTCGCTCGTTCCCTATATCGCCGCCGCCCACGAGGTCAAGACCAAGCCGACGCAGCACTCCGTCAAGGAGCTCCGCAGCTTTGGTATCCAGCCCGATATTATCGTTCTGCGCTCCGACCACCATATCGACGATGCCATCCGCGGCAAGATCGCAAGCTTCTGCGACGTCGACACCGACTGTGTCTTTACCAACGAGGACTGCGCGAGCATCTACGATGTTCCGCAGCTGCTCGCCGAGCAGGACTTTGACCTGCGCATTTGCGAGCGCCTGGGTCTGGACCCGCGTGAGCGCGACATGAGCGAGTGGAACGAGTTCCTGCGCAAGCAGAATCACGCCAACCATCACGCCGACAAGGTGAAGATCGCCGTCGTGGGCAAGTACACGCAGCTGCCCGATGCGTACCTGTCGGTTATCGAGGCCCTGCACCATGCGGGCGTCTTCTACGATCGCCACGTTGACGTGCAGCTGGTCGATGGCGAGAGCCTCGACGAGCAGAACGTCTCCGAGGTCCTGGGGGACGCCTCGGGCATCCTGGTCCCCGGCGGCTTTGGCAAGCGCGCCCTGGAGGGCAAGATTCTCGCGGCTGAGTTTGCCCGTGAGCACAAGATTCCGTATCTGGGCATTTGCCTGGGTATGCAGGTGGCCGTGTGCGAGTTCGCCCGCAACGTCGTCGGCCTTGCCGGCGCCAGCTCTTCCGAGTTCGATCCGGATGGCCCGTATAGTGTCATCGACCTGATGAGCTCGCAGGAGGACGTGACCGAGAAGGGCGGCACCATGCGTCTGGGTGCCTATCCGTGCAAGCTTGCTGCCGATTCCCTCGCGCGCGAGGCCTATGGCGAGGAGCTCGTCTACGAGCGTCACCGTCACCGTTTTGAGTTCAACAACGCCTTCCGTGACCAGCTCGAGGACGCCGGTCTGGTTATCTCGGGCCTTTCGCCCGACGAGCGTCTGGTCGAGATGGTCGAGCTGCCGCGCGACGTACATCCGTGGTATGTGGCCACCCAGGCTCATCCCGAGTTCAAGAGCCGTCCGACCAACCCGCAGCCGCTGTTCCGCGAGTTCGTGCGCGCCTCGATCGGCCAGCACGAGGGTGTCGACCGTCTGCAGGTGACGCCCAAGAACCTCGCTACGGACTAAGGGTGCCGGAGAACCAAGAACATACCGAAGCTACTCCCTCGTCGCTCGCCGTGGCGGCGGGGGAGTATCTCGATTACCTTGCGGTCGAGCGGGGTTTGGCGCGCAATACGATTGCGGCCTACCGTCGTGACCTGACGACGTACTGCGCCTATCTGGAGCGGGCGGGCATTGTGTCTTTTGAAGAGGTGACCCGTCAGGTCGTGGAGGGCTTTGTTGCCGATCGCCGCGACGGAGGCTATTCCGACGCCTCGGTGGAGCGCGCGCTTGCTGCCGTGAAGGGTCTGCATGCCTTTTTGGTGCGCGATGGAGCCGTGGCCCAAAACCCGACGGCGGCGTTGCGCCTGCCCAAAAAGGCAGATCGCCTGCCGGAATACCTTTCGGTGGAGGATGTCTCGGCACTGCTCGATCAAGACTTTCCCGAGGGCGAGATGGGACTGCGCGATCATGCCATCTTGGAAGTGCTCTACGGATGCGGTTTGCGCGTGAGTGAGCTGGTTGGGCTCGATGTGGGCGATATCCATATTGATGACGGGTTTGTCCTGGTGCGCGGTAAGGGCTCCAAGGAGCGTCTGGCCCCGTTGGTGGGAAGCGCGGCTCGCGCCTTGACACACTATATAGGTGACGGGCGCACTCTCCTGGCCGCGCATGCTCACGGGACGGAGACCTCGGCGGTCTTTTTAAATAAGAACGGACGTCGCCTGTCGCGCCAGGCCGTGCATGCGATATGCGAGCGGTATGGGCGCCAGGTGGGGCTGGTTGGGCTCCATCCCCACACCCTGCGCCACTCCTTTGCCACCCACATGCTTGCGGGCGGTGCCGACCTGCGTGTGCTGCAGGAGATTTTGGGCCATGCCGATATTTCGACCACGCAGGTCTACACGCATATCGACCGCACGCAACTGACCGAGGTCTATCTGGCGGCGCATCCGCTGGCACATCGCTAGCACCTCGCTGACCTGCATATTTATAAATATTAAAGGGGACGGGTCCCAGATTGCCGAGACGCACTTTTGCGCACATGGGCAATCTGGGGCCCGTCCCATTTTTCGCCAGACACCGACGCGGTGGTGGGCCGTGTGTACCGTGGGTGGAGGAGTCTGGGGGGCGATGTGAACGGTGTGTAAAGGGACGTAAAAATCGCCTCAAGGTCAACTTGAAGGTTGAGGTTCGCGGGCGTGGTTCTACAGGTGGCATCCCGCCTTTGCTGTAAACACAACATATTGTGTTTTCGAACATATGCTCGGGGGTGTTTTACAACATATTGGGTGTGGAGTGGTGGGGTGGGGTGGGGGAAGGGGTGGGGAAAGGTGTTGAAAAATGGGGCGGTTCCCCATATTATTGATGACGTCGACAGGCGGGGTGGTTCCCCGCGTACGTGCCATCTGAGTAACCGAGGGGAGGGCGCACATGGGAATGACGGGTGCATACGAGCGCAATCTCGATGCAAAAGGTCGTCTGTCCCTGCCTGCACCCCTTCGCGAGGAGCTTGGAGAGCACGTTCGCGTGTTCAAAGCCCTGGATGTCGATGCTCTGTACGTGTTCTCTGCCGAGGCCTTCGATAAGTGGGTCGAAGGACTCTTCGCGGGTCGTGAGGGCCACGAGGGTTTTAACCCGCGTGACATCAACGACCAGAAGCTCATGAGGGCGATCAACAAGCGCACCACGTCGATGGATGTGGACAGCGCGGGTCGTATCGGTCTTTCTGAGTCTCTCCGCAAGCAGGCGAACCTCGACCGCGAGGTCACGGTTGTGGGCAACTACGACCACCTTGAGGTTTGGGACCGTGCTACGGCCGATGAGGACGATGATGACGAGGCCCTGCTGGACCTCTTCTTCTCGTAAGGGCAAGGCACGAGTAACGGATGGAGCGTGGGATCTTGACACAAGAATATCGGCATGAACCTGTCATGCTCGGCGAAGTGCTTGAGTCGCTGCAGCTAAAGAGCGGCTCCGTCGTCTGCGACTGCACCCTTGGCGGTGCCGGCCATTCGGTAAAGATGGCCGCGCAGGTGGGGGAGACCGGCCTTTTGCTCGGCGTCGATCAGGACGACATGGCCCTTGAGGCCGCTGGCGCCCGTCTGGACCGCGAGGTTCCCGGCGTACCGCACCAGCTGCTGAAGGGCAACTTCGGCGACTTGGACGAGCTGCTTTGCTCGGCCGAGGTGCCCGGGGTCGATGGCTTCCTGTTCGACTTGGGCGTTTCGTCGCCGCAACTCGATATCCCTGGCAGGGGCTTTTCGTACAACGAGGACGCCCCATTGGACATGCGGATGGATCCGGGTAACAACACCTTAAACGCAGCTGAGGTCATCAACACCTATAACGAACACGACCTCGCCCGGATTCTACGCGTCTATGGCGAAGAGAAGTTCGCCTCGCAGATCGCGCGCGAGATCGTGCGCCGCCGCGAGCATGAGCCGATCGAAACCACCGGCCAGTTTGTCGAGATCATCAAGGCTGGCATCCCCGCTGCCGCTCGTCGGCATGGCGGACACCCAGCCAAGAAGAGTTTCCAGGCCATTCGCATCGAGGTCAATCACGAGCTCGATGTGCTCGAGCGAGGGCTTGACGCCGCCACAAGGTGGCTCAACCCGGGCGGACGCATCTGCGTCATCTCGTATCACTCGCTCGAGGACCGTATCGTAAAGAACCACTTTAAGGAGATGAGCCAGGGGTGCACGTGTCCGCCGGAGATTCCGGTGTGCGGGTGCGGCAACGTGCCGATACTCAAGGTCATCACCCGCAAGCCCTTGGTTGCCCAACCTGATGAGGTTGCGCGCAACCCTCGGGCGAGATCAGCCAAGATTCGCGTGGCGCAGCGTCTGTAGACGCGACCGCGCGATATTGGACCTCCCGCTCGTACCACAAACGAAGCTTAAACACACTACCAACGTACTCGGGATGGGAGGCGGCATATCATGGGCTACAACACCTCAAACGCAGCACTCGCCTATGATATGAACGCCATGCCCGCCTATCGTGAGGCACCGCAGGCCCCCGTTGCTCCCCGCGAGCAGCGCACGCCGCGCTTTGATGTCTACACGGGCGCGGGCCGTCAGGCAAACCAGGCGGTAAGCCCGGTTTTCATGAGCGTTCTTAAAACGTTTTGCATCATTGCGGCCATCTTCATGACGATCGGTGTCGCCCGCGTGGCGCTCGCCGGCGTTACGGCCCAGGTGCTCAACAGCAACGCCGCGCTTACCAACACGCTCGAGAAGGCGACCGACGAGAGCTCCGACCTGGAGGTCATGCATTCGGTCTATGGTGCCGACACGCGCATTCGCGACCTTGCGGGCGCCTATGGCATGGTGGAGCCCAGCGAGAGCGTTACACTTGATTTTTCGCAGGATGCGACCGCGGGCGCTAGCTCGACCGCGACCGCTCAGTAACAAGACGGTAGCTGAGTATGACAAATGACTATCGCCGCGGCTCCGACGGGAGCCGCGGTTCTGGACGTCCCTCATCGCGGGGACGTTCTGGTTATCAAGGAACGGGTCGGCCATCTTACAACGCGAGGCCGTCCTATGGCAACGACCCCGCGTCGCGTCTCCGTGGCTCGAGTGGTCCTCAAATGCATAACACCAGACCGCGCAAGAGCTCGTCGACCGAATGGCTCACGGGCACGCCGCTGCCCCGTCGCAAAGCCGTCATGGGCTTCATCGGGCTTGGCTTGGGTTTGGGCGTCCTTCGCCTTGCCGACTATCAAATCGTGGAAGCCGATAAGCTACGCGACCGCGCCGATGCACGTCGCTTGCTTGCGCAGACGCTGTATGCCAAGCGCGGTACCATCTACGACCGTAACGGCAACGTGCTGACGTCGTCGGTCGAATGCCGCAACATCGCCGTGAATCCTCAGCTTATCGAGGACGTTGACAAGACGGTGTCGGCGCTGGTCAAAGCTACGGGAATCGATAAAAAGACCTGTCGCGAGCTCGTTGAGTCGGATGGCACCTGGGTGTATATCAAACGTCAGGTGGACGAGGATGATGTCGCGGCGCTGGAGAAGAAGAACCTGCCAGGCGTGCTCTTTGAGCAGGCCATGAAGCGCGTGTACCCCTACGGCAACCTGGCATCGCAGGTGCTTGGCGTGGTAAACGTGGACAACGACGGTCTGACGGGCCTCGAAAAACAGTACAACAAGCTTTTGACCGGAACCAACGGTTCGCTGGTGCGCGAGCGGGCGAGGGACGGTAGCTATATCGCGGGCGGCGCCTATAAGAAGGTTGCCGCGGTGGACGGCGTGGACATCGTGACGACGATCGATGTCAATATCCAGCGTGCCGCCGAGGACGCCCTGGCCGAGGCGGTCGAAAAGACCAAGGCCAAGAATGGCTCGGCCCTGGTCACCGATCCCACGACGGGCGAGATTCTGGCGGCATGCTCGTATCCGACATATGACCAGACCGATCTGGAAAATGCCAAGACCGAGGACATGAACTTGCGCCTGGTTACCGATGCCTACGAGCCCGGCTCGGTCTTTAAGACGCTCGTGGCCGGTGCCGGCTTCGACTTGGGCGCCGTGCGTTCGAGCACGTCGTTTGAGGTGCCGGCGAGCATCAAGGTCGGCGACGACACCGTAACCGACGCCGATAAGCGCGACTACACCATGACCATGGACGTGCGCGAGATGATGCGCCGTTCGTCCAATGTGGGCTTTGTCCTGGTGGGACGCAAGATCGGTGCAGATGATTTTGCCACCTATGTGGACAAGTGGGGTATCGGTCATAGCTCCGGTGTCGATTTTCCGGGTGAGAGCCTGGGCATCGTCAAGGAGCGCGACCAGTACGACGGCGCCACGCTGGGCTCGATGAGCTTTGGCCAGGCGCTGTCCGTCTCGCCGATTGAGGTCGCACGTGCCGTGGGCGGCATCGCGAACGGCGGCGTGATGATGACTCCGCACTTCTATAAGTCCAGCAAGGGCGATGAGAAGGACTGGGGCGAAGGCGAGCGTGCGATTTCGGAGGACGCTGCCGCCCAGGTGACATCGTGCATGCAGACGGTCGTGTCCGAAGGCACAGGCGTTGGCGGTGCGGTCGATGGCTATGACGTGGCGGGCAAGACCGGTACGGCCGAGCGTGCTGACGAGAACGGCGGTTACCTCAAGGAGAACTACATGTCGTCCTTTATGGGCTTTGCGCCGGCACAATCGCCCAAGGTGCTGTGCTATATCACACTCGACGGAACGCCGAGCGGCTCGGATGCCGCCGCGGTGCCATTCCAGTCCATTATGGCCAACGCGCTCGACGTGCTGGGTATCCCGCACACGAAGTAGGGGGTTACAATCTTGAGCGTGGCCTGCCCTTTGTTCTGAAGGGTGTTCACATGCCCTGCACCACGCGCGCATGGCACTGGGATACAATACGCCGATAGCATTATTAGGTTTACAGGGGAGCTGCAATGATAGAGATCGCCGTCAACAACCTCGCGGCCTCAACGGGGGCCCGAACCGTGACGGAAGAAGTCGATCGGGTATGCCGCGGGTGCGTCATCGACTCGCGTCAGGTCGAGGAGGGGACGATCTTTGTCGCCTTTCCCGGCGAAAAGGTCGACGGCAATGATTTTGCCTCCCGTGCCATCGAGTCGGGTGCCGGTGCCGTCGTGATGACGCGCGAGCCCGATGCCGAGCTGGTTTCGCTGGCGCAGGACAAGGGATGCGCCATCTTGCTGACTGACGACCCCGTGGAGTTCTTGCTGCGCCTGGCGCACGTATATCGCTTGGAGCTTGGCTGCCTGGTCGTCGGCATTACCGGTTCGATTGGCAAGACGACGACCAAGGACGTGCTCGCCGCCGTGCTCGCCAAGCGTTATCGCGTCTGGGCCACGAAGGGCAATTTCAACAACCTGATCGGCATGCCGCTCACGGTGCTTTCCGCTCCGGCCGATACCGAGGTCCTGGTGCTCGAGATGGGCATGAACCATTTTCATGAGATTGAGCGCCTGTCCCAGTCTGCCAACCCCAATCTTGCCATCGTGAGCAAGATCGGAACCTCCCACATCGGCATCCTGGGCAGCCGCGAGAACATCGCCCGCGCCAAGTCCGAGATTGTCCAGGGCATGTGCGCCGCCGGCGACTTCTCGCCGTTGCTGGTTTTGGGCGGCGAGGACGACTTTACGCCGTTCATTCGCGATACGTTCGCCCAGCCTGCGGGTATTGACGTGATGCTGGCCGGTGTCTCGGACGACGACGAGGTCCGCGCGCGCGACATTCGCGTCGACGACGAGGGCCATCCGGTCTTTACGCTCGACTTTGGTCAGGGCGACACGGTCGATACCATGTTGGCCATTCCCGGCGTGCAGTCCGTGCCCAATGCCGTCAAGGCTGCCGCGGTCGCCTATCGTCTGGGCGTGACGCCCGAGCAGATCGATGCTGCCTTTAGGGGCCTTACGATCACCGGTCACCGTCAGGAGATCAAGCGCGCCAAGAGCGGAGCACGCATCATCGACGACTCCTATAACGCCAGTGCCGAGTCTATGGCTGCCGGCCTCGATTTGCTGTGCTCGCTCATCTGTGACGGTTCGCGCATGGCGATCTTGGGCGAGATGGGCGAGATGGGCGACGAGGCTCCCCGCATGCATGAGCTCGTGGGCGCCTATGCCGCCGCCAAGAAGCTCGACATGCTCGCGTGCGTCGGCGGCGAGCTGGCTCAGCTCATGGCCGATGCCGCACGTATGATGGGTATGGATGAGGACCGCATCCAGGTGTTCTCCGATTATCAGCAGGTGCTCGACCGCATGGGCGGCGCGCTTGAAAATCATGATGTTGTACTGGTCAAGGGTTCCCGTTTTGTCGAGCTCGACCGCTTTGTGGAAGGTGTGTGCTAGCCCATGTTCGGCAATCCCTCGTATCCTACGTATCAGGCCTTTTTGGGACTTGGCATCGCTGCTGCCATTGCGTTGCTGCTTATGCCGTGGTGGATCAAGCTGCTGAAGGTCGAGGGTATCGGCCAACAGGTTCGAGCCGACGGCCCCAAGCGTCATTTGATTAAACAGGGTACGCCCACCATGGGCGGCGTCGTCATCCTTGTCGCGATCTCGCTGACCTGCCTGCTGATGGGCAAGCTCACCACCGAGCTCGTGCTCGTGCTGCTTGCAACGCTGGCCACCGGCGTTCTGGGCCTCATCGACGACCTGACCTCCGTCACGCATGGTCGCTCGCTTGGCCTGACGCCTCACGCCAAGATGATCGGTCTGACCATCATCTGCGTCACCTTTACCGTGCTCGCCGTCAATTGGTGCGGCGTCGCCCCCGAGATTCGTTTTCCCGGCGGCCTGACGATTGACCTCGGTGTTCTTTCGACCACCATCTGCGGCCTTTCGTTTCCGTGGCTCTACATTGTATTTTGCTGGCTGATGATCGCTGGTCTTTCCAATGCCGTGAACCTGACCGATGGTCTGGACGGCCTTGCCGGCGGCACTTCCATGATCGCCATGCTCGCCATGGCCGCCATGGCGTTTTTGCACGGTGACGTGAACCTGTCCATCTTCTGCACGGCGTGCGCCGGTGCCTGCCTGGGCTTTTTGTGGTTCAACTGCTACCCGGCGAGCATCTTTATGGGTGATACCGGCTCGCTTGCCCTGGGTGCCGCTTTTGCCTGCACCTCCATCATGACCAACACCGAAGTCGTTTCCCTCATCATCGGCGGTCTGTTTATCGTCGAGACCCTGTCGGTCATGATCCAGGTTGTCTATTTCCACTTTACGCACAAGCGCGTCTTCCTTATGGCGCCCATTCATCATCATTTCGAAAAGAAGGGCTGGGCCGAGACCAAGGTCGTTATCCGTTTTTGGATTATCGCCGCGGCCTTTGGCGCCGTTGGCCTCGCCCTGTTCTTCCAGTTGGGATAGTGGTCTTTCATGCCTCTTGCTGATGTCTTTAGCCTGCTTGTTTTGGGGCAGGGTAAATCCGGTCTCGATGTCGCCCGTTGGGCGTTGGCTCACCCCGAGCGCGTGAGCGCCACGACCGTGTATGGCGGCGGTAGCTCCGAGCCCAATGACGCCACGCGTGCGCTCGAGGCGCAGGGCGCGTCGTTTGTCTACGGCACCGAGCAGGTCGAGGGTGCCTATGACGTGTGCGTGACATGCCCGGGTATCTCGGAGTTCTCGGCCTTCTTTAAGGCTGGGCGTGAGCATACCGCTCAGATTATGGGCGAGCCCGAGTTTGCCTACCGCCTGTCTCCCCAAAATTGGATCGCCATCACGGGCACCAACGGCAAGACAACTACCACGTCGCTGACCGATTATCTGCTCAAGGCCGCCGGTGAAGCCAGCGTGGCCGTCGGCAATATCGGCGAGCCGCCGGTGAACGAGATCGACGGCCGTGCACACAATGAGTGGTTTGTGGCCGAGCTGTCGAGTTATCAGATTGCTACGACCGCCGAGCTTCATCCTCGCGTGGCGGTGCTGCTCAACATCACGCCCGACCACCTGGGCTGGCACAAGAGCCACAAGAACTATGCGCTTGCCAAGATCAAGTTGTTCGAGAATATGGTCGACGACGACCTCGTGGTTATCGACGTCGAGGATGCCGGCATCCATGAGTTCGATGAGTACATCTACACGCCGGGTCGCCGCATCTGCAAGGTCGCTTTTGACGAGCCCGAGGGTGCAGACGCCGCCTTTGTGCGCGACGGCAAGATGGTCGTGCGCCTGAAGGGCGTCGAGACCCAGCTTGTCGCCACGTCCGAGCTCAAGATCTCGGGCCATCACAATGTCATCAATGCCCTATGTGCCGCCACGGCTGCTCTGGCCGTCGGTGCCGATCCCGAGGGCGTTTGCCACGGTTTGGCATCGTTCCAGCCACTCGAACACCGCGTTGAGCCCTGTGGCAAGATCGATGGCGTGCGCTACGTTAACGATTCCAAGGCAACGAACACCGATGCAGTCGAAAAGGCCCTGACGGCGTTTCCTGATGACGATGTGATTTTGCTGCTCGGCGGCCACGATAAGGGTACGCCGCTTGCGGACTTTGCCCGCGTTGTTATGGACAACGTGCGCTCGGTCGTTTGCTTTGGCGATGCGTGCGAGCGCTTTACCGCTGCTATGGACGAGGCCGATGTCGATGGTGACGTGGATATCGCCCAGGCCGATGATCTGCGCGATGCCGTTGACGTTGCCCGCTCGCTCTCGAGCCGCGGCGACGTGATCCTGCTTTCGCCCGCCTGCTCTTCGTTCGACGAGTTCTCGGGCTACGAGGAGCGCGGTCGCGTGTTTAAGGACTACGTGGCCCAGCTTGCCGCAGCAGCGAAATCGCAAACGGAATAGGGGTTGCCCGTGAGAGAGGAGAGCCCCCGAAGTGATATGAGGAGGCCCGACTCGGACCGTGCTTCCTCGCTGCGTAGCACGCCGCGTTCCGGACGCGGCGGCCAGACGTTCAGTGAGCGCTATATTGCCGGCGTCCCCGCCCGCATCATGCGCCCCCGTTTGATATTTATGGCTTGCCTGTTTAGCTTGGTTTGCTTCGGCTTGCTGATGGTGTACTCGGCATCTTCGGTCGAGGCGATGCACGAGAATGGTTCGGCGACGTTTTTCCTGTTTCGACAGGCCGCGTTTGCCGGAGTTGGCGTGCTGGCTATGGTTGCCATCGTGCGCGTCTTGCCGGACAGTTGGTTTGGGGAAGACGTGCTCAGGATCTTCCTCATGGGCATGATAGGGCTACTGGTTCTGGTGTTCTTTATGGGTAGCGGCAGTCGTGGCGCCACGCGCTGGCTCAACATCGCCGGTATTCAGTTCCAGCCGTCTGAGTTTTTAAAGCCGTTCGCCATCGCGTATTCGGCCATCATGCTCGACCGCATCTTTTCGCCCGGCGGCAACATCAACGAGTTTCTTCGCAAAATGGGCGTCTACCTGGGCATTTCGCTCTTTCTGATCTTTGTTCAGCCCGATTTTGGCACCGTTCTGATCATCTTGTTGACCCTCATGTGCATGGCGTTGTTTGCGGGATTGGACCCCAAATATATCGTTTGGACGGTCGTTGCCGGCATCGCCGTCATTGCGATCGCCCTTATCGCCGAGCCGTATCGTATGACGCGTGTCGAGGTTGCTTGGAATCCTTGGGCAGACGAATATGGTGACGGCTATCAGGCCACGCTTGCCATCATGGCGTTTGCCTCGGGCGGCCTGTTCGGTCGCGGTATCGGCAACTCCACCATGAAGTACTCGTATTTGCCCGAGGCGCATAACGACTACATCTTGGCTATTATCGGCGAGGAAGTTGGCTTTATCGGAACCGTGCTGTTCTTCTTGGTGTTTGCGATGCTGATCTACTCGGCGTTTCGCATTGCCGAGCAGGCGACCGACCGTCGCGGAGCACTTATGGCATCGGGTTCCGCGGTCATCCTTGCGGTGCAGTTTTTGATCAACGCGCTGGGCATTCTCAATGTGTTTCCCATGACGGGCAAGCCGCTGCCGTTTATTAGCTACGGCGGCTCCTCGATTATTGTGTCGCTTATGCTCGCCGGTCTGATCCTGCGCGTTTCGTATGAGAGCGCCCGTCGCGATGAGTACGACCGTCGCCGCGAGAGCTTTGCCGTTATGGATGAGAGTACCGCCGGCGTGCCCCACGTGCGCGGCGAGCGATCTTCGCGTAACGGCTTTACCGTCCTGGATGGCTCTGCGACCGAGCCGGCAGCCCGTCCGCGTCAGCGAACGGCGCCGCAAGGTCGTCCTCAGCGCCCCGCTCCTCGCAATGCGGGCGGCGGATATAATCGAATCGATTTGAATTCGGACCCGTCGGCGCGTTTGCGCACCGATGACCAGGGGCCGCGTGTACGGAGGGATTACCATGACCGATAAGATGACCGTTGCTATTGCAGCTGGCGGCACGGCAGGACATATCAACCCCGCGCTCGCCTTGGCCGAGGAGCTGCGTGACCGCGGTCATCACGTTGTGTTCGTGGGCCAGTCGCGCAAGCTCGAGGGCCGTCTGGTTCCCGAGGCCGGATTCGATTTTGTGCCCATCACGGTCACGGGCTTCGATCGCTCCCGTCCCTGGACGGCGCTGACCTCGCTGTGGCGCGTCAACAAGGCGAAGCGTGCGCTTGCCCGTCACTTCTCGAAGGTCGGTAAGCCCGATGCCGCTATCGGCTTTGGTGCTTACGTTGAGGTCCCGCTGCTGGGTTGGTGCAAGGGCGCCGGCGTTCCGTATCTGCTGCACGAGCAGAACTCTGTTCCGGGTCTGGCCAACAAGATGATGAACTCACATGCCGCCCGCGTGTGCATTTCGGTACCTGCGGCCCGCGCGGTCTTTGAGCGCGAGGGCGACCCCGACCATGTGCTCATGACGGGCAATCCCGTGCGTCGTTCGGTGATCGAGGGCGATCGCGCCCGCGGTCGCAGGACGCTCGGTGTGCCCGAGGACGCGACGCTTCTGCTCGTCTTTGGTGGTTCGCTCGGTGCTCAGCATCTCAACGAGCGCGTTGCCTCGCTCAAGAGTGAGCTGCTGACCCGCGAGAATCTCTACATTTTGCATTCGACGGGTGCCGACGGCTTTGAGGAGACCGAGCGCGCTTTGGCACTGACGCCCGAGGAGGCGAAGCGCTATCGTGTCCAGCCCTACATCGACAACATGGGCGATATGCTGGCCGCGGCCGATTTGGTGCTCTCGCGTTCCGGTGCCTCGAGCGTGGCCGAGATCGCCGCGCTTGCCGTGCCCTCGGTGCTCGTGCCGTATCCGCACGCCACGGCCGACCACCAGACCACGAATGCGCGTTACCTGGTCGATGCCGGTGCCGGCGTGCTATGCGCCGATGCCGATATCGATGCTCCTGCCTTTGCCGACGAGCTGCTGCACTTGATCGATGACGCTGCGGCGCGTGATGCCATGCGTCAGGCGGCGCGTGGCTTGGCCCAGGACCGTGCCGCCGCACTTTTGGCCGACGCGGTAGAGGGATTGCGTTAGTTAGACGGGATATCGCCGGTCGCCCTCGCGCGGATGCGGTAGGTGCGGTACAGTTAACGGGTTACAGGCAGTGTTTACGCAAGGAGTACACGAGCACATGGCTGATTCCCAGACTGCAACCTCCGCGCCCGAGTTCAAGAGCGCCCACTTTATCGGTATCGGCGGCGCCGGCATGAGCGGCATCGCCCTCGTCCTGCACGAGCGCGGTTATACCGTTACCGGCTCCGACCTTAAGACGTCGCGCTATATTCGCCAGCTTACCCGCGCTGGCGTGAAGGTCCACGTGGGCCACGAGGCTGCGACGATCGACGAGGTCAAGCCCGACGTGGTCGTGGTCTCCACCGCTATTCCCGAGTCCAACTCCGAGCTCGTGCGTGCCCGCGAGCTCGGTATTCCCGTGTGGCCCCGTGCCAAGATGCTCTCGGCCCTGGGCCACGGCTACACCACCGTCGCCGTTGCCGGCACGCACGGCAAGACCACGACGTCTTCGATGTGCGCCACGATGCTCGATCGCATGGGTCTGGACCCCAGCTTCCTGATCGGCGGCATCGTTGAGGGCTACGACACCAACGGCAAGAATGGCTCGGGTGACTACTTTGTCGCCGAGGCCGATGAGTCCGACAGCTCGTTCCTGTTCCTGAACCCCAACGTGGTCATCGTGACCAACGTCGAGGCCGACCATCTCGATCACTACTCGGGTATCGAGGAGATCGAGGCCACCTTTGCCAAGTTTATGGGGCTGGTGGGCGAGGGCGGCACCGTCATCGTTTGTGGCGAGGACCCGCATCTGGTCGAGCTCGCCAAGTCGACGGGCCGTCATGTGCTTTCCTATGGCTTTGCCGAGAACAACGACATCGTCTGCGTGCATCCGGATGTCAAGGGCATCCAGAGCGACTTTATCGTTCGCTTTGAGGACGGCACCGAGCACGCTGTCGAGATTAAGAGCAACCCCGGTCGTCACAACATGCTCAACGCCACGGCCGTCTTGACCGTCGCCCATGTCCTGGGTCTCGATATCGACGCCGCCGCTAAGGCACTTTCGAGTTTTGAGGGTGTCCGCCGTCGCTTTACCCACGTGGGCGATATCGACGGCATCACGGTGGTTGACGATTACGGCCATCATCCCACCGAGATCAAGGCGACGCTCGCTGCTGCCTCTTCGCTGGGCTACAAGCATGTCGACGTCGTGTTCCAGCCGCACCGCTATTCGCGCCTGCAGGCTCTGTGCGATGACTTTGCCGATGCCTTTGCCAACGCCGATAAGCTGCTGCTGATCGATGTGTTCTCCGCCGGCGAGATGCCGATTCCGGGCGTTACCTCCAAGATGCTCGCAGATACCGTTCGCGCCAAGCACCCCGGCAAGGAGGTCGTGTACTGCTCCAGCCGTCTTGAGCTCAACCAGGAGCTTGAGAAACTCGTGGGCGAGGGCGACCTGCTGCTCACCATGGGTGCCGGCGACGTTACGACCGTCGGCCCCGAGTTCATCGAGTATCTGACTGCCAAGAAAGACGCTTAACCTCTATGGGTCTCTTTAACGCCGTCATGGCGCTTTCGGGCATGATCGACACGGACGTGGTCGAGGACGAACGTCTTGCACGCCATACAAGCTATCGTATCGGTGGCAAGGCCGACCTCTTTGTGACGTGCCATAGCTACCATGCCCTGCGTCGCGCCGTGGCGGTGCTCGACCGCGAGCAGGTGCCGTGGGTGATTATCGGCAAGGGGTCCAATCTGCTTGTTGCCGATGCCGGTTATCGCGGCGCCGTTATTTCGCTGGGACGTGAGTTTCAGCGCACGGTTGTTGCCGAGGACGGCTGCACGCTGACCGTTGGTGCGGGCGTGATGTTCGCGCGTTTGGTCAACGACGCCTTGTCGCGCGGGCTTTCGGGCCTTGAGTTCGCGGTCGGTATTCCCGGTTCGGTCGGCGGCGCCGTGTCCATGAACGCAGGAACGCGGACCGAGTGGATCGGCTCTCTTATCGAGGACGTGGTCACGTTTGATCCGGCGTCCGGTATTAAGCACTATGCAGGGTCCGAGATCGCTTGGGGGTATCGCGAGTGCAGCCTGCCGCGTAACGAAATCATTCTCGAGTGCGTGCTTAAACTCAAGCCCGCGTCCAAGGCCGACATTCGCGAGCGTATGGAGCGGTACCTGACGCGCCGCAAGCGCACGCAGCCCATGGGCCGTGCATCCTGCGGATCGGTCTTTCGCAACCCGCCCGACGCAAGCGTGGGCAAGTTGATTGAGGATTGTGGATTAAAGGGTTTTTCGGTTGGCGGTGCGGAAGTTTCGCCCGTACACGCTAATTTTATCGTTAATAACGGAACCGCCTCGGCCGATGACGTGGCCGCGGTTATCAGGCATGTGCACGGAAAGGTGAGGGAGGCGTATGGCATCGAGCTCAGACCGGAAGTTAAATTCCTCGGCTTCTAGAGCATCGAAACCAACCTTCCGCCGCGCCGGAGGGCGTTCCGGCGCACCTGCCCAGCCTCAACGTAAGCCCGCCATGGCCTCCAAGTCTGTTGGCCCCGATCGTCCTGCCAAGCGCCCGGTCGTCGGCTCGCAGCTGGGAGGACGCCCCGCTTCTAAAAAGACGAGTCGTCCGGCTCCGCGTCCTTCCGTGACGCCCAAGCCGGCGATGGGCACCAAGACCTCCCGACCCATGGCGACGCCCAGACCTTCGCTGGGAGCTCGTGCTCCGCATGCCGGCCGTACGTTGGCTGGCGCTAAGCCGCGTTCACTGACATCGGTACCCGCCGCCAAGGCGTCTTCGGCAAAAAAGGGCATCAATCCTCTGTCATCGCTGGGTGCCATGGCAAGCAAGGCGACCGACGCCGCTTCTGCCATGAAGGGTAAGGGCAAGATCGCGGGCGGCATCCTAGCGGCCGTGGCCGTACTTGCCATTATTGCCATCGTCGTCATCAACTCTGGCCTGTTCTCCGCCACCGATATTCAGATTCATGGCAGCGAGCATGTGACCAAGCACGACGCCATGCAGCTCATCAGTCTTCCCGAGAACACGTCGCTCTTTAACGTGGATCCCGATCAGATCACCGAGGGCCTCAAGCAAAACCCGTGGGTCTCGGGCGTGGATGTCCAGCGCCAGTTTCCCCATACGCTTATCATCACGCCGACGGAGCGTAAAGTTACCGCCATTGCGTATATCAGCTCCGACGACCTTGCCTGGGCTATCGGTGACGATGACACCTGGATCGCTCCGCTGTCGACGTCTGTCGAGGTGGACGACCAGGGGAACGTCATTACATCGGGCGAGGGTGCCAACACCCTGACCGGCATCGATGCGGCCCTGGCGCTTGCCAAGCACTACGGCGCCGTGCTGTTGACTGACGTCTCGGCCGATGTCGCACCGGTTTCGGGTCGGGCGGTGAGCTCCAAGGCCGTCAAGGCCGGCCTGGATTACGCACGCGGTTTTTCGAGTGAGTTCTTGGACCAGGTGAAGGATATTTCCACGCCTTCCGTTGAGGCTATCTCGGCAAATCTCGACAACGGCGTCGAGGTGTCGCTGGGCGATTCGGACGATATCGCCAAGAAAGAACGCATCGTGACCAAGCTGCTTTCGCAGGTAGAGGGCGTAACCTATATCAATGTGCGCTCTCCAGGCAACTACACGTTTAGGAACGCACCGACCGCCTAGCATCCTAAACGGCTTTGTTGAGGGGCCATACCACGCCGTTTATCTGGTTTGTTTGGTTTTCACGGTCAATTATTTGACTGAAACGCTCATAATGTGCAAACATAATACGGTTTACCTTTGCATTTACTTTCAACCTGAAGGTTAATGTGCGCAGGGGTCAACCCATGCTATGGCTATAACCTTTGTTCGGAGGACCGACATGCACGAGACAGAGATCAACAACTACCTTGCCGTCATTAAGGTGGTCGGCGTCGGCGGCGGCGGTACCAACGCGGTCAATCGAATGATCGAAGAGGGCATCCGCGGCGTCGAGTTTGTTGCCATCAACACCGATGCTCAGGCGCTCGCGATCTCTGATGCCGATATCAAGGTGCACATCGGCACCGACCTTACCCGCGGCCTGGGCGCCGGCGCCAACCCCGAGGTTGGCCGCAAAGCTGCCGATGAGTCCCGCGACGATATCGCCGAGGCGCTCGCTGGCGCCGATATGGTGTTCATCACCTGCGGCGAGGGCGGTGGTACCGGTACCGGCGCCGCTCCCATCGTTGCCGATATCGCAATGAACGAGGTTGGCGCGCTGACCGTCGCCGTCGTGACCAAGCCCTTCACCTTCGAGGGTCGCAAGCGCAAGAAGAGCGCCGAGGAGGGCATCAAGACTCTCTCCGATTGCGTCGACACCATGATCGTTATCCCTAACGACAAGCTGCTCGACATCGCCGAGAAGAAGACCACGATGCTCGAGGCCTTCGCAATTGCCGATGGCGTCCTTTCCCAGGGCACCCAGGGCATCACCGACCTCATCACCGTCCCGGGTATCATCAACCTGGACTTCGCCGATGTTAAGACCATCATGAAGCAGGCCGGTACCGCCATGATGGGTATCGGTACCGCTTCTGGGGACACCCGTGCCGTCGACGCTGCCCAGCAGGCCATCTCCAGCCCGCTGCTCGAGAGCTCCATCGATGGCGCCACGCGCGTCCTGCTTTCCATCGCCGGCTCCAAGGATCTGGGCATCCAGGAGATCAGCGACGCCGCCGACGTTGTCGCCAATGCCGTCGACCCCGAGGCCAACATCATCTTCGGTACCGTTGTTGACGAGTCCCTGGGCGATCAGGTGCGCATCACCGTTATCGCTACGGGCTTCTCCGACTCCAACGTCAACCGTCAGGACGAGCTCTTCGCTGCCCAGCAGTCCCAGAGCAAGGCTGCTGCTTCTACTGAGCCGCAGCGCACTGCTCCGGCTACCAGCCCTGCTCAGGCTGCCCCGACTCGCAACGTCGGTGGTACCGAGCTGCCCAACTTTGGCAACGATCAGTTTGAGCTTCCCGATTTCCTCAAGCGTGGTAGCTTCTAGTTCGTTTTTCTCAACGACCTGCATGGGGTGCGTCCGATTGGGCGCACCCTTTTTTGTTGTGTTTCGTCTTTGTAAACGAAAGCCTCCAATCTCCTTACGTTCCCTTTACGTTTGGTCCCTACCGCTGCGGGTATCCTTTTGATGAAGTATGGCAGCCGTATGACACGGACTGCTGCGGCGTCGCCGCGATACTTGTGTTATTAGGAGGCTTTAGTATGGCAGCACGTGCGGACAACGTTTCGCGTGTCGACCATGATGGAGTTACGTTGGTAGAGGGCGCGACGCACGATGTTCGCTTTGCCTTTACCGAGCGCACCGGTGGCGTTTCCGAAGACGCGTACTCCTCGCTCAATCTGGGCTCGCATGTAGGCGATGACCCCTTTGCCGTTCAAGAAAATCGTCGCCGCGTACTCGAGGCCATGGGCGCCGCCGAGCGCGAGCATAATCTGCTCGTGCCCAATCAAGTACATGGTGACCATGTCGTGACGGTGACCTCGAACGGCGCCGATGATCTTGAGAACATTCGCGAGCAGATTGCCGAGGGCTGCGATGCCATCGTCTGTACGGCCCATGAGGTACCCGTGCTGCTCTGCTTTGCCGACTGCGTTCCCGTGGTGTTGGTGGCTCCCAACGGCTTTGCCGTGGTGCATTCTGGCTGGAAGGGCACGATTGCGCGCATTTCCGCCAAGGCCAGCCAAGCACTCTGCGAGGCGGCTGACTGCACGCCGGAGGACATTTCTGCCTATATTGGGCCCCATATCCTGGGCGACGAGTATGAGGTGTCCCAAGAACTTATGGATCGCTTTGCCGCCGAGTTCACGTGCATCGATGCTACCGCTTCCCGTATGCTCGATCTTTCCGCCGCCATTCGCGAGGCGCTGGTGGATGCCGGTGTCGATGTGAATGGCATTGTGGACACCAAACTTTCCACCGTGCGTCAGAACGACCGCTTTTATTCCTATCGCAACGAGGGCGGCACCTGTGGGCGCCATGCTGCGATCGGCGTGATGCTATGAGAAAGATCGCATCGGTCCTGAGTGCGGCAGTGCTCACGCTCACGCTGTGCGCCTGCTCCTCGGGATCTTCTACGACTTCTATTACCGTTGCCGGCTCTACGACGTGCCTTCCCATTGCCGAGATTGCCGCCGAGGGCTTTAAAGAGGAGACCGGCATCGACGTGCTCGTCTCCGGCCTTGGCTCATCTGCTGGCATCGAAGCTGTTAGCGCCGGCACCGCCGACATCGCCAGCTCCTCTCGTGGCCTCAACGCCGATGAGCAAGACCTGGGTCTGACGCCTATCGTTATCGCGCACGACGGCATTGCAGTCATCGTGAACGACGACAACCCGGTCGACAATCTCTCGACCGAGCAGCTCCGCGATATTTACGCCGGCAAGATCACCAACTGGAAAGAAGTCGGCGGAGAGGACCTGAAGATTCAGGTTATCAACCGCGACGAGGCGTCCGGTACGCGCGAGGCCTTCCGCACTATCGTGATGGACGGCACGCCGTTCGATCGCCGCTCGGCTGTTCTTTCGGGCACGGGCCAGGTACGCGATGTCGTGTCCCGCTCGCGTGGCGCCATTGGCTACATCTCGCTGGGTTTTGTCGAGAGCCTCAATGCCAAGACCTCGGTTAAGGCCGTTTCGGTCAACCATGTCGAGGCATCCGAGAAGACGGTCGCAAGCGGCGGCTATCCCATCTCGCGTGACCTTTACTTCTTTGTGAAGGGTACGCCTTCGCAGCAGGCGCAGGACTACATTGACTATGTGACGTCCGAAAAGATGGACAAGCAGATTCGCGAGGCGGGCTTTATTCCCGTCACCAACGACGGAAAGGGGAGTGAGTAGCGTGGAAGCACAGGAAACCTCCCAGATTGAGCATGAGGCGCAGGTGCCCAAAAAGCGTGAGTTGGCGTTGGTGTCACGCAGCACCTATCTTAAGGAGAAGGCGCTGCAGTGGATTTTCTTTGCCTGCGCGTTCTTGGCGGTCGTCACCGTCATCCTGATTTTTGTCTTTACCACGTACTCGGCGCTGCCGGTCTTTACCGACATCGGTCTGGTGGACTTCTTTAGCTTTACGTGGGCGCCCTCTGAGGGTCACTACGGCATCATGTCGCTGCTGGCGGGCTCTGGCCTGGTGACGGTCGGTGCCCTTGCCATGGGCGTGCCGTTGGGTGTGGGCACAGCCGTGTATCTGGTCGAGATCGCCAGCAAGCGCGTGCGCAGGCTCATTAGCCCCGCTGTCGACCTGCTGGCGGGCATCCCCTCCATCATCTACGGCTTCTTCGGCATGATCATCATCCGCCCGTTTATCGCCCAGCTGACCGGCGGCCTTGGATTTGGCGCACTGACGGCGTGGTTCGTGCTCGCCATCATGATCGTCCCTACCATCACCACGCTCACCATAGATGCCCTCAATTCCATTCCCATGGGCATTCGCGAGGCGTCCTATGCCATGGGTGCCACCAAGTGGCAGACCATCTACAAGGTCGTGCTTCCTGCAGCCAAGCTGGGCATTGTCGATGCGATTGTCTTGGGTATGGGGCGTGCCATCGGTGAGACCATGGCCGTGCTGATGGTCGTGGGCAACGCCCCGGTCATTCCGGATAGCATCTCGAGCCCCATCTCGACGCTCACGAGTCAGATTGCGCTCGACATGAGTTATTCCTCGGGCCTGCACCGCTCGGCTCTGTTCGGCATGGGCGTGGTCCTGTTTATCATCTCCGCTGCACTGGTGGGTATCGTCCGTCTGATTTCCAAGAAGAGGGGGTAGGCTATGTCCGATTCCGTTGACACGACGGTCGATACGACCTCGTCGCGTGAGCGCATCAAGCGTGCCCTTTCCCATGGCAAGAAGGGCCGCATCAACAAGGATCTGTCCAACAAGATCATGCTCGGCGTGTTTCGCGCCGCGGCCTATATCACCACGCTGGTGCTGATCGCCATCATCGCCTACGTGGTCATCAACGGCCTGCCGCATATCTCGCTCGACTTTATCTTCGGCTGGCCGCAGGGCGTCAACGCCGAGGGCGGCATTTGGCCCACGATCGTCTCGACCATCTACGTGACGGCGCTCGCCATGCTCATCTGCACGCCGGTTGCCGTCCTGGCTGCGGTCTATCTGGCCGAATACGCCAAGCAGGGCAAGATTGTCGACATCATTCGCTATGCTGCCGATGCCCTGGCCTCGGTGCCCTCCATTGTTATGGGCCTCTTTGGCTACGCCTTGTTTGTCGAGGCCATGGGCCTGGGCCTTTCGATGGTTTCGGCCGCGCTGGCGCTGGCGCTTCTGATGCTGCCTATCGTCATGCGCACCACCGAGGAGGCAATCCGCGCCGTTCCGCGCTATATCCGTTGGGGCGCATATGGCCTGGGCGCCACCAAGTGGCAGGTCGTCTCCAAGATCGTGCTTCCTTCGGCTTTTGGCCGCATCGCCACCGGCATCGTGCTTGCCATCGGCCGCGCCATCGGCGAGACTGCGGTGGTGCTCTACACCATGGGTCAGGCCATCAACCTGCCTATCTCGCCACTCGATTCCGGCCGCCCCATGACGGTCCACCTGTACCTGCTTGCCAACGACGGCATCAACATGAACGCAGCCTATGGCACCGCGCTTTTGCTGATGGCGATTATTCTGGCCTTCAACCTGTTTGCGCGCTATCTGTCGCGCAAACGCCGCTAGTTAAGGAGTCCCATGTCCGTCTATCAGTCCGCTCCCACGCCGGAGCAAGCGGCCATCACGGCCAAGGATTTCAACTTTTGGTACGGTGACTTTCATGCGCTGACGGGGCTCGACCTCAACATCGCCAAAAACGCCATCACCTCGTTTATCGGTCCTTCGGGCTGCGGCAAATCGACGTTTTTGCGCTGCATCAACCGTATGAACGACCTGATCGAGGGCACCCGCGTCGAGGGCACCATGACGCTCGACGGCAACGATATCTATGCCGAGGGCGTCGACCCGGTCGACCTTCGCCGCCGCGTGGGCATGATTTTTCAGCAGCCCAACCCGTTCCCCAAATCCATCTACGAGAATGTCGCTTTTGGCCCTCGTCTGCAGGGCGTGACTAGCAAAAGCGACCTCGATGACATCGTGGAAGAATCGCTCAAGCGCGCCAACCTCTGGAAAGAGGTATCCAATCAGCTCAACAAGGATGGTTTGGCGCTCTCGGGCGGTCAGCAGCAGCGTCTGTGCATCGCGCGTGTGCTTGCGGTGCAGCCCGATGTCCTACTGATGGACGAGCCCTGCTCCGCCATCGACCCCACGTCCGTCTCTAAGGTCGAGGATCTGATGGCCGAGCTGGCGCCCGAGATGACGATCATCATCGTCACGCATTCTATGCAGCAGGCCGCTCGCATTAGCGACTACACCGCATTTTTCTTGCAGGAAGTTGCCGGCGAGCCCGCCACGCTCATCGAGTATGGTCAAACCGACGCGATCTTCACCAGCCCGGTGGATTCGCGGACGGAAGACTATATCACCGGCCGCTTTGGCTGATCGGTGCGACTAGTCCCAAGCCGATCGGACCTGGTCCGGTGCGTATTCACTGTGCGGGCGGCATGACCGCACCCAACTGATTGGAGTGAACCATGCGCAAACTGTTTTCCCGTCAGCTCATCGAGGCCCGTCACGAGATGTTGAGCATCTACGAGGCTGTAGACCTGGCGCTTCACGACGCCGTGAAGGCCTATGTGACCGATGACCGCAAGCTCGCCACCAAGACCAAGAAGCGCACGCTCTCGATCGATGCGCGCTGCGCCAACTTGGAGGCCGTGTGCTACAACCTGATCGCTACGCAGTCGCCGGTCGCCTCCGACTTCCGCTTGCTGCAGACAATCATCTACGTCGACTTTAACCTGCAGCGCATAACCGATAAGGTTCGCCAGGTCTGCCGCGCCACGCGTCACATGGTCAAGGCCGACATCTCGCTGCCCCAAGAACTCGTCGGTACGGTTGAGGCCGAGGCCGAGGCTGTTTACCAGGTGCTGGGTTCGTCACTTTCTGCGCTCGTCACCAACGACATGTCCATCATCTGCAACCTGGCCGTCGAGGACGAGCCGGTGCATGCGGCGTACGAGAAGTTCTTCCGCATCTTTAACCGCATGGATACGGGCGATTTTATGGACGACGACAGCAACTATGACGATCTGCGCCGCGCCATTATGGTTTCGCGCTACCTCGATCGTATCGCCTCGATTTCCATCGATGCTGCCTGCCGTCTGACCTTCCTTTTGACCGGACAGCGCATGACTGCTGGCGATATCGCCCATACGGACGAGGATGAGCTTGAGAGCATGCGCGTGCCTTCGGGCGAGGGTGTCATCATGAGGCCCGCCGTGGATGCGGGCTATGTTGCCAAGGTGCCTGCTAACGAGGTAAGCGAAGGCCTTCGCTATTTGCTTGAGCACCTTGAGGACGAGGACGACGCCGAGGACGACGAGGAGTAGGGGCCCCGTTCGTCGAAAGATTGTAAATACCTAAGTGAGCGCGGCCTTGCACATGTGAGGCCGCGCTCTTGCGTTAGCATGGGACTACTTGTTTGGCTGTCAGCGGAGGCGATTGGCAATGGATAACTATTTGGACTTGATACGCGCTCGCCGCGAGCAGATTCTCGAACGCTTTTATGCAGCGCTCGATCGCGCGGGCCGTCCCCACGATGCCGCGCGCCTAATTGCCGTCTCCAAGACCGTTGGCGTCGATGAGACCGTTGCCGCTATCCAGGCGGGGTATCGCCATTTTGCCGAGAACCGCCCGCAGGAGCTCGTTCGCAAGCTTGCAGGCCTCGCGGAGCATCCGGAGCTACCCGAGGTGCGCTTCGATATGATCGGCAACCTGCAGACCAACAAGATCAATGCGGTTCTGGGCTCGGCCGAGCTGATTCATTCGGTGGGATCGCTGCATTTGGCTCAGGCCATCTCGAGCCGTGCGGTCCGCAAGATTGAGGCGGGCGAGCTCTCCGGCCCCCAGCGCGTGCTGCTCGAGGTCAATGTGAGCGGCGAGGAGTCAAAGGGCGGCTTTTCGCCCGACGAGGTTCGAGACGCCGCAGGTGAGCTTGCGGAGCTTGAGGGAATTTGTGTGCAGGGCCTTATGACTATGGCACCCCGGGGGAATAAGGATGTGGCGCGCCGCACTTTTGCCGGACTTCGCGAGCTAAGGGATGAGCTTGAGGCGACGCACTCCGACCTGAGCCTGCCCGAACTTTCCTGCGGCATGAGCGAGGACTTTGAGCCTGCCCTTGAGGAAGGCTCTACGCTCGTTCGCCTGGGCAGGGTAGTATTTAGCCCGGAGTTTGCAGTAAAATAAGGCTCTGAAGTGCGCACTGATTATCAGAGCGCCTGCACTAAACCGCGAGAGGACACAACCATGGGCTTCCTTGACGAGATTAAAAATAAGATGCACCTGGGCGGCCAGCAGGGTTACGACCAGGGTTATGGTCAGGACGACGACTACGGCTACGATGACGGCTATGACGACGGCTACCAGAACAACGGTTACAGCGGTGCCTCGGGCGAGGGCTTCTACACCCAGGATGAGCCGAGCAACGGCCTGTTGGGTCAGACGCGCCGCGGCGAGGCCGAGTCGGTGGCCGTGTACACGCGCTCCGGTCAGCTGGTCGGCGACGATTCTCGCCACGCTACGACCTACAACCCGCCATCGCGCTCGCAGGAGACGGTTGCGGGCGGTTATCGTCCCGGTGCCTACGACACGCCGTCGAGCTACGCCGAGAGCACGCGTGCCCGCGCTGCTGCCCCCGCACCCGCTCCCTCACCGAGCGATGCCTCGGCGTATGCGAGCAACATCATCAACGCTACGCCGCAGCTGCCGGCTTATGTCCTGCGCCCCGAGAGCTATGACGACGTGGAGACCGTCGTGCGCCGCGTGCGCACCAAGCAGCCTGTCGCGCTGATTTTTGTGGGCGTTCGTACCGAGGTCGCCAAGCGCGTCCTGGACTTCTCTTACGGCTTTGCCTGCGGCCTGGGTGCCACCGTCAAAGAGGTGGGCGATCGCGTGTTTATGGTGCTGCCTGCCGGTTGCGAGGTCAAGGATTCGGATCTCAAAAAGCTCCGTGCCGACGGCTACCTTAAGTAAAGACAAGACGAGGAGATTCTCATCAACATCTACACCATTGTCCAGCTGGTCAATACGCTGTTCAACTTTTACTCCACGCTCATCGTTGTCTACTGCCTTATGACGTGGATCCCTATGAAACAGGGTGGATTGCTACAGGATATCGCCGCCGTCCTCGATAGCGTGTGCGGCCCGTGGCTCAATTTGTTCCGCCGGTTTATCCCGCCCATGGGCGGCGTCGATTTTTCACCGGTCGTTGCGATTATTGCGTTGCAGTTGGTGCAGAAGCTGGTTCTGCAACTTCTTATAGGTATACTCATATAAAACTGGCTTAGTAACTCACGTCGGGCGCACGGCGCCAAGGCGAAGATAAAGGAGAACTTGTTATGGCTATTACCCCTGCTGACATTCAGGCTCAGACCTTCTCTGAGGCCAAGCGCGGCTACGATCCCGCCGAGGTCGACGTCTTCCTGGAGACCCTGTCCTCTGAGGTCGACGCCATGCTCGCCAAGATTGTCGATCTTAAGGGTCGTCTGACCGCCACCGAGCAGCAGCTTGCCGATACGCAGGCCCAGCTTGCCCAGGCTCAGGACGCTGCCGCACAGGCCGTTCCCGCCGTCCCTGTGGCCGCTCCTGCACCCGACTTCTCCGCTCAGGAGCGCCAGATTTCCGCTGCCCTGATTGCTGCCCAGCAGACCGCCGAGGGCATCGTCAACGACGCCAACGAGAACGCTGACCGCATCCGCAACGAGGCCGACGCCAAGGCCCGCGAGGTCATCCGCCAGGCCCTGACCGAGAAGCAGGCCGAGCTTGAGGAGATCGACCGTCTTAAGGCTTCCCGTGAGGAGTTTAAGGCCGAGTACCTCAAGCTCATCCAGCACTTCATGGACGATGCTCAGAACTCCTTCCCGTCCGATCTCATGGCTTCCACGCCGGTCGGTTCCGCCGCTTCTCCGGCTGTGACCGTTCCTGCTGCCGAGCCGCTGCCCGTTGCCGAGCCGGTTATCCCCGTTGCCGATCCCTTCGCACCGATCGATAACTTCGCCGCCGACGACCTGGACTAACATCCAACTATCATGTAGCGTCTAGAAAGGGCCCGCAGCTTGCGGGTCCTTTTTTTGTGGCTGTATGCAGCCTGCAAAACAAAACGCCGAGTCCTGCGTTTGAGGGCACAGAACTCGGCGAATGAGTGAGCGGGCAAAGGTGGAGTTTAAGGCCTGTCCCAAAAATCTACTTGAGGAGGAAGTCGGGGAGGGGAATGGTGCGGGCCTCGCGCTGCTCGGGGTCGGCGATATGGTCGGCAGGATAGCCGCAGACGAGCATGTGATAGGGATAGATGCCTTCGGGCAGGCTGAACTGCTCACAGGCCACCTCGGGCTTAAAATGGCACACCCAGCACGTACCCAGGCCCTGCTCCTCGGCCTCCATCATCATCTGATCGCAAACAATCGAGGTGTCGATGGCACTGGAGTTCATCTGGTCATAAGGGCGCACCCAAGCATCGTCGGTAACGCTGCAAATAAGAAAGATAAGCGGAGCCCCAAAGATAGACCCCTCACGAGCAAAGCGCGGCTGACAAGCAGCAGCCTTTTCCAACAACTCCGGAGTATCAAGCACCATCACACGGGTTGGATGATTATTACAAGCAGAAGGAGCAATACGCCCAGCCTCAACAATGGCATCCACCACAGCTTGCTCAACAGAACGATTCTCAAACTCGCGACAAGAATACCGAGACCGAGCCAGATCCATATACGACATACAAGCCCTCCAACAATTTAATAACGAAATAAAAGATAACCAAAGGTTACCCAGAGCAACATCCAGCCAAACGCTCAGCGCTGCCCAAAGTTATGACTGATGCCAAAGGCGCTTTCAACCAAAGCCACCGTGCATTCCGCCTATTAGCCAAAGTTCCCAATGGTGGTACGTAAAGCGAAGGGCCGGCACCTGTTTACTTTCGAACGACTCTGCCACGCAGCCGGAGTGAGAAAGCAAACAGGTGCCGGCCCTTCGCCGCCGGGACACGTACCCCCAATTAACTGTTCTTCATGACAATCGAATCCACAACATCAGCCACATTCTCACAGCAGTCAGCGCAGTACTCCAGGAAGGCGTAAACGTCACGCCAGGCGATGACCTCGAGCGGGTCCTTGCCGTTGACGTGCAGGTTGCGCATAGCGTTGATGTAGAGCTCGTCGGCCTCGGACTCGATCGTGTTGATCTGGATGACGAGTTCGCGCAGGGTCTTGGACTTGCGGTAGTTGGGCAGCTCGACCATCAGGTCCTTCATGGCGCGGCAGGCGTCGGTCACCTTGTGGGCGATCACGATGGCATCGGGATGGATGCTCTGGATGTTGGTGAAGTAGACGCGCTGCACGACGCCCTCGATACGGTCGAGCACGGTGTCGAGCGAGCAGCTCATCAGGTCCAGGTCCTCGCGCTCAAGCGGGGTGATAAAGGCCGTGAGCAGAGCGTCCTCAAGCTCATGGTGCTTCTTATCGGCCGCATGCTCGATCGCGTGCATCTTGTTGAGCATATCGTGAATCCTTGCGGGATCGAAGTTCTCGAAAATCTTGGTGAGCAGCTCAGCGGCCTGGACGGCAAGGTCGGCGCAGGCGACGTAGTTGTCGAAGTAGAACGAATCGGGTTTCTTTGCCATGAGTGGGTCCTTTCGAGGCGAAGACGGGTGGGCGAAGTATTACGGTCCGGATGGACGCTCGGTTTGACTAGATGAACATCATGAACAGCTTGGCCATGACAAAGCTGATGAGTCCGCAGGCGGGGAAGGTGAAGAACCAGGTGAACATCATGTCCTTGACCACGCCGAAGTTGATGGCCGAAAGGCGCTTGACGGCACCGACGCCCATGATGGCGCAGGTCTTGATGTGGGTGGAGGACACGGGGATACCGGTAAGGGTGGCAAGTAGCAGATTCGCGGCGCCCGCGAGGTCGGCGGAGAAGCCCTGATACTTCTCGAGCTTGACCATGCTCTGGCCGACGGACTTGATGATGCGCTCGCCGCCCACGCTGGTGCCGATGCCCATGGTGGCCGAGCACAGCAGCATGATCCAGATGGGGATGCCGGCGTCGCCGACGCCGGTCTGGCCGTTGGCGAAGGCCACACCTAAAAAGAGCACGCCGATGAACTTCTGTCCATCCTGCGCGCCGTGCATAAAGCTCATGGCCGCGGCACTCGCGATCTGAGCGTATTTAAAGAAGACGTTTGCACGTCGCCTATTGGCGGCGGCAAACAGAATCGAGACGAGTTTGCACAGGATCCAGCCCATGACAAAGCCCAGGCCGATGGAGAGCGCCAGGCCGTAGATGACCTTCATCCACTCGTGGACGTTGACGCTGTTCGCGCCGCCGAGGGCGATAGCGGCACCGGTCAGGCCGGCGATAAGGCTGTGGCTTTGCGAGGTGGGGATGCCAAAACGCGATGCCGTGGCACCGTAGACGACAATGGAGAACAGAGCAGCGCAGAGGCACGCAAGCGCCATGGTGCTGTTTCCGCCAAAGTCGACGATATGTGAGATGGTGTTGGCGACGCTCGCGTTAAAGTGCGTCATGATGAGCACGCCCAAGAAGTTGAATGCGGCGCTCATGAGAATGGCGGCGCGGGCGGGCATGCAACGCGTAGTGACACAGGTCGCGATGGCGTTGGGCGCGTCGGTCCATCCGTTGACGAAGATGGCGCCGAGCGCGAGAATCACGGTGACGGCAAGGACTGGGTTCGACACAATTTGGCCGAGGAAGGTTGAGAACGTTACGTCCATATATGGGCTTTCTCGAAGTTTGCAGGCACGTTACAAAAACATGATAAATCGTATCACCTCCTGCGGGTTTCTTTGCCGAGTTCTGATGGGAGAAGTGAATTTTTTGGCACTAAAATTGAATATTATCCCTGTTGACCGCGGGTGTTCTTTTTGCTATCACGCCATGCGGACACGTGCGATTGCTACGACACTCCAAAACCACAGTCTGTTCGCTTTACAACATGCAAACATGCGTTCGATAATAGGGGGCATGGAATATCGACAGACAGATGGCAAAACTCGGCGCGTGCACAAGCAGTATGTGGACGTCGTGGCTCGCATCCTCGCGGGCGGACAGGTCGTGCCGGTCACCGTCTGCTGGGTCGACGGCCGTTGTTTTACGATCGACGAAATTATCTCGACCACCGGGTTTGGCCTGATGGTCCACGGCATCCGTACGGCAACATATAAGGTGCGTTTTGGCGGGCACGCGACCGAGTTGTATCTGGAGGACCGGACGCGCGAGCGGGCGGACGGCTCGCAAGCGCACGTGATGCGTTGGTGGGTCTGGGCCTTTGATCGTACGCTTGAGGGCGAGCGCCGTAGGTAAGGACGTGCGGCATTCGGGTACAATGGCAGGAATCTTGTCACCTACGGCGCTGTCGTGCGCTTTTTGAAAGGACGAAGTATGAACGATATCCAGGGCTATCAGAACGGCCCCATCGAGACCGGCGCAAGTCGCGCCAAGGAGATGTCGCCGCGCGCGTACAATCTTGCCATGTCTGCCCTCATCTTCTTGGGCTTTTGCGCCATGGGCGCCGGTGCTTACTTTACGAGCACCATGGCGTTTGCCCGCATGATGATGAGCGGGGCCGCCCTGCCACTGGTCTTTGGCTCGTTTATCCTGACTATTGTCGGCATCGTCATGATGTCTGCTGCCGCCAGCAAACAGTCCGTGGGCCTGTCCCTTGTGGGCTACGTGATCTTTGCGAGCACCTTTGGCCTGACCGCGTCGTTTGGCCTTGCCAACTACGACCTGCCCACCATCAACACCGCTTTTATCGCCACGGCCGCCATCACCTTTGTCTTCGGTGCGCTGGGCGTGACCTTCCCCAAGTTCTTCCAGCGTGTGTACGGCATCGGCTTTGGCATTCTGCTCGCCACGATTCTGGTCGAGATCGTGCTGATGTTCATGGGCGTCTCGCAGTCCATCACCGATCTGATCGTGATCGTGGTGTTCGCCGGGTTTATTGGCTACGACACCTATGTTGCCACGACGGTGCCGCCCACGCTGCCCAACGCCGTGCTCATGGCGTCCAACCTGTTCGTGGACATTATCAACGTGTTCCTGCGCATCCTGAACATTCTCGGCCGTCGCGACTAGCGCGGCGTTGCGACGCTTCCTGCCGGACACGGTAAAACGATACGAAAGGCGGTCCTTCGGGGCCGTCTTTTTTGTGCGTGGCGGGGTATGATGGATGGGAAAAAGCCGATAGCGGCAGCGACAGGAAAGGTGGCCACGTATGGCAGATGTCGACAACAGGAACCGTAACCGCAGGTCTAACCGAGCGGGTCAGCCCAATCCCAAGCGCGAGGCGCGTGCCAAGGCCGCCGAGCGCCATGTGGCGGCTGTGTCCGAGGCCTGCGCCAAGGACATCGAGCGTTCGCTTGCCGGCGTGTGCGAGTTCGATGGTATGCCTGCCGGTTTTGTCGCGGCGATGAAGGCCAAGGCCCAGAAGGCGGCGGCTGCTGAGGAGCAGGCTGCCGAGGCTGTGGAGGCTGACGCTGCCGAGGTAGAGGCTGCCGAGGTGGAGACCGCGGTCGAGCCCGAGGTGGCGCTCGAGTCCACCGAGTTGGCCGACGAGGCTGAGTCCGCGCCCGCGGAGGAGGCTGCCCCGGCCCTGCCCGAGGTCACTGTGCTTGATGCCTCCGCCACGCAGGCAATCCTCGATAACGGCCGCGGCTATGCGCAGTTTTGCGACATGGCCGTGCTTGCCTTTGCCTCGTTTACCAATCCGGGCGGCGGCTATATCCAGGGCTACCTGGGCCAGGAGGCGACGCTCTGCGCCGATTCGTACCTGTACAACGTGCTCGGCAAGCAGCGCAAGTGGTACGGCGAGAACCGTCGCCGCAACATCAACTGCGAGCTGTACCGCAATCGTGCGCTGGTGGTGCCCGCCGTGCGCTTCGACCGCAACCATGTGCACGCCTATGCCGACGTAATCGTGGCCGCCGCGCCCAACGCCAAGCGTGCTCGCCAGGAGTATCGCGTGAGCGACGATGCCTTGCTTGACGCTCTGCGCGATCGCATCCGCTTTGTGCTTGCCATCTGCGACGAGCTGGGTCGCGAGAAGCTCGTACTGGGTGCTTGGGGCTGCGACAACAACGGCTTTGACGCCGAGGCCGTGGCAGAGCTCTTCCGCGAGGAGCTCGCATCGGGCGACTTTAAGGTCAAGCAGGTGTTCTTTGCCGTGCCTTCTACGCGCTGGGATGAGGACTTCGCCAAGTTCGAGCACGTGCTGGCAAGCTTCCCCGAGCGTAACGAGGAGTCCTATGCCCAGGTTGCCGCACGCGCTGCGGCTGCTCGCGCCGCCGAGCAGGCCCAGGCTGCCGCTGAGGACGATGAGGACGATGACGATTGGCGCAAGTACCTGTAATCGGTACGGGCCGACAGATAGGTCGAGCCGGCGGGAGGGCTGCTCCCGTCGGCTTTTTACTAAAGGAGGGGCTTACGATGAAAAACGTTCTGTGCTTTGGTGACAGCAATACCTATGGCTATGATCCGGCTGGTATGCGCGATGGCACCGCGGTGCGCTATGCGCAGGATGTGCGCTGGTGCGGTGTGGCGCAGCGTGACCTGGGCGAGGGCTGGCATGTGATTGAGGAGGGGCTTAACGGCCGCACGACGGTGCGCGACGATATGTGCCATCTGGACACTAACCTCAACGGCATTCGCGCGCTTCCGATGCTGCTCGAGGCCCATAAGCCGCTGGACGCCATTGTGATCATGCTGGGCACCAACGACTGTAAGACGGTCTTTAACGTGACAGCTTCCGATATCGCCCGTGGCGCCATGGCGCTGATTCGCACCGTCCGCGCGTTTCCGTGGACCGACGCTGCGCCTTGTCCGCGCATTCTGCTGATGGCTCCTATCAAGATCAAGCCGCAGATCGCCGATGTATATATGACCGATTTTGACAAGCATTCCGTCGAGGCCTCGGAGCATTTTGCCGAGTACTACGCGCACGTGGCCGAGCAGTTTGACTGCGACTTTTTGAATGCCGCCGAGTTTGCCGAGCCGGGCGATATCGATTATCTGCACATGATGCCCGAAAGCCACGAGAGCCTGGGCCACGCCGTGGCAGCCAAGCTCCAGGACATGCTCGGTGAGTAGCGCAGCTCCAAAGCACCACAAAGGTACCTTTGCGGTGGCTCGGGTCGTTTGTTTGTCTTGATTTGTAACAGTTGTAAGGCCGAAAACGGGCTAGATGTTACAGATTGAGATTATTTAGGTCGATATCGGTCGTTTGTCTTGATCCGTAACATCTAGGGTCGATTTTGCCGAGTTACTGTTACAGATCGAGATGTTTGTGGGGACCACCGCAAAGGTGCCTGCCCCCTTTGCGGCGGTTTTGGGCTGCGGGCTTTAATACTGCCACATGTGGTTGACGGGGCCGGAACCTTTGCCCATGTCAAAGCCGGCGGCGAGAGCGCCGGTTAGGTAAGCCTTGCCGGCGTTGACGGCGTCGGCAAGATCCATGCCCTGTGCCAATGCGCAGGCGATGGCGGACGAAAGCGTGCAGCCGGTGCCATGCGTGTTGCCGGTCTCGATGCGCTTGTGGCGGAACCACGTGGTGAGTGGATCGCCCAGGTGGTTGCCCTCGTCATCGAGCGGCGCGGGCTCTGCTAGCACATCGTTGGCCTCGTTGACAAAATGCCCGCCTTTAACGAGGGACGCGCAGCCAAAGCGGCGGGTGAGGAGCATGGCAGCGTTTTGCTGTGTGCGCTCGGAATCGACCTCGTAGTCGAGCAGCGCCATGGCCTCGGGAATGTTGGGCGTGATGACGGTCGCCAGCGGGAACAGGCGACGCGTGAGCGCCTCAGCGGCGTCCTCGGCAATGAGGCGAGCGCCCGAAGTGGCGACCATGACGGGGTCGACGACCACGTTGGTTGCGTTCCATGCGTTCAGGCGGTCGGCGATAACTTCGATAATCTCGGTGGACGAAACCATGCCGATCTTGACGGCGCTCGGGCGGATATCGTCAAAAACGGCGTCAATTTGCGCAGCGACGATATCTGGCGAGATATCCTGCACGGCGGTGACGCCCAGTGTGTTTTGCGCTGTGATGGCGGTGATGGCCGTCTCGGCATACAGACGGTGCGCCGTGATGGTCTTAATGTCGGCCTGAATGCCGGCGCCGCCGCTGGAATCGGATCCTGCGATGGATAGAACGGCGGGTACCTTACTGCGATCCATGTTCGCTCCCTTGTCCGGACGGATTCAAATGGGTCTTTTACCCCGCATTATAAAGATGCCCGGGCCGGCTGTATGCCGAACCCGAGCGGGCGATGCAATCTTTACGCAAATGTAAGCAAATGTTCACAAGTCAACAATTGACGGGCGTTGCAGTAGACTTGCGGGCGATTGCCTCGTAAAAGCTAATCCTCCATGCCAAGATCGATCGTCGTGCCCTCGAACACCTTGTTGACGGTGCGGACGGCGCACATCTTGCCGCACATAGTGCAGGTGCCCTCGGTGGCGGCGGGGGACTCCTCGTAGCGCTTCTTGCCCGTAACCGGGTCGAGCGCGCACTTCCACATGGCATCCCAGTCGAGCTTGCGGCGTGCCTGGCCCATCTTGTCGTCCATGTCGCGGGCGTGCGGCACCTTCTTGGCGATATCGGCGGCATGTGCGGCGATCTTGGTGGCCATGAGGCCATCGAGCACGTCCTGGGCGTTGGGCAGGCACAGGTGCTCGGCCGGCGTCACGTAGCACAGGAAGTCGGCACCGGAGCTGGCAGAGACAGCGCCACCGATGGCGGCGGTGATGTGGTCGTAGCCCACACCGATATCGGTCACCAGCGGCCCCAGCACATAGAACGGGGCGTTGTGGCACAGGCGCTTCTGCAGTTTCATATTGGCGGCGATCTCGTCGAGTGCCATGTGACCCGGGCCCTCGACCATGACCTGGACGCCGGCTGCCCAGGCGCGCTTGCACAGCTTGCCCAGCTCGATCATCTCGGCGGTCTCGGTGGCATCGTTGGAGTCGTAGAGGCAGCCCGGGCGGCAGGAGTCGCCGAGCGAAATCGTCACGTCGTACTCGTGGCAAATCTCGAGCAGCTCATCGTAGAACTCATAGAACGGGTTCTCGTTGCCGGTGACCTCCATCCAGCCAAACAGCAGCGAGCCGCCGCGGCTGACGATGTTCATCAGGCGGCCGGTCTCCTTAAAGGTCTTGGTGACCGACTTGTTGATGCCGCAGTGGATGGTCATAAAGTCCACGCCGTCCTCGGCGTGCGCGCGCACGACCTCGAACAGGTCGTCCTTGGTAAGCTTGACCAGCGGCTTTTCCATGTAGCCGATGGCGTCGTACATGGGGACGGTGCCCACCATGAGCGGCGTCTCGTCGATGAGCTGCTGGCGGAACTGGCGCGTCTTGCCCGAGTTGGAAAGGTCCATGATGGCGTCGGCGCCAAAGTCCTCGGCGATCTTGACCTTCTTCCACTCCTCGGCGGCATCGGCCTTATCGCCCGAGATGCCCAGGTTGACGTTGACCTTGGTGGACAGGCCCTCGCCGACACCAAAGGCGCGCATGCCCTTTTTGATGTGCACGATGTTGGCGGGAATGGCGATGCGGCCGTCGGCCACGCGCTCGCGGATGTACTCGGGGTCGCGATGCTCGCGCTCGGCGACTTCCTTCATCTGCGGTGTGATCTGCCCGGCGCGGGCGAAGTCGATTTGCGTGACGAGCTTGGGCTCGGTCTGTGTGCTCATTGGCACGGCTCCCTTCGTTGGCATTACCCATATCAGGTTTGCGGGTCAGGGCGGGCGCGCCCAATCTCAGCCTGCCGTCCTGTCCTGCAAGCTCCCCGTTTATGTAATGGGCTCAAGTATAGCCTGAATGGGTACGATTGGGCCAACGAGCGTGCCTGTGGGGAGGCGAACATGGAAGACAAGCATCTATATCGAGAGACGCAGTGGGATGTATCGGTCGAGGAGAGCCGCGCGCACCATGGTCTTGTCGCGATTGGTTTTGCGGTGCTTGCCGTGCTGGTGATTGCCTTTTGTATCTGGACGTTTGGCGGTCGCGGCGGCGCTGCCTGGGAGTTCGAGGCTGATGATAGCCTACCGATCATGACGGTGAAGGTCTCTGGCGGTAACACGGTGGCAGCTCCCGGCGACTATTGGTATCCGTGCGATGGATTTGTCCAGCTGCAGCTGAGCGGTGGTTCCATTCCTGGTGAAGAGATCGAGCGCGTGACCTTCGATGCGTCGCTTAAGACGCTGTCAGTCGAGCTCAAAGATAAAGGGGATGTGCCCACGACGATGGATATCGCGCTGACGGAATGGCGCCTGGAGCCCCCGTCGGGCGTCAAGGTGTCCGAGGTGGAGCATGTCAAGATTACCTATCAGGACGGCTCGACAAATGAAATTGCCAAAGCCGACGGCTTGGCGGAATAGACGCCGTGCCTAGGCAGCACATTCAAAAGTAGCAGCGGTCCTACAAGGCCTGTTCGTTCAGGAAGACCAAAGTATTTTTATTTGAAAGCTCGGGAAAGTGTCGATAACCAACGTCGAACGCGGTAAGTTCGCTTGCATCCTCGAGCTTGTTTTCTGCCATCCAGCGCACCATGGAGCCGCGCGCCTTTTTGCTGGCGGTCGAGCGCTGGATGGGCTTGCCGTTGCGGATGCCTTCGCCAAAGAGGCATGTGACGACCGTGGCTTCGGTGGTGAGGCGGGGTAGAACGGCTTTGGCGTATTCCGCGCTGGCGAGATTGACGATTGTAGCGTTGGAGCCTGCCGGAGCGATGGCCCGTGCGAGCTTGTCGCCCCAAAACGCGTAGAGGTCTCGGGCATTGTCGACGGCAAGCTTCGCGCCCATCTCCAGCCGATACGGTTCAACGGCATGAAAGGGGCGCACGCATCCGTAAAGGCCCGAGAGGATCCAGAGATGGTTTTGCAGCCAGTCGAGTTGTGCGGCATCCATGACCTCGGGCGCCATGCTTTGGTATTGAATGCCGTGATAGGACATGACGGCAGGGGAGATTCGACGCGCGATATCGGGATCGGCGAGGCTGGCATCGCTCAGGACGGGCATAAATTCGTGAAGCGTATCCAGGCACGTTGTAAGCAGCCTGTCGCTCACGTTCCATAGCGCCTGCAGGCCGCCGCTGCCTTCATTCCGCTCGATATCTAGCAGTGCGCGGTGGAGGCGAGCTGTCTCGCGCGCAAAGGGTGTAATGCCCAGGACTTCAAAAGCATCTTGGGCCGCGCGCATTTGCTTGGCGGGCGAAATGATGACCTGCAGCATAGACTCTCCTCTGCCAAAAAAGAAGTTGCGGTGGAATACGGTCTGTTTTGGCCGTGTATGGGCCAGTTTAGTCCGTATTTCACCGCAACTGATGAAGGGTGGATTAGGCGCGCTCGATGAAGGCCTTGTAGCCGCGGTAGGCTTCGTAGATGTCGGCCTTGTTGGCGACCTCCCACAGGGCATGCATGGACAGGACGGCAACGCCGGAGTCGATGACGTTCATGCCGTACTTGGCCATGATGTAGGCGATGGTGCCACCGCCGCCCGCGTTGACGCGGCCGAGCTCGCAGGTCTGGAAGTCCACGCCGGCCTCGTCCATGATGTCGCGGACGAGGGCCACGTACTCGGCGTCGGCGTCGTTTGAACCGCCCTTGCCGCGGCTGCCCGTGTACTTGTTAAAGCACAGGCCGCGACCCATGAAGGCTGCGTTCTTGGTCTCGAACTTGCCGGCGTAGCCTGGGTCGAAGCCGGCGGACACGTCGGAGGAGAGCATGCGGCTGTGGGCGAGTGCACGGCGCAGGGCCAGCGGGCTATCCTCGCCGGCGAGCGTCATGATCTCGGCGACGGTGTTCTCGAAGAAGCGGCTCGTCATGCCGGTGGCACCCACGGAGCCAATCTCCTCCTTGTCGACGATGAGTGTGATGCTCGTGCGCTCCACGTTGGCGACGTTTATCTGGGCGAGCATGGACGGATAGGCGCAGACACGGTCGTCATGGCCATAGCCCAGAATCATGGAGCGGTCGAGGCCCATGTCGCGGGCCGGGCCGGCGGGCACGACCTCGATCTCGGCGGAGAGGAAGTCCTCCTCCTCGACGTCGTACTGCTCCTTGAGGATATCCAGGAACATCTGCTTGACGGGCTCCTTGGGAGCGTCCTTGTCGTCCTCGTCAAACTTGACGGGGCGGCCGCCCACGATCACGTCGAGGATCTCGGCATCGACGGCATCCTTGGCGGGCTTGGCCATCTGCTCGCTCGAGAGGTGGATCAGCAGGTCGGAGATGGTAAAGACCGGGTCGTCCGCCTTGTCGCCGATGTTGATGTCGACGGTGGTGCCGTCCTTTTTGCAGATGACGCCTACGAGTGCGAGCGGGGAAGCGACCCAGTGGTAGCTCTTGACCCCGCCATAGTAGTGCGTGTCGAGATAGGCCATGTCGCCGGCCTCGAAGGCGGGATTCTGCTTAAGGTCCAGGCGCGGCGAGTCCACGTGGGCGCCCAGGATGTTAAAGCCCTGCTCGAGCGGGGCGGTGCCCAGGTTGACGAGCATAAGGTCCTTGCCGTGGTTGGCGGCGTACACCTTGTCGCCTGCCTTGAGCGCGCGGCCCTCGGCGATCACGGTCTCCAGATTGACGTAGCCCGCCTCCTCGGCCATCTTGATACCGGTCTTGACGCACAGGCGCTCGGTCTTGTTCTCGCTCAAAAACTGCTTATAGCCGCGGCAAAGCTCCTCGAGCTCCTCGACTTGCTGTGGCGTGTACTTTTTCCATGCGCAGGGACGCTCCATGACGCAGGCTCCTTTCGGATCGATCGTGCTGGTTGATGTACCGTGAGCCATCGTATCACGCGCGGGCTCACGGTGGCGGGGGAGCTTGATGTGCGGTGGCCGCGGGGCGGGGAGCGTGTAAACTGGTGTGAGCAAACCGTGCCCACCCCAAAGCGAGGTATTCAATATGTCTGACAAGCGCCGTACCTTTGCCGTCATCGACGGCAACTCGCTCATGCACCGCGCCTTCCACGCCGTGCCGCCGACCATGAACGCGCCGGACGGTCGTCCCACCAACGCGATCTTTGGCTTTTTGAATATGTTCCTCAAGATGATTGACGCCTTTAACCCCGACGGTGTGGTCGTGGCGTTTGACAAGGGCAAGCCGCGCGTGCGCATGGAGATGCTGCCGCAGTACAAGGCCCAGCGCCCGCCCATGGACCCCGATCTGCACGCGCAGTTTCCCATGATTAAGGAGCTGCTCGCCGCGCTCAACGTGCCGATCTTGCAGTCCGAGGGCTGGGAAGGCGATGACATCCTGGGCACTATGGCGCGCCTGGGCGAGCAAGCCGGCTGTGACATGCTGCTGGTGACCGGTGATCGCGATATGTATCAGCTCGTGACCGAGCACGTCAACGTGGTCTCGACCCGCAAGGGCCTGTCCGACGTGGCGATCATGACGCCCGAGAGCGTGGACGATCTGTATCACGGCATCACGCCGGCGCTCGTGCCCGACTTTTATGGTCTGAAGGGCGACACGTCCGATAACATCCCCGGCGTGCCGGGCATCGGCCCCAAAAAGGCGAGCGCGCTCATTGCACAGTACGGTAGCCTGGACGAGGTCATCGCGCATGCTGACGAGGTCAAGGGCAAGATGGGCGAGAACCTGCGCGCGCACATCGACGACGCGCTGCTGAGCCGTAAGGTCGCGACCATCCGCACCGACGCGCCCGTTGAGCTCGATTTTGAGGCGACGTCCTTCCCGGCGTATTCTGCCGATGAGGTTTCCGCGGCGCTGGGCACGCTTGGTATCACCGCCATGCAGAACCGTTTCTTGGCGCTGATCGGTGGCGAGGGCGGGGCTGCTGCTGCCTCCAGTGTGTTTGAGATGCCTGCGATGGTTCGCGCAGCCGCGGGCGATGCTGACGCGCTTGGTGCCGTTGCGGCTGAGATTTCCCGCGCGATTGATGCCGGCGAGTGGGTCGCCGCCGTGGTGGACGACGACAAGGAAGAGGGCGCGCTCTTTGGGCTGACACGCACGCTGTGGCTGGCGACGTCCAAGGGCCTGTTCGCGCTCGAGGAGGGCGACGGCGGTGCGGCGGCTGAGGTTGAGGGCTTCTACTTCGTCCACGGCGTGATTGCCGGCGTGCTCGCACGCCTGTTTATGGAGGGCCGCGTGGCGAGCCCGGACATGAAGGCGCTGCTGCACGAGCTTTCGCCTATCGATTCCTCTGAGCCCGAGCTCATGGACCCGCTGTCTGCCGATTCCACGCGCATCTTCGATACCGTGGTTGCCGCCTACCTGCTGGATTCCGACCGCTCCGAGTTCGATGAGGCGTATCTGGCCGATACCTATCTGCAGATGTCGCTGCCTGCGGCGCGCGGTGCAGAGGGTGCCGGCGAGGACGCTCCGGCACCTGCCGCCCGTACTGCGGCCCTGACGCTGGCGCTCGTGGCACCGCTGCGCGACCGCATGACCCGCGAGAACGCCGTCAACGTGTTCGATGGCATCGAGATGCCGCTTGTGCCGGTGCTTGCCAAAATGGAGCGCGCGGGCATGCTCGTGGACCCCGATCGCCTGCACAGTCTGTCCGAGGGTCTGGCGACCCAGATTGCCGAGGTCGAGCGCAGTATTCGCGACCTGGCGGGTGACGAGACCTTTAACATTGGCAGTCCCATGCAGCTCTCGCATGTGCTGTTTGACGTTATGGGGCTTCCGACCAAGGGCCTCAAGAAGACTAAGCGCGGCTATTATTCGACCAACGCCAAGGTGTTGAGCGATCTTGCCCGCGACCACGAGATCGTGCGTCTGATTTTGGACTGGCGTGAGAAGTCCAAGATTAAGTCGACCTATCTGGACACGCTAGGTCCGCTGCGCCGCGGTGACGGTCGCGTACACACTACGTACAATCAGACCATCACCGCGACGGGGCGTCTGTCTTCGAGCGACCCCAATCTGCAGAACATCCCGACGCGCTCGGAGCTGGGCCGCACCGTCAAGACGGCGTTCTCGGCAGGCGAGGGCAGCGTCTTTTTGGCGGTGGACTACTCGCAGATCGAGCTGCGTCTGCTGGCGCATCTTTCGGGTGATGAACATCTGGTACGTGCCTTTAACGAGGGCGAGGACTTCCATGCCGAGACGGCCGCGCGCGTGTTTGGCGTTCCCGTGTCCGAGGTAACGCCCGACTTGCGCAGTCGCGCCAAGGCCGTGAACTTTGGCATTGTGTACGGCCAGCAGGCCTACGGCCTGTCTCAGTCGCTGCATATCTCGATGGCCGAGGCGCGCGATATGATCGATCGCTACTACGAGGCCTACCCGGGCGTGCGCACGTTCCTCGATAATGTGGTGGCGCGAGCCAAGCAGACGGGCTATGCCGAGACCATGTACGGCCGCCGTCGCCATATTCCTGAGCTCAAGGCCAAAAACCCACAGCTCCGCGGCTTTGGTGAGCGCACGGCCATGAACCATCCCATGCAGGGAACCGCAGCAGACATCATCAAGATCGCGATGGCCCGCGTAAGCCGTCGTCTGGAAGAAGAGGGCTTTGCCGCCCACATGATTCTGCAAGTACACGACGAACTGGACTTTGAGTGCCCCGTCGACGAAGTCGAGCGCCTAACCACCATGGTTCGCGACGTCATGGAACACGTAGTAGACCTCCGCGTACCGTTGATCGCCGAAGCCAGCACCGGCATAACCTGGGCCGATGCCAAATAAAGAAACACCAACAAACCCAAAGTAACCAAAAGCAGAAGGGGGCT
>CALBUZ010000002.1 GCA_937969105.1 uncultured Collinsella sp. | reverse complement strand
ACGGTCTACGTAACGCTCGAGCCCTGCTGCATGTGCGCGGGGCTTATGGTTAACGCGCGCGTGGGGCGCTGCGTGTACGGCACGTCCGATGCTAAAGCGGGCGCTCTGGGGTCGCTATACGACCTGAATGCCGATTCGCGCCTGAATCATCGGTTTAACGTACATGCCGGCGTGCTGGCGGATGAGTGTCGTGAGGTGTTGAGCGGCTATTTTAGTGGGCTGCGTGGCACCGATGGTGCTGGCTGCGGTTGTGGGGCCGATCTTGAGGCACATGCCGCCCACGCCGAGGCGCTTGCGGGAGTTGGGGATCTCGCTGGCGAGACGCTCGACTTTGGCCCCGTGCAGCGCCGGTCCCGCCGCGTGCTGTTGGCGATCGACTCCTTTAAAGGCAGCGTGTCGAGCTCGCAGGCGGAGGGTGCCGTTGCCGAAGGTGTGCGCCGTGTGTGGCCTGATGCCCAGGTAAGCGCGTTGCCGCTGGCGGATGGCGGCGAGGGAACGCTCGATGCCGTTGCCGCGTGCGGCGGTGAGGTCGTGGCATGTGAAGTCGCAGGCCCCTTGGGCGACCGCGTGTCTGCTCGGATGCTGGTGGACGGCGAGCACGAGTCGGCTGTAATTGAGATGGCCGAGGCAGCGGGTATTGGGTATTCGCCTTGCACAGAGCCGGCGGCGTTGGCCGCTACGACCTATGGCGTGGGCGAGCTCATGCTTCGCGCGGTCCGTGCTGGGGCAAAGACTATCTATATTGGTCTGGGCGGCAGCGCCACCAACGACGGTGGCGCCGGCATGCTGCAGGCGCTGGGCGCCCACCTTGTCGATGAGTGTGGCTGCAATATCGCCCCCGGTCTCGCGGGCCTTGAACGCGTGGCGAGTATCGATTTGGCACCGGCGCTTCGGGCACTGAATGGCACGCGTGTCGTGGTGCTTTCCGATGTCGAGAATCCGCTCGTGGGGCGTCGTGGGGCACTTGCAGTGTTTGGCGGGCAAAAGGGCCTGCCGACAGACGATGTCGAAGCGCTGGGCAGGTACGACAGCTGGATGGTCGGCTACGGCCGCCTGCTCGATGCGGCGATTACCGGGGTGCGGGCTCAGGGGTTGTTGCGCGTGCCCGAGGGCGTGCGGACATTTGGCTCGGTGCTCGGCGTGCCTGGCGCGGGCGCGGCAGGTGGCTTGGGTGCCGCGCTGCTGGCGCTCGGTGCTGAGTTGCGTTCCGGCGTGGAGACGGTGCTCGATCTGATTGGGTTTGACGAACGCGTGCGCGATGTCGACCTGGTCATTACAGGCGAGGGCAACATGGACGAGCAATCCGCTGCCGGCAAGGCGCCGGTGGGCGTGGCCCGCCGTGCCAATCGCTATGGCAAGCCGGTAGTAGCCGTCGTGGGCGGTCGTGCGGATAATTTGGATGCGGTGTATGGTCAGGGCATCGACTTGGTCCTGCCGGTCTGCCGCAGGCCCATGCCTCTTGACCAAGCGCTCGACCCCCAGGAAGCCACAACCAACCTCATCTGCGCCGGTGAAGCAGCCGCCCAATCCTTCGACCTTGGCCGCATCTAAAACCCATCCCCTCGATAAGTTGCGGTGGAATAGTTCCTGTTTGGCGGCTCAGGCGGCAAAAACAGGAACTATTCCACCGCAACTTCGAGAATGGCTATCCGAGGCTGGCCGCCTTGGGCCTTGGGTCGGACCGTCCGCCATGAAATGCGGCCATCTACTACGTTTAGCCAGATCGGAAGAGCACACGTCTGAACT
>CALBUZ010000001.1 GCA_937969105.1 uncultured Collinsella sp. | reverse complement strand
GTCTCAAGAAGGAGTAATATCGGGACTTGCAGCGACGGACCTCGGGACGCTCTTACACCACGTCTGCGCGCGCCACCAAGCAAGACAACGTTATTCCCCATAGGTTCAATAAAATGGGCTCCCTACCGATAATGAATATCGCTAGGGAGCCCAAATCTCATAAAACATATGTGACTATCTTGGCAACAGTACTCATATTTGGCATTTTTTGACCGCGTGGTATATAGCTAACCCCTCAAACAGCCCAAAACACCTATTTCGATGCGCGCTCCGCCGCCTCGATCACGTGCTTGGCGAGAATCGCAGTGGTCACAGCCCCCACGCCGCCCGGCACGGGTGTAATGGCGTTAACGATCGGCTCCGCAGCATCAAAATCAACGTCGCCGACCAGCTTGCCGGCGGCCTCATCCCAGTTGATGCCCACATCGACGATCGTCTGGCCCTCGCGGACCGCATCCGCGCCAATCGTGCGCGCACGTCCAACCGCGGCAACAACAATGTCGGCAGAACGGCACTCGGCAGCCAAGTCGCGCGTATGCGTATGGCACGTCGTCACTGTGGCATTGCGAGCCGTAAGCATGGCAGCAACGGGACGGCCAATCACCAGCGATCGACCGACGACCGCGACCTTAGCCCCATCCAGCTCAACGCCGTAATGGTCCAGCAACGCCAACACGGCTTCTGCCGTGCAGGGAGCAAAGCCCTCGCCTCGCCCCGAAAGCGTGGTAAGTAGCGAGGCCGGCGTCATGGAGTCAACATCCTTGGCGGGATCGAGCGCCGCGGCAACCGCATCCTCGTCAAGCCCAGCGGGCAGCGGGCGAAACATCAGGCATCCGTGAACAGCCAGGTCGGCATTGATGTCCTTAATAGCCGCCAGTAGCTGGTCCTGAGAAACATCGGCAGGAAGCAACACGCGGCGAGCCTCAATGCCAACCTTCTCGCAGCGCTTGAGGGCACCGCGCTCGTAGGATAGGTCGTCCTCGCGTTCGCCCACGCGAACGATGGCCAGCGTCGGCACAACGCCGCGCTCACGCAAAGCCGCGCAGCGAGCAGCGAGTTCCTCGGTCAAAGCGCGGGCAACGGGAACACCCTTCAGCAGCTCTGCCATGGCTATCCCCTCTTCCTTGCGGCGTCGGCAGCACGGCGCGCCAGCGCATCGGCGCGCGGCAGCCACGTATCGAGCAGTTCATCGCACGCCGTCTCGAGCTCCTCGGCGCGCGCCCGGTCTTTCATAGACGTGGTGTTCGCAAAGAGCGTCAAGCTCGCGCCCTGCATGGCGGCACGGCAGAACACGGCGCCGCATGCCACGTCGGACAGCAGCTGTCGGGAGCCCTTGTCCGCCATGTCCTCGAGCAGCGCCAGCGCACGCCCGCACGCATCCATGATCCGATATGGCGGCATGGCGGCAACGTGCAGCGCATCCTGAATCGCAGCCGGTCGAGCCGGATCCTCGCGCGGAATACCATACGCAGCGGACACCTGGCCGTACGCACGAACGTCCTCGGCGACCAGACCCACAAGCTCCTGAGCCAGCTCGTCTGCCTGGGCAAACGCGTGCGTCAGATCGTCTGCGCGATCGGCAAGCGCGGGGTTCGTCGCGCCATAGCGAGCAACCATCCCGCACAGCGAGACACCCAGTGCTCCCACAAACGCGCTGGCGCTGCCGCCGCCGGGAACCGGCTCGCGTGCAGCCAACGCCTCGGCAAAACCGCGACAGGTTTTATCCATCATCTCTTGGCTCATCGAAACACCTCTGCCCACCGCGCCGGCCACCAAGGGCCGCACGCATAATAAAAAATGGGACAACGACGCCAGGAAGCGGTTGTCCCATTCATCGGTTTTATTGAAGCCCAGTCTAACCCATAAGACAAAGGCTGTCAGGAGCTCTGGCTATCGGCGTTTCCGATTGCCGGCTATAGGCGCGGGCGCCTAGTCCACCTGAAACGTCGGCAGCAGCGTATCGATAATCTTCGACCCCATGTCGCGGTTTGCAGTCGAGTACTCCAAATGCGCCGTGGCAATCGTCGAATCCGTGGCGATCGTCTTTTCGTAAATGATCGTGTCGCCCTCGCGCCACGAGACCACGTACCAGTTGTCGCCCTCTGCGGTATAGAGGTCGGCCTTGCCCGAGGTGTCCGCGTCGACGAACATCTCGTGTGCGGTTTCTTCGTTAATGTTGACGTAGCCAAAAAGGTTGATCACAAAACCCGTCTCCGGATCCTCATACCTGGCGCCACTGCCGCTGGGAGTATCTTCCATCTCAAAGCGATTGGGAATCGACATGCTATAAGGATGCATGTCATTCGTGTACGTATACACGTCGGTTAGGTAATCGTCCGAATCGGCCGAGCCGTAGTATGCCGATTCGTCCTCGGGAACGGCCTCGTCATCGGGCGACGAGGATTCCTTGGCCTTGGACTTGTCGCTCTTCTTTTTGGCAGAAGAATCTTTCTCGTCCGAAGACCCGGTATCGATCACCGAGATTTGCGTGCCGGAGCTCTTGGGCCCGTTAAGTATCGTGAGCGCAAACACCGTGCCACCCCCGAGGAGTACCACGGCGGCACACGCAACCGCGATAATGACCGGCGCCTTGCTCTTAGGCTTTTGAGGCGCAGGCGCGACCGGTGGCATCGACTGGGTCAGGCCCGGGGCGGAGGAAGGACCAGCGCCCGCAGATGCCGGCGCGGAGCCACCCGCCAGCGAGGCCCCACAGTGCGTACAAAACGTCGATCCATCGGGCACTTGCTGTCCGCATTTTTGACAGAACATCGTTCGACCTTTCGTGGTTTAGTTTTTGTCACAGCCAAGTCTATACGCCCCCACCCAGGGCGCTGTTGCGCAACATGAAAAAGCCGATGCCGACCCGTGCCGTCCCATGCGTCTGCCCCAAACATGGGACATATGGCCCACCTTTCGAGACCCCCGGGCAGCACAAGCTGGGGCATATCTATAAGTAAGGAACCCGTTGGGGCACGGCCACTCAACGGCCGAAAACTAAGAACGGAGGTATCGCCGCACCACACACAACGACATCCGCCACGCTTGCGAATAGCAACATACACCAACGGCTCCAACAACCCGCGGCGCCGTGATGTCACCGACAGACAAGGAGGACGCCACCATGAAGAAAAAGACCCTATCGATCCTTTCCCTTTGCATCGCCCTCTTTGCCGCGCTCGCCCTTGTGGGCTGCGGCGGAAGTGCGTCAAGCGGAGGCGGAGGCAGCAGCGCATCCAAGAGCGAGAGCAAAGAAAAGGCCCCCGTTACCAAGAAGACTGACTTCATTTGGTTTAAGGTCGAGATACCCGAGGGCGTTGGCGTAAGCGACTCCGCTGGCAAGAATGCCGACAGGGTCCAGCTCACCTTCCCCGAAGACGAGAACGGTTCGGCCGATCGCTTTATCCCCGTTTGGAAAAAAAGCGCTGACGGCAGAGGAATCCCACGCCGACCAGGCAGAAAAGAAAGGTGATACGTTCCAGTGGAAGGATGGCGGGTCCGTCGAGTATAACGGCAGGACGTGGCTCGTCGGAACGTACGAGGACAACAGCGGCGTCTCAACCCTCCTCTTTACCGACGTTGAGCCGGGAAGCGTCTACGTCCTCATCTCGAACTTCGATCTGCATAAGAAAGAAGCCGAGGCGCTCCTCAACTCCATCGAGTTTCCCGATGACATGGCGAAGGCAGTTGCCGAGGCACGCGAAGTCGAGATTTCGAGCATCGAGATCAAGCATTAGGGGCTCGCACGCAGCATCGCATGCGCAGTCATTAAATGATCGGACGCCCAGCCAGGGGAGGATCGGATCGACCCTCCCCTCTTTTGCGCCCGAACATATTGCCACTTGTCGGCGCAAATCCGGCCCCCAGAATGGGACACATGGCCCACCTGAACGAGCCGCTCGCGCGTACAGTAAAGGCAGGTAATCCATGGGCGGTTACAGATCGAGGAGGACACGACCATGAAAAAGAAGGCCTTTGCGATTCTCACCCTCTGCATCAGTCTCTTTGCCGCGGTTGCCCTGGTGGGTTGTGGCGGAAGCGGTGGCGCTACCGGAAGTGGCGGTAGCGGCGGAGCAGAAAAGCCAGCCGTGGACATGAGGACCGACTTCATTTGGTTTAAGGTCGAGGTCCCCGAGGGCGTCGAGATCACCGACGTTGCCGGCGACACGGCCGATAGGGCCCAGTTTAAGTTCACCGAGAGCGAGCACGCCAGCGACCGCTTCATCCCCGTCTTCGATCCTGACAAGAACGCCGATGAACTGTTCGACTACGAGGCCAAATGGAAGGCCAACTCCGGATGGACCGAGAGCGATCCCGTTAAGTACAACGGCAAGACCTGGCGCAGCGCCTACTTTACGCACTCGGGCGGCGTGACGACCGAGTACTTCACCGACGTTGACGGCGGCAGCGTGTACGTGCGCATCGACAATGTCGAGGAGCACAAGGACGCCGTCGAGACCATGATGGAGTCTCTGGAATTTGCCGACGACATCGCCAAGGCCAAGACCGAGGCCATGGACGTCAAGCTCGAGGATATCGAGATTAAGCGCTAAAGCTCCAACGGCATGCAGCAGCGCCGTTTTAGCTCAGCCGGGATGCAAGGTGCGACTCCTTGCATCCCGGTTTTTTGTGTTCGAAGGCGCCCGGTCACATCACCATGTTCAGAACATTGACGAATTCCTGCGCCTTCGCGTGGCTGCTGAGGCAAAAGACGCAGGCAGTCAACAGCCTGTTGCGTAGGAAAACGTCGCGGCCCTTGATCCTGTTGACCCCCGTGATGTCCTTAAGGTAAACGATCTCGGTGTGCTTGCCACCAAACGTGCCCTTCTTGAGCACCTCGATACGGTTAGGGTAGATCTTGACGTCTTTAAACCTGCCCGAACCCTTGTCCTGAAACAGCAAAGTGTCGTTGTCCATACGCATCGCTCCCCATGGGGTTCGTTAAAACTGTCTCAATGGTCACATTTTAGCCGCTTCGAGATCTCCTCGCGAAGGCGCCAGGGCAGCAGCGCAATTCATGTCCCCACGAGGCCTTAAACTAAATGCAGTTTGATATGCATTCCGTCAGGAGGAAAGTGGGCAGGAGGAAAGTGGGCGATGGTGATGGGTGAACTGGTAAACCGCGGGGAATCGGCAATCGTGCCAGAAGTTTTTTACAAGCAGGTTTCCTCGATTCTCAACGCCGCTCGCGACAAGGCCTATACCGCCGTTAACTTTGCGATGGTTGAGGCATATTGGGAGATCGGCAAGAGTATTGTTGATGAACAGGGCGGAGAGGGGCGCGCCAAGTATGGAGAGGCGCTGCTCAAGGCCCTCGCAATCAGACTTACCAAGGATTTTGGTAAAGGTTTTGAAGCAAGAGAGCTACGTAAAATGCGTCAGTTCTATCTTGTATTTCCAATTCGGGACTCACTGCGTCCCGAATTGAGTTGGACACATTATCGCAGGTTAATACGCATTCCCGACCCCGAAGCTCGCGCCTGGTACATGAACGAATGCGCCGACTCTCGCTGGAGCACGCGTCAGCTCGAGCGCCAGATCAACACCATGTTCCGCGAGCGCCTGCTTGCCAGCAAGGACAAGGAGGCCGTCACCCAGGAAATCCAAAAGAGCGCCCCGGCTCGTCGCCCCGAGGATATCATCCGCGACCCATATGTACTGGAGTTTTTAGGTTTTTCGGACGATGCTACGTTTCGCGAGAGCGATCTAGAGCAGGCGCTCATCACGCATCTTCAGAAGTTCCTGCTGGAGCTTGGCCGTGGCTTCGCTTTCGAGGCGCGCCAAAAGCGCATCACCTTTGATGGGCGCCATTTCTATATTGACCTTGTTTTTTACAACTATCTGATGCGCTGCTTCGTGCTCATCGACCTTAAGACCGATGACCTTACACATCAGGACCTGGGCCAGATGCAAATGTATGTGAACTACTACACGCGCGAGCTCATGAACGAAGGCGACAATCCGCCCATAGGCATCGTGCTCTGCGCGGACAAAAGCGATTCGATCGTCGAGTACACGCTGCCCGAAGACAACGACCAAGTGTTTGCCGCCAAATACCTGCCGTATCTTCCAAGTAAGGAAGAGCTGGCACGCGAGCTGAGTGCCGAGTACCGCGCCATCAACGAAGCGGCTAATGGCGAAACGCAAGGGTAGCAGCACATTGCGACCGACACCCCCGATGGCGCTCCACATCACCCGGAAAAGAGGAGCTTTCCATGACAGACAGACCGAAAACAACGCTGCGCGATTGCATCTATGGACTTGCCGTCGGCGACGCGCTGGGCGTTCCATACGAGTTTATGCCTCGCGGCACGTTCGAATGCACGGACATGATCGGCTACGGCACGCATGGGCAGCCCGCCGGCACCTGGAGCGACGACACATCTATGACGCTTGCTACCTGTGACTCGATTAGGGAACTCGGGCATATCGACACCGCGGACATGCGCGACAAGTTCGTAGGCTGGATTGCCCGTGGCGAGTATACGATTGACGGCGTTTTCGATTACGGCGGCACGACCGCCCGCGCCCTGCACACCGGCAAAGGAGGCTCCGGCGAGCGCGACAACGGCAACGGCTCGCTCATGCGCATCGCGCCCCTGGCGTTTGTCGATGCGACGGACGACGAGATCTGCGAGGTCTCCGCGATTACGCACGCCCACAGAACGTCGACCGACGCATGCGTCATATTTGTCGAGCTGATGAGAGACGTGCTGAACGACGCGCTCCCCTCGTGGGCGCTTCATTTGAAAGGCGTGCCAAAGCAGGAAATCAGATCAGGTGGCTTCGTGCGTGACACGCTTAAGGCAGCCACCTGGTGTTTCGTCAACACCAGCAGCTACGAAGATTGTGTGCTTGCCGCCGTCAACCTGGGCGACGACACTGACACCACCGCAGCCGTCGCAGGCGCCCTCGCCGGCACGGCATACGGTATCGATGCAATTCCACGGGAGTGGATAGACACCCTACGCGGCAAGGAGCTGATTGAGAACTGCTTGTTTTAGGGTGCCATTCAAGAAATAAGGCAGGAGGCATCATGGAGAGGAAGATCGCGAATATTGACGAGTTCCAAGTAGACGAGAACGAGATACCGATGCTCCCAGCGGGACTAAGGGAGGAGGGAAACCTTTACGTCCTCCCCGACGGGCGTTACCTCCCCTGCGGGGTCTACCGAACCGAAGATGGTGGCTCGCTCATTTATGAGCCATCCGGGCTCAGCCTCTTCGGGCAGATGCTCGCTCAATTCAAAGAGTGCTAGAGGCTTGATTGCCCGTTAGATCGACACTGCTCCAAACCATGGGATGGGTAGGATGCCTCCCACGGAATTGCCTGGAACCTCTACTCGATCTGGCGGGAATATAAGCAGTAACGGATAGCGAAGGGAGTCATAGAAAAGGGTCGGTTGCAGCCGACCCTTTAAGACGATAGCACCTGCGTTGCCCGCGCTTCCAAAGTTGACCGACTGAGGAGCGGGTTCCGCGGCACATCCTGATTTTACCCAGTGAAGCGGCTCTTTTGCAGTCGCTCCACCTTTTATTTACATCCCCGCTTTCGGAGGCGTCATCATGCATTCGAACACCTTCGCCCTTGCCGTCTTTTTCCACTTCTTGAAGTTCT